>VBNZ01000072.1:33737-36908 GCA_005877675.1 Gammaproteobacteria bacterium
CTGGACTCCCGTTTGCGCGGGAATGACGTGCTAAAAAATTTAGCGCCAGAGAATTTGTTTAGCGCCGGAGAATTTGAATGAATGCGATTGTCGAAACCACATCGATGCCTCAAACAGGCACGCCCGACTTGCTGCGCGCTTACGCGCTCGAGGCGAAAACGGAATTTCTGCGCGTACTGCGCATGCCCTCCTTCGCGATTCCATCGCTGCTGTTTCCGCCGATGTTCTATCTGTTGTTTGCGCTGCTGCTCAATCGCGGCAGCAACAACGCCGCGCATTATCTGTTCGCGACCTACAGCGTGTTCGGCGTGATGGCGCCCGGCCTCTTCGGTTTCGGCGTCGGCGTCGCGATCGAGCGTGAGCGCGGCTGGCTTGCGCTGAAGCGCGTCGCGCCGATGCCGCCCGGCGCGTATCTCGCGTCGAAGATGATCATGGCGGCGGGATTCGCGCTGATCATCTATCTGATACTCGCAGCGATGGCCTATGGCCTGGGCGGGGTTCGCCTCGGTCTCGCGCAATGGCTGCTGCTCGGCTGCATCACGACGCTCGGCGTGCTGCCGTTCTGCGCGCTTGGCCTATTGATCGGCAGCCGTGTCGGCGCCGCGGCCGCGCCCGCGATCGTCAACTTCATCTATCTGCCAATGGCGAGGCCGACAATCACTGCGTTGAACAGATAGATCCACGGATATTCGAGCCACAGCCATTGCAGCACGTATAGCCCGAGCAGCACAACTCGCGCTTGCGGCGAGCGGGCGCGACTATGCGGGCGCGGTGAGCGGCCATCTGCTGTTCCTCGGTGCGTTCACTGCAATCTGTTTTGCGATCGCACGCCGCTGGCTGGCGCGTGCGAACTAATCCGGCGAGAGTTGCGGCGAACAAGGAGAACGCGATGTACATCCCCGAAGGTTTCAGCACGATCACCCCATATTTCTTCGTCGACGATGCCGAGCGCTTCGTTGCATTCCTGAAGGACGCATTCGGCGGGGTCGAAATCGGCCGCAGTCTGCGCGGCGACGGCAAGATCGCCAATGCACAGGTGCGCATCGGCACCTCGACGGTCATGGCGAGCGAGGCAAGTTCGCGCTATCCGGCGATGCCCGGATCCTATTATCTCTACGTCGAAAACGCCGACGCAGCGATGCAGGTCGCCCTGAATCACGGCGCGAAACTCGAAATGGAGGTTGCCGATATGCCTTACGGTGACCGTCAGGGCGGCGTGGTCGACCCCTGCGGCAATATCTGGTGGATTTCGCAGCGGACCGAGCACAAGGCCTACTTCTGATCGCGAACCTACTATGCTTGCACCGGGCCTTGTTTAATTCGGAACGTTACATGTTCGGCAACATGTTCACGCCATCGGAAAATTCGCTGCTGTGCATGCGCGGCATGTTCGACGGCAAGCGTCGCAGCTTCCATTGGTTTCCGTGGCTGATGCTGGTGTGGACGACGTGGATCTTCATCACGCCGGTCTACGACACCAACGGTACCTTTCCGAATTGGAAGCTGCCCACGTTCGCGAGCTTCGCCGTGTTCCTGTGGTTGTTCTATCGCGTCTACTACCGCGACCGCAATCAGGTGCTCTGGTGTGCGCTCGCGGTCGCGGCGCTCGGCTTCACCGTCACGCCGCTCAATCCAGGCGCGCAGGGCTACATCATCTACGCCTGCGCGTTTCTCGGCGTGTGCAGCGGCACGCGTACGCGCGATACGGTGCGCAATATGCTGCTGATGCTCGGGCTATACGTGCTGCAATGGCTGTGGCTCGAATATCCGTGGATCTATCTGTTCAACGCAGTGATTGTCGGCCTCGCCATTGGCCTGATGAACATCAACTTCATGCGCAAGTACGAGCGTGAGATCGAGCTCAAGCTAAGTCACGACGAAGTGCGTCGCCTCGCCGCGACCGCCGAGCGTGAGCGCATCGGCCGCGACCTGCACGATCTGCTCGGTCATACATTGTCGCTGATTACGCTCAAGTCCGAGCTCGCGAACAAGTTGTTCGATCGCGATGTTGCGGCGGCAAAGCGCGAGATGGCCGATGTCGAACGTGTCGCGCGCGATGCGCTCGCGCAAGTGCGGCGAGCGGTCACCGGAATCCGTGCAGCTGGGTTCGCCGCCGAACTCGCTTCGGCTAAACTGCTGCTCGAATGCAATCACGTGCGCCTCGACTATACATTGGCCGATACGGCGCTGCCGCCCGAACTCGAAACAGCACTCGCGATGACTGTGCGCGAGGCGGCGACGAACATCCAGCGTCACGCACGCGCGATGCAGGCGCGCATCGCGCTCGAGCGCGATCACGATGCGGTGATCCTGCGCATCGAAGACGATGGCCGCGGCGGCGCGATAGTGCCCGGCAACGGTCTGAGCGGCATGCGCGAACGCCTAAGCGCAGTCGGCGCGCAGCTGCGCATCGAATCGCAGCGTGGCAAGGGCACGACGTTGACCGTCACCGCAGCGCTGGCGCAGGCTGCTGCAGAACCCTCATCGGCATCACGCGTTGTTTCGCCCGCGGTGCAAGTCGCGCCATGATTCGCGTCTTGTTGGCCGAAGATCAGGCGATGGTGCGCGGCGCGCTGTCGGCCTTGCTCAATCTCGAATCCGATATCGAGGTGATCGGCAGCGCGGCCGATGGCGAGGATGCGTGGGCGATGATCCAGCGCGCGCCTGATCAGACGCCCGATGTCGTCGTCACCGATATCGAAATGCCGCGGCTCACCGGGCTCGAACTCGCGCAGCGCATGCGCGATCGCGGACTCGCGTGCAAAGTGATCATCCTCACGACCTTCGCGCGGCCGGGTTTTCTGCGCCGCGCGCTCGATGCGGGCGTGAGCGGTTATCTGCTCAAGGACGCGCCGGCCGATCAGCTCGCCGAAGCGATTCGCCGCGTGCATCGTGGTGGACGCGCGATCGACCCGCAACTCGCTCTCGAGGCCTGGAGCGAGGCCGATCCGCTCAACGACCGCGAACGCCAAGTGCTGCGCCTTGCCGGCGAGGGTCAATCAGCCGGCGATATCGCCGAGCAGCTGCACCTGTCGCAGGGTACGGTGCGCAATTACCTGTCCGAGGCTATCGGCAAACTTGGCGTGACGAACCGCATCGAGGCCTATCGCCTCGCACGTCAGAAGGGATGGCTGTAGCGTTCCGTGCCAGGCATTGAAGTAAGATCGGCGC
>VBNZ01000072.1:36931-38484 GCA_005877675.1 Gammaproteobacteria bacterium
GCCCGGTTATACGATCGCAAAGAATTTCGGCGTCGTGCGCGGCATCACCGTGCGGTCGCGTTCGATCGTCGGCAATTTTTTCGGTGGCCTGCAGTCGCTGCTCGGCGGCAACATCACCATTTACACCAATCTGTGCGAGCGCGCACGTGAAGAAACCTACCGGCTCATGTGCGAGCACGCACAGCAACTCGGCGCCAACGCGATCATCGGTATGCATTACGACGCGACGGAGCTGATGCCGGGGCTGACCGAAGTGCTTTGCTATGGCACTGCCGTGCAGGTGACGGCCGCCGCGCCAGGAAGATAGCACCGTCGCCGCCCGCGCTCGCGACTACACAACTGAATCGAATTGCGCCGCGGCTTGGGCGATAATCGCGTTGCGCGCCGCTGCAAAGCCAGTGTGGCGCGCACTGCCGATCCGATTGCGCCTGCGCACCCATATCCGTGAAAAAATCCGATTTTCATTTCGATCTGCCGCGCGAACTGATCGCGCAGGTGCCGCTGGCCGAGCGTTCGGCCAGCCGCCTGCTCGTGGTCGATGTCGCGGCGCGTGAGTTTGTCGATCACCGCTTCGCCGAGCTACCATCGTTTCTGCGCCGCGACGATCTGCTCGTGTTCAACGACACGCGCGTGCTGCAGGCGCGGTTGTTCGGACGCAAGGAGAGCGGTGGCGCGGTCGAAATTCTGATCGAGCGCGTGCTCGGCACGCACGAGGCGCTGGCGCAGATCGGCGTGAGCAAGAAGCCGCGCGAAGGCAGCACGATCCTGCTCAGCGACGGCACGCCAATCAGCGTGCTCGGGCGCGAAGGGGAATTTTATACTTTGCGTTTCGACACGCGCGAGCCGATCGAAAAGCTGCTTGCGCGCCTCGGACGCATGCCGCTGCCGCCGTATATCGCACGCGATGCAGACAGCATCGACGAAGCGCGTTACCAGACCGTTTACGCGCGTGCGCCCGGCGCCGTCGCTGCTCCCACCGCCGGTCTGCATTTCGACGAGACCATGCTCGATGCATTACGCGCGCGGGGCGTCGACTTCGGCTACGTCACCCTACACGTCGGCGCGGGCACGTTTCAGCCGATGCGCGCCGAGCAGCTCGAGCACCATGTGATGCATCGCGAATGGCTCAATGTCGGCGCTGAGCTGGTCGAGAAAATCCGGCGCGCGCGCGCGCGTGGCGGGCGCGTGATCGCGGTCGGCACCACGGTCGTGCGCGCGCTCGAATCGAGTCTGCGCGACGGCGAGGTGCAGCCGTTCGCCGGTGAGACGCAGATCTTCATCTTCCCGGGCTACAAGATCACCAGCATCGATGCGCTGATCACGAACTTCCATCTGCCCGAATCGACGCTGCTGATGCTGGTGTCGGCCTATGCGGGGCGCGAGGTGATATTGCATGCGTATCGCCATGCGGTGGCGCAGCGCTATCGGTTTTTTTCTTACGGGGACGCGATGTTGATACTTCCAGAGGGCGCGCAATGACGGCGATGCGTTTTGAATTGCTCGAAACCGACGGCGCCGCGCGCCGCGGCCGCATCGCATTCGCGCGCGGCACG
>VBNZ01000073.1:0-8304 GCA_005877675.1 Gammaproteobacteria bacterium
GCCGCGACGATGTCGGCGAGATTCTGATCGCGGGTCACGCTGGTGCATTCATTCACGTCGGTGCCATGGCCGCGTAGATCGAACGTAACGCACACGCAGCCCAAGCCGGCCGCTTCGCGCGCGCGTTCGAGATCGTGCTGTTGATCACCACCCCAGCCATGCACATACAAGATGCCGGGAAACTCGCGCGCCGGTGCGAGCAACGTGCCATCGAGCCGAACCGAGTCGACCGCAATGCCGATTTTTTCAAGTGCGACGTCCATCGGATTCGACCATCGTATATTTGGTTATCGCGCCCACATGTTCGTCGATGCCGCGAAAGTGAACCGTCGCGCCGCGTGGAGGCACAACGTCGGCATGGACTTCATACGTCGATGCACGTATGCGCTGGAGCGTCGCGTCGGTCTTGAGAGCGAGCAATGCCGCGACTTCGGCCGCGCTCGCGCCACCGAAACGCCAGGACTGTTCGAGTACGCCGCTGCGCTCCACGCCTTGCTCATCGCGGCCACAGATGACATCGTAGTTGCGGCGGGATGCAAAGAACTGCGGAAAAGCCCGTTCGACCGCTGCGTCATAACTGAGTGCGTGCACAAATGCCGCACGCGCTGCCTGCGGCATCTCCGATGTCCCTAATTCAGCGAAACCGCCGCGTACGACGCTTAGATCAGAACCGCCATAGACTTCCTCGCCGAGACGGTTCTGCGTCGTTCGCTGCGTCCCGAAATAGCTGATCGAGAGCGAGCCGAGCATGATTCGGCCGATGCTATAGGTTATGGGTTCCGAAAGGTTTTGCTCGACGACGACGCCATATTGCGCGATTTCTTCTTCGCCGATTGCCAGCAACGCCTCCCTCGCCTCTGCGCTGTCGCGCACGCTGGTTTGATCGGATCCACCTATGCCAGCGACATGTTTGATGCGCGCACTGCCACTTTCGAGTATGCGCTGCACTGCGATCAGCGCATCAGGCAAAGCAAACGCGGTGAAGCCCGCCACTACTTCGTCGCGCACACTCTCGCAAAACGTCGACGACCAGCCGGGCGGACCGCGCGCTTCGGAATTGACCAGCCCGTGCGTAATCGCCTTGGTGGCGACGAACGGATACGGCACGACGCCGCCGAACAAATCTGCATTCGAACGAATGCCCAGAGCATGCGCATCGTCTGCAAGCAGCGCGACGTCTGGAACGAAGTAGAGTGCGCCGGAATAATGGCGAGCGGGGTCGAATTCTCCGGCGAAGTCGCACTCCAGAAATTGTGCGATTTGCGCCGCCACCGCCTCGCGCGCAGAGCAGTCATGAGTGCGCCGCTGCTCCGGCAGGCGCCGGGATACAAGCACGACATGACTATACGTTGCATTCGCTGTTTTCATGGCACTCCCCTGCTATGCAACAGCAGCGTCATACAAAAAGGAGCAAGGGACATGCCACGCTGGCGCTCACGAGGTCCGGCTTCGAAGCCCGGCTGTGTGCTGCTCGCATCCTGTGCAGCGGTGCGCCGCAGTGTTCGGCAAGAATCGCAGCCGTTTTTCGAGTGCGCACTCGCTCCGCGGTAAGTTCCGATATTGCGGATGACATGCCACGTGGCGGCGTTAGCGCGTTAGGCGAGTAAATCCATATCGCGCGGCGGAAAATTTTTCCCAGCTTGGGATGAAGATTTTCAAGCCACGGAAGGCATTGATCTGAGAAGCGAGCCGGGCATAGTTCGTGCTTCGGCGTGAAGTGCTGGGCTGGTTATCCAAGCGCTCATCCAAGCCTCATCGAATAAACGAAGACGAGGACATGAACATGGAACCTAACTTGGCAATGCAAACTGCTGCGGGTCTTTTCGCCATCTCGGCCGTCGGCGGCCTGGTGATGGCTGGGATTCGTTTCAGCGGGAAACCGCATCCGCCGATAGCGCTCGCGATGTTGCACGGTTTTCTTTCCGCCGCCGCGCTTACGCTATTGCTTTATGCATTCTTTACCGTCGGCCTGCCGCAGCTCGCATCGATCGCGACGGGATTATTTGTGGTCGCAGCGCTCGGCGGCGTGGTCATGAATCTCAACTATCATTGGAAACAGTTGGCGCTGCCGAAGTGGCTGGTCGTAGTGCATGCCTTGATCGCCGTCAGCGGTTTTTTATTGTTGT
Organism: Gammaproteobacteria bacterium; assembly: GCA_005877675.1. GTDB lineage: Bacteria > Pseudomonadota > Gammaproteobacteria > Xanthomonadales > Rhodanobacteraceae > Rudaea. Next base: position 2,127 of record VBNZ01000073.1, read on the forward strand.
TGGCTGCTGTCTGGGCAGGATCGCATCACGCCGCGGGGCCGTGACGTCCGTATGCGAATGCCGACGATCTCGCGCCGCAGTTTCCTCGTCGCCGGTGGTGCGGCGGGAATTTCCGCATGTGCCAGCCGCGGCACACGGCGCGATGTCGCACCACTGGATATCCCCAATGAAACGCGGGCCGATGCACCGCTGTTCTTCAACGCCGAGGAGCGGCGCTTCGTCAGTGCCGCGTGCGCGCGCCTGATTCCCGAAGACGAACTTGGACCCGGCGCGGTGCAAGCCGGAGTGCCCAACTTCATCGACCGCCAGCTCGCAGGTCCTTATGGCCAGGCCCGTACCTGGTACATGCAGGGACCTTGGCGCAAAGGCAGCGAGCAACAGGGCTATCAGCTGAAATTCGCGCCTGCCGAACTGTACCGCCTGGCGATCCGCAATCTGGACGCATATTGCCGTCGGCAGTTTCACGCGGCTTTCGCCGACATGAGCAATAGCGATCAAGATGCCGTGCTCACTGCACTGGAAAAAGATTCCATCGAGCTCGTTGATGTGCCGGGCAAAACATTTTTCACGATGCTGCTGCAGAACACCACCGAGGGATTCCTGTCCGATCCGATGTATGGCGGCAACCGCGATTTCGCCGGCTGGAAGCTCATCGGTTTTCCCGGCGCGCGTTACAACTATGTCGAAGAAATCGAGCAGTACGGGATGTCGTACCCTTTGCCACCTGTCGGTTTGCTTGGCCGGCGCGGTGGGCGCACGCGCAAGATCTGAGCCATGGCGACGAAGCTCGCCGCAGTCGATGCAGTGATTGTCGGTTTCGGCTGGACCGGCGCAATCATCGCGCAAGAGTTGACCGATGCCGGCTTGAATGTGTTGGCGCTGGAGCGCGGCGCGTTTCGCGACACGATCCCCGACTTCGCACCGACTCACATCCAGGATGAGCTGCGCTATGCCGTGCGCAAGGCAACATTCGAGGAACCCGAACGTCAGACCCTCACGTTTCGCAACAACTCCGGCGAAACCGCGCTGCCGATGCGGCAGCTCGGCTCGTTCATGCCCGGCGTTGGTGTCGGCGGCGGAGGCGTCCATTGGAACGGCCAGAACTGGCGCTTCCTGCCGACCGATTTCAAAGTCCGCAGCCACAACCAGCAGCGCTACGGAAAGAAATTTCTCGCACCGGACATGACCATGCAGGATTGGCCACTGAGCTATGACGATCTGGAACCGCACTACGACCGCTGGGAATATCTGTGCGGTATTTCCGGCAAAGCCGGTAACCTCGGCGGCGTGATTCAGGACGGAGGCAATCCGTTCGAAGGTCCACGCCGCCGCGAATTTCCGAACCCGCCGCTCAAGCGCAGTGCCGCGTCGCTGAAGTTCGATGAAGCCGCCCGCTCGCTCGGCCTGCACCCCTTCCCTTGCCCGGCTGCAAACACCTCGCGGCCGTATAAAAATCCGCTCGGTATACAGATGGGCCAGTGCACGTATTGCGGGTTCTGCGAATGGTTCGGCTGCGGCAATTATTCCAAGGCCAGTCCGCAGACCACGATCCTGCCGGTGCTGCTGCGCAAGGATTCATTTCGCTGCAAGACCGATGCAAACGTCATCCGGGTTAATTTGGATTCCAGCGGCAAACGCGCGACCGGCGTGACTTACGTCGATGCGCAGGGCGTCGAACTCGAGCAGCCCGCCGATCTGGTCGTCCTGTGCGCTTACGCACACCACAACGTGCATCTGCTGCTGCTGTCCGGCATCGGCGCGCCGTACGATCCGACAACGGGTCGCGGCGTCATCGGCAAAAACTATTCGTATCAGATGTCGGCCTATATCGATGTGTTCTTCGACGAGATCGTCAATCCGTTCATGGGCGCGGGCGCACTCGGCCAGGTCGTCGACGACTTCAACGGCGACAATTTCGATCACGGCCCGCATGGTTTCATCGGCGGCGCCTACCTGAGCATGTGGACCACCGGCGGCCGGCCGATTCTGCAGCACTACCTTCCGGACGGCACGCCTGCGTGGGGCTCGCAGTGGAAACGTGCGATGCACGAAAACTACCTGCGCGCGTCCGGCATGCAGATTCACGGCAGCGTGATGAGCTATCGCCAGAACTATTTGGACCTGGATCCGACATATCGCGACATCTACGGCAGTCCGCTGCTGCGCATGACGTTTGATTTTCAGCCCAACGAACACGCCATGATGAAGTTCACCAGCCAGCGTGCGATCGAGATCGCCAAGGCCGTAAAGGGCGTGCGCGGCCTTCACAAGCGCGCCCGCGAGGGCCATTACGGCATCGTCGAGTATCAGACCACGCACAACACCGGCGGCGCGATACTCGGCGAAAATCCGCGCGACAGCGCACTGAATCGTTATCTGCAATCCTGGGACGTGCCGAACCTGTTCGTGATGGGGACGAGCGCCTATCCGCAAAATGCCGGTTATAACCCGATGGGCACGGTCGGCGCGCTGACCTATTGGGCCGCGGCTGCGATGCGCTCGCGCTATCTCAAGAATCCCGGGCCGCTCGCATGATGCGAGCGCGCGCCAGCGGCTTGCATTGCTGGGCTGCGGCGATACTGCTCGTGGCGGAGGTGCCGGCTGTCGCGCGTGACGATGCGGAAGTGGCGCGCGGGCGTTACCTGGCGCAGATTGGCGATTGCGAAACCTGCCACACCGACTCTGGCGGCAAACCGTTCGCCGGCAGCCGCGCAATACCGACGCCCTTCGGCACGATTTATTCGCGCAACATCACGCCGGATGCAACGACAGGCATTGGCGGCTGGAGCGACGAGGACTTCTATCGCGCCCTGCACGAAGGTCTGGATCGGAACGGCGAGCACCTGTATCCCGCATTCCCCTATCCGTGGTTCACTAAACTCAGTCGTGCCGATGTCCATTCGATAAAAGTATATTTAGATACATTGCCCGCGATAGATAAGAAGGCGCCACCGAATGAATTGGCGTTGCCGGCGCGCTCGCGCAGACTCGTCGGCGCATGGAACCGGTTGTTTTTCAAAGCCGGAGAATTCCACGCCGACCCGAACAAGCCCGCAGCGTGGAATCGTGGCGCCTATCTGGTCGAAGGCGCGGCTCATTGCGGCGCGTGTCATTCACCCAAAAATATCGCGGGCGCGATCGAGAACGAGCGTGCATTTCAAGGCGGCGTGGGCGAATACTGGTTTGCCGCGGACCTCACCGGAAGCGCGCTCGGCGGACTGTCCGAATGGTCTATTGAAGAGATTGCGACCTATCTGAAAACCGGTGCCAACGTGCGCACGCGCGCCACCGGGCCGATGGTGGAGGTGATCCAGATGTCGACCTCGCATCTGAGCGACGAGGATGCCCGCGCGATCGCGACTTATCTAAAAGACCTGCCGAATGGCGGCAGCGCAGTGAAGCCCCGGCAGGACCGCGTTGCCGACCACGCAATCTCCAATCACGACAGCGGGCGCAACTTGTATTTGGATAACTGCGTCGCCTGCCACATGCAAAACGGCGAAGGTCAGCGCGACGTATTTCCAGCGCTCAAAGGCAGCGCCATCGCACAGGGTAAGAATCCGGCGACGGCTATCCGCTTGATCCTCGGCGGTGGCGCTGCTGCATCAACCTCGGTCAATCCGAATCGTTTTGCTATGCCGGCTTTTGCACATCGCTGAACTGATTTCATACGTTCGTCAGGCGTGGGGCAACTCGGCGGCGAATGTGTCGCGCCGCGACGTCGCCGATGTACGTGGGCAGATGCGCGCGCAGACGCCATAGGATTCGTGCCCGTTTGACGATTGACCCGACGTCGACTGATGCCTCAGGCGCTGACCAGTGTTGCGATCTGCTGTACGACATGATGATCGCGGCATCCGACTTGCGATGCCGCGATCATCGCGGCACACGATCAATGATCGTGGTCTCTGTAATGCTTGACGACCCATTCGTGGCGCTCGTAGGGGCGCTCGGTGTCGAGATCGACCTCATACCCTTTGCCGGTCACATAGGTCCGGTATTCGGTCGGCAGCATTGCGCCGGATTCCCATCTTTCGCCGTTGCGCCAATAGTAAACCTTAGCTTCTGGCGCAAAATAAATCTCATGATCGCCGTAGTAGACGTAATGGTGCTTGCCGGTCTTTTCGACGACTACGGTATCGCTATGCGCGGCCATCGGGGTGACGTCAAAACCAACGCCTAGTACCAGAACTGCAAAACCCAGATTGCGAAAAATGCTCATCGACATCTCCTTGCGAGTTGAGTTGTAGCGCCAGGGCCGCTTCAACTAGCGTGCCAATGCATGAATGCTTATGGATCAAGCATCAATCAGTCGTTCAGCAACATGGGATCGTGTCGTTTGCAGGAATTGCGAAGTCGCTTTCGCATTTTGCAACATGCGCAACAATGAATTCGACGCTCTAAAACGACCGTCATGTACGGCACTAGCGGCGCAAGTTGTCTCAAGAATGATTGAACCATTCACGCCACCCGCGACATCGATTGCGGCAATCAAATGCGGTGCTCGAGTTGGTGTGACCTACCCTGCCGAGCTAGAAAGCGGTGATGACGGCCCAAAAGCTGCGGCTCCATACTTCGATCCGGCCTGAGAGCATGCCGGTGTCTGCCATGCCTGCATGTCTTCGCCTACGCAGCATTTAAAAAATATGCCTGCCGCCGCGAGGGCGTCGCGGCGACAGGCAACTCATGCCATCGACCCCCTGCGAAGAAGCCGATGTTGGCGTTTTGCGTTTTGCCATCCTGGCTTGCTAGTCCCAATACGCGGCGCTCACGCGCGGCACTTCGGAGTGATCGGCTGGGGGAACAACCGACACGAGTTTGGAAGTGCCAGTATCATGCCAATACCATATATCAATAATTTCAACGACTATCGGGTTTGGCAGGTAATGCGCGCGTTGCAAAAAGCCCTGCGCTTGATCGGCGATCAGGCATTTGAAGCGTTCTTCACCCCTCAAAGCGCTCCCCCTGATCGCTACGATCCGATCGATCTGAAACGGCCGGATGGAAGCGGCTGATCGACGATATCGATGTCGCTGAGTACAACCAGGGCGAAGCCGGCCAGCCTATACCGCGAGCGATGCACCGAGACGCACCGCGAAATTAAAGTGTGCAGATCGAGTACTGTCGGATCGCCTGCGCCGAGCGCCATGCTCGACGCGGGCGATGCGCGCAGTCGCGACCGACATGCGCGCAAGTCACAGCCTGCTACTGCTTGTGCCGATCACGCTCGGCTTCGGCCTGTGCCTTGGCCTTCTCGTAATCGGCCTTGGCCACATCGCGGCACGCACTCTGTTGTGCAGCAGGCAACGCTTCGCATTTTTCCTTCGCAACTTTGTAGTTGCCTTCGGCCTTGGTTACGGCAACATCGTACTGCGCCTTGGCATCCGCCCATTCCTGCGAGCTGCCGGGTGGCAGGTTGGCGGGCGGCGATGCCGTTCCACCGGTTGGTCCGCTTTCCGTCGCAGTCGGCGGCGGATTGCTGGCGGCACGCGCCGCATCGATACGTTTGGCCTCGGCATCCGCACGCGCCTTGGCCAGGTCCGCATCGGCCTGTGCCTGTTTTTTCGCCACATCATCAGCGACCTTTTTCTGGTCTTCCTGCTGCGAACACGCGCTGGTGAAGAGCATGGCGCTGCCCGTGCCGAGCAGAAGCGATGAAAAAATCAGGGTTTGAATTCTCTTCATGGCGATCTCCTCAAATCGGCGGTCTACGCGTGTAGCCAAAGATCAGCGATGCAATAAACAAGATCAGGAACACCACAAACAAGATCTGCGCGATACCTGCGGCAGCGCCGGCAATGCCGCCAAAACCCATTGCCGCGGCGATCAACGCAACAACTAGAAAAACCAATGCCCAACTAAGCATGACGCGCTCCTTTTATGACGGCGGAATGCCGCCTTGTTCAACAAAGCCATTCGGGCGGATGTAGCGGCAGCGTCACGGCCGCCTTTCTCCACTATTGCTTGACTGTGAGGCTGGTCGCGTCGACGTCCTTCACACCTTTGATACCGCGCGCCGTGGCAACCGCCTTTTGTACGGCATCGCTACTCTGCTGCGTGCCGGTAAGGGTGACGACGCCGTTTACGGTCTTCACGCTGATGTCCATGCTCTTCACGTCCTTGGTCGTAGCCAGCTCGGATTTCACCTTGGTCGTAATCCAGGTATCGGTACCAGGCT
>VBNZ01000073.1:8356-10463 GCA_005877675.1 Gammaproteobacteria bacterium
GAATCCGCTGTCGCAGACTGTGAATTCGTGGGCGTCGAGTTGTATTGCGCACGCGCAATAGAACCTGTCGCTAACGCACCTGCAAGTACGAGCAGGAACCATTTCGAATAGATGGTTTTCATGGCAGGCCTCCTGAAAGTTGATGACACGCGCGCGTGTCGCAAACGACACACGCTGCATTTTTCGTATATGCAGAAAGCGCACCACACACGTGCGAACGCTGAAATGTATATATTCGCGCAAAAAATTTTCTAGGCGTACGTATTTTTTTCGCAGCGTACATTTCATATTGCAATGAGCGCACACATCGCCACGTGTCGGATGGGCATGGCGCGCGTGCGCTGATCCGCGCAGTGGCCTGGCGCTTGCTTCCTTAGCGTTGCGGCGCTCGTGCGCGCTGCTTTTACTCAAGGAGAACGAGCATGGTCGTCGATCAATCCAAACCGAAATGCGAACATGAAAACTGCCTTTGCGTAGTGCCCGAAGGACAGCGTTACTGCAGCTTCCATTGCGAGCAAGCGGCAACGCAATTGCCTGCCAGCGTGCAAGCGCAGTGCGGCTGCGTTCATGCGGAGTCAGCCCCATGCGTAATCCGGCTGCCGCCAAAATCACGCAGCGTCATTGTTCTGTGTCCGCTCGGACACGCACTAAAGTCGCTTCCGAGTCATGGCATTTTGCCAATACGCATTCAGGCTGAACGGGATTCCGCATTGCAATTTTTGGCGGCCGACGACGCCCGCTTCGTAACGACGCTCGCATCGCCTCGCGTTGCGAATATTCGCGTCATGGCACAGCCCTTGCGGGACGTTCAGTGCCACGCAGCGATTCATTCGTTCGCGGCACCCCATTTTCTTTTGGAGAATTACGATGCCAACCCAACCCAACAAGCCGCAGCCGGGATCGCAAAAATCCGATATGGATAGCGATCGCGATCAACAGAAGAAAATGCACAAGGATCAGGACGATCAACAACACAAGCAGGGGTCGCAGGGATCGCACGACGACGACCAGCAGGGCCAGCAGGGCCAGCAGGGCCAGCAGCAAGGCAACAAGAACCGGTGACGTGTGGTGGGGCGCGATCGCACGGTCGCGCCCCCTTTCATGCGACCGTTTCTCTAAGGACGTGACGCATCGCCGCGTTCAGTTCGCGTGAGCGCCGATGGCGGTATCGCAGCAGCGCGCCAGCGCTTTCATTCGATCGGTACGCGGCTGCAACAAGCAGTCGCATTTGGATACTCAAATTTGTCGCAGCGATTCGCTACAGTGCGTACTGCTTGCGCTTGCGATACAGCGTCGAGACGTCGATATCGAGTATCTTCGCCGCGGAATCGAGTGATGAGGTGCGCGCCAGAACTCCCCGAATATGCGCTTTCTCGATCTGCTCCAGGCTCAGTGCTTCGCCGATGCGTGGTTGCATCGGACGCACGTTGTTTTCGGCGACCGACAAATGCTCGACATCGACCTGCTCGCTCGGGCAAAGGATCACTGCTCGCTCGATCACGTTCTGCAGCTCACGGATATTGCCGGGCCACGGATACATCTGGATCACTTGCAGCGCCATGGGTGTAAGGCCCCGCGCTGAACGATGGTAGCTACCCGCGTAGCGCAACAAAAAATCTTCGGTCAGCGCAGGAAGGTCTTCGATGCGTTCCCGCAGCGCAGGCATGTCAATCGAGATGACGTTGAGCCGATACAGCAGGTCTTCACGGAACTGGCCATCGCGCACCATTACAGCGAGATCGCGATTGGTCGCCGCAACGATACGTACGTTTGCGCGACGCGTGACGGGATCGCCGACGCGCTCGTATTCGCGATCCTGGATGAAACGCAATAGCTTTGGCTGCAGCTTGAGGGGCACATCGCCAACCTCGTCGAGAAACAGCGTGCCGCCCTCTGCCTGATCGACGCGACCCAGCTTGTTTTCGGTCGCGCCGGTGAACGCGCCCTTGCGATGGCCGAACAGTTCGCTTTCGAGCAGCTCTGCGGACAACGACGGACAGCTCACCGTGACCAGATTTTCGCCAGCGCGTGGGCTGAGACGGTGAATCATTCGTGCCGCTATTCCCTTGCCGGTGCCGCTCTCGCCGAGTATCAAGACGGTGGCATC
>VBNZ01000073.1:10483-15743 GCA_005877675.1 Gammaproteobacteria bacterium
CACGGCCTTCATCGCCGGATTGGCGCTGTCCATCTCGCTCGTCGCCTGCTCGCCGCTCTGCGCTTCCAGCGCTTCGATACGTTGCTCCAGACGGCGGGCTTGCATCTGCCGGGTCGCCGCCAAACGCAGCTGATCGACCGAACACGGCTTGATCAGATAGTCGGCGGCTCCTGCACGCAGCGCATCCAGCGCAGAATCGACCGAAGAGTGCGCGGTGACGATGACGACGCGCATCCATGGCGCCATCTGGCGCAGGCGCGGCAACAGGTCCAGCCCGGATACATTGCCGAGCATCAAATCGAGAAAACATAGATCGAAGACTTCGCGCTGCACGAGGTCTTCCACTTGCTCGGCATCGGCTGCGGTGACCACCTGATGACCGGCGTCTTCAAGGCAGTGACGGAACGCACGCAGCACGCCGGCATCATCATCAACGATAAGCGTGCGTGCGACCTCGCTCTTGGACGCGATCATCGACCTGCCTGAGCGGGTGAAGCTCGGCGACGTCGTCTCGCTGCGCATGCCAGGATCGGCAGCGTCATGCGAGCGCGGTACTTCGCTATAACGCGGCATTTCGCTATTCGGCCATGCTCGATTGAGCCCGGCCGGCCGGTAAGCCGAAGCCATGATCGTCTCCTCAGTAAGCGCAGGGGCACCCTTGATGCGATACGGGCGATATGGGCGTCGGTGCAAGAAGCAGGCCGAGCAGTTGACGCGTGAATGCCGTGCTCAAGCCTGCGGAATCAAAAATGCAGCAGCAGCGACGGCGCGCGAGCCCGCGGCGACGCGGATAATTTTTTCCCGCTGCGTGTAGAAAATACTCTGCTTCAGAGGATGTGCAACGGATTCGCATCCTGCTGCGGTTGTTCCGGATTGCGCGTTAAAGCGGCCCCTCGCACCGGCGCCGCGGGTAGGCATAGTTCGATCGTGCCGCCACGTCCGAGTGCGGGACCGATGGCCAAGGTACCGCCATGCTGCCGCAGCAGTTCGCTCGCAAGCGTAAGGCCAAGACCGCTCGCACCACTGGCGCGACGCGTCGAAAAGAATGGTTCGAGTGCGCGCGCACGCGACTCGTCAGTGAAGCCGCTGCCGTCGTCGCTGATCTCGATCGCTACGGCACGCGCGTCATGGCGGACGCGCGCAATGACTTGTGTCGCACCTGCCTCGATTGAGTTGCGCAGCAATTCGCCCAGGGCGCGTTCGATCGCCGCGTTATCGACCACGACATTCGCATCGCCTTGCACCTGCAAGGACCCCGGAGAAACGAGTTCGCTCAATGCCGCGGCATCCATCAATTCGCGCACGCTGGTGCGGATGCGCGGCACATTGCTGAAACCCGCGCCGAAACGGCGTTGGCTTTCGAGCAATTGCACCAGGTGCGTGCATCCCGCGACTGCGCGATCAAGCGCTTCGCGCACGCCATTGGCCTTCTTGCGATCAAGTTGCAGCCGTGCCAGCTCGGTGTTCATCAACACCGTATTGAGCGGGTTGGCAAGCTCATGTACCAGACCACGTACGAACGCACCGATTTCCAGCCGCGAAATGTTTGTATCCCCTAGTCCGTTTGTGTCGCCCATCGGCGTCTCCACCTGGTTGCTGCGATCTGCCCCGTGCTCAACACGTGGCAATGCTCGTGCCAGGAAAAAACGCCGTCCCGCTTGAGGCTTCGCTATCGGCGTCGTGCAGATTCCCCAGTTGTCTCATCCACGCATTGCGCAGCTGCACTGCGCCGCGCTTATGAGGCGCGGCGCGCGGCACAAAATCTCTGGCATAGCGCGTGCTTCAGGTCTGCTCGTGAAGACTCCCATGGGAATGCCATGACAGTGATCAAGAACAACGCTGCGCTGCCGCGTACGGCGCCCAAACCAGCGCGCGAGCATTGAACTTCATGCGCGCGGCGGCGGCATCTGCGGTGGCGGCTGTGGCGATGCGGGTATCGGTGCGGGAGGCGGTGCCGGCGGTGCGGGCTGCGGCGCAGGCACCGGTGCCGGCGGGACTTCGGCCGGGGGCGGTACATGCGCGATCGACGACTCGAAATACCATTGCAATAGTTCGATATTGTGCATGGCGCACCTTGCGGCAGTTTTGGTATGTATCTCGACGCAAGATGTATGCCGCAGCCCAGAGCGAATGAAGAACGAAAGTCTTTTCACAGGCGCGACGTACATTGCAATGGAAATAAAGCCGCTAGCACAACGCGCACGACGTAACGGAATCTTGATTGAAGGCGCCGCAGAATCGGCGTCTGATGTGTCGATCGATCTGGTGGCTGCGCTCGATCCGGACAAGACGACGGCCATGCCGAAGCGTAAGCGCAAAGCGACCAGTCCTGAAACGCATGCCACGATAATCAGTAGGGGAGCTGATCTCATGAGCGAATCTGCTCTACGACACGTACGCAGCACTTCCAAAAAGAACGAGCGCGCGAAGAACGCGGCCGCAGCCGACCCGCTCGAGCAGTTGCTCGCCGCGATGACTGCGGTCGGCAACGGCGATTTTTCGGTGCAGTTGCCGGGACATTGGGATGGTCTGGCCGGTCGCCTCGCCGAAAGTTACAACACGATCGTCAGCCACAACCGCCGCCTCGCAAACGATCTCGCTTTGATCGGAGAAAAAGTCGGGCGCATGGGCCAGGTGCGTCATCGCCTAACGCCCACCAATCGGCAGGCCTCGTGGGCCGACATGGAGCAGTCGATCAATGGCCTGATCGACGATCTCGTGCGTCCGGTCGAGACCATGACCGAGGCGATGGCCGGCGTGGCCAAGGGCGACCTTACGCGCAGCGTCCCGCTCGAAGCCGATGGCCGCCCGCTTGCCGGCGAATTCCTACGTTCGGCGAACATCGTCAATCGCATGATCGAGCAGATGAAGGAGTTCAGCTCCGAGGTCACGCGTGTTGCGCTCGAAGTCGGCACCGCCGGATTGCTCGGCGGACAGGCCAAAGCCAAGGGCGTGTCGGGCGTGTGGAAGGACCTCACCGACTCGGTCAACCAGATGGCGAACAACCTGACCGCACAGGTGCGCAACATTTCCGAGGTCACGATTGCGGTCGCGAACGGCGACTTGTCGCGCAAGATTACGGTCGACGTGCGCGGCGAAATCCTGCAATTGAAAGAGGCCATCAATACGATGGTGGATCAGCTGCGCGGTTTCGCCTCGGAAGTCACGCGCGTCGCGCGCGAGGTCGGCACCGAAGGCAAGCTCGGCGGGCAGGCGCTGGTCCCGGGCGTCGCCGGCACTTGGAAGGATCTCACCGATTCGGTCAACGCGATGGCGTCGAACCTCACCTCGCAGGTGCGCAACATCGCCGAAGTCACCACCGCGGTCGCAAAGGGCGATCTGTCGCGCAAGATCACGGTCGACGTGCGCGGCGAGATTCTCGAAGTAAAGAACACCGTCAATACGATGGTCGATCAGTTGAACGGTTTCGCCGCCGAGGTGACGCGCGTCGCGCGCGAAGTCGGTACCGAAGGCAAGCTCGGCGGACAGGCCGTGGTGCCCGACGTTGCCGGCACGTGGAAAGATCTCACCGATCACGTCAATTCCATGGCGTCGAATCTCACCTCGCAGGTGCGCAACATCGCCGAGGTCACCACCGCCGTCGCGAAGGGCGATCTGTCGCGCAAGATCACGGTCGATGTGCGCGGCGAAATTCTGCAGCTCAAGGAGACCATCAACACGATGGTCGATCAGTTGAACGGTTTCGCCGCCGAAGTGACGCGCGTCGCGCGCGAAGTCGGCAGCGAAGGTCGCCTCGGCGGACAGGCGGTCGTGCCGGGCGTCGCCGGCACATGGAAGGATCTCACCGACTCGGTCAACGCGATGGCATCGAACCTGACCTCGCAGGTGCGCAACATCGCCGAGGTCACCACCGCGGTCGCGAAGGGCGATCTGTCACGCAAGATCACCGTCGATGTACGCGGCGAAATTCTGCAGCTCAAGGAGACCGTCAACACGATGGTCGATCAGTTGAACGGCTTCGCGGCGGAAGTGACGCGCGTGGCGCGCGAAGTCGGCACTGAGGGCAAACTCGGAGGTCAAGCTAAAGTGCCGGGCGTCGCGGGCACCTGGAAGGACCTCACCGACAACGTCAATTCGATGGCGTCCAACCTCACCGCGCAGGTGCGCAATATCGCGCAGGTCACGACCGCCGTGGCGCGTGGCGATCTGTCGCGCAAGATCGGCGTCGACGTGAAAGGCGAAATCCTCGAGCTCAAGGACACGATCAACACGATGGTCGATCAGCTCAATGGTTTCGCTGCCGAAGTGACACGTGTCGCGCGCGAAGTCGGCACTGAGGGCAAACTCGGCGGTCAGGCGCAGGTGCCCGGCGTTGCAGGCACCTGGAAAGACCTCACCGACAACGTCAATTCGATGGCATCGAATCTGACGACGCAAGTACGCAATATCGCCGAGGTCGCCACTTCGGTTGCGCGCGGCGACTTGTCGCGCAAGATCGCCGTCGACGCGCAGGGCGAAATCCGTCAGCTCAAGGAAACGATCAACACGATGGTCGATCAGCTCAATGGCTTCGCCGCCGAAGTCACGCGCGTCGCGCGCGAAGTCGGCACCGAAGGCAAGCTCGGCGGCCAGGCGCAGGTGCCGGGTGTCGCAGGCACCTGGAAAGACCTCACCGACAACGTCAATTCGATGGCGTCCAATCTCACCACCCAGGTGCGCGGTATCGCCAAGGTGGTGACGGCGGTGGCGACCGGCGATCTGAAAAAGAAGCTCACGGTCGAGGCAAAAGGCGAAATCGCCGAACTCGCCGACACGATCAATTCGATGACCGAGACGCTCGCGATCTTTGCCGATCAGGTAACGACGGTCGCGCGCGAAGTCGGCGTCGAAGGCCGGCTTGGCGGACAGGCCAAGGTGCCGGGTACCGCGGGCATCTGGGAAAACCTCACCGCGAATGTCAATCAGCTCGCTGCGAATCTGACGACGCAGGTGCGCGCGATCGCGGAGGTCGCGACTGCCGTAACGCAGGGCGACCTGACGCGATCGATTCAGGTCGATGTGAGCGGCGAACTTGCCGATCTGAAGAACAACATCAATTCGATGATCGTCACTCTGCGCGCAACGACAGAATCCAATCGCGAGCAGGATTGGCTCAAGACCAATCTCGCGAAGTTCTCCGGCATGATGCAGGGCCAACGCGACCTGATCACGCTTGGGCGCATGCTGTTGTCCGAACTTGCGCCACTGATCTATGCGCAACAAGGACTGATGTACGTAATCGATCAGGACGGCGATGGCA
>VBNZ01000073.1:15809-16359 GCA_005877675.1 Gammaproteobacteria bacterium
CTTGATCGGCCAATGCGCGGCGGGCGCACAAACGATCATCGTCAACCACGTCTCGCCCGGGCTCGGACAAATCCGCTCCGGGTTGATCAGCGCCGATCCACGCAATATCATCGTGTTCCCGGTGCTGTTCGAAAACCAGGTCAAGGCGGTGATCGAACTCGCCTCGGTGACCGAGTTCACGCGCGCGCAACGTTCCTTCCTCGAACAACTCTCGGGCAGCATCGGCATCGTGCTCAATACGATCGAAGCCTCGATGCGCACCGAGGCGCTGCTGTCGCAGTCGCAGCAACTCGCTGGCGAACTGCAATCGCAACAGCGCGAACTGCAGCAGACCAACGAAGACATCGCGCTCAAGGCGGCGCTGCTGGCCGAACAAAAAGCCGAGGTCGAATACAAGAATCAGCAGATCGAATACGCGCGCCACGCGCTCGAGGAGAAGGCTGCCGAGCTTGCCCTGACTTCGCGCTACAAGTCCGAATTTCTCGCCAACATGTCGCACGAGTTGCGTACGCCGCTCAACTCGATTCTGATTCTGGGCCAGCAGCTTGCG
>VBNZ01000073.1:16424-18621 GCA_005877675.1 Gammaproteobacteria bacterium
ATTCTGGATCTGTCCAAGATCGAATCTGGCACCGTCACGATCGACAGCGAAGACATCCTGTTCGCGCATCTGCGCGAGAACATCGAGCGCGCGTTCCGTCATGAGGCGGAGCGGCGTAATCTCGAATTCGTCGTGGATTTTCCACCGACCCTCGGCACGTCGTTCAATACCGATCCCAAGCGTCTGCTGCAGATTTTGAAAAACTTGCTGTCAAACGCGTTCAAGTTCACCGAAATCGGCAGCGTGCGTCTTGCCGCGCGCATCGCCTACGATGGCTGGAGCGCCGGCCATACGGTGCTGGGCAAGGCGCCTATTGTCATGGCGCTCGACGTCACCGATACCGGCATTGGCATCTCGCCGGACAAACAGAAGATCGTTTTTGAGGCGTTCCAGCAGGCCGATGCAGGGACGTCGCGCAAGTACGGCGGCACCGGTCTGGGGCTCGCGATCAGCCGCGAGCTCGCCGGCCTGCTCGGCGGCGAATTGAAGCTGCAGAGCGCCGTCGGCAAGGGGAGTACGTTCACGCTGTACCTGCCGCTGCACTATGTGTCGACGAGCGAAGTCGAGCCGCTTGCCCCACGCGCGCAGCATGCGCGCAGCGAGGAACGCACGGGTGCCGCACTCGAAAGTGTTGCCGATGATCGCGACGTACTCGTGCGCGAGCGCCCCACCCTCCTGATCGTCGAAGACGATACGCGCTATGCGGCGGTGCTGCGCGACCTTGCGCGTGCAAACGGCTTCCAGGCGATCGTTGCGCAGCATGGCGCCGACGCGCTGCGCTTTGCGCAGCAATACGTTCCGAGTGCGATTTCACTCGATGTGTTCCTGCCCGACATGCTCGGCTGGGCCGTACTCGCGCGGCTCAAGCACGATGTTTCCACCCGGCATATCCCGGTGCAGATCGTCACGACCGATGAGGAGCGTCATATCGGCCTCGAACGCGGCGCGTTCGGTTTTCTCACGAAACCGGCGACGACCGAATCGATCGCGGAGGCGCTCGAACGCATCCGTCTGTTCACGCTCAGGCCGAACAAGCGCTTGCTCGTGGTCGAGGACGATGCGCGCGAGCGCACCAGCATCGAAGAACTGATCCGCGGCGAGGACGTCGAGATCGACAGCGCCGCGACCGGCGCCGAGGCGCTGCAAAAAATCGCGACGACTCCCTACGACTGCATCGTGCTCGATCTGCGCCTGCCG
Organism: Gammaproteobacteria bacterium; assembly: GCA_005877675.1. Taxonomy (GTDB): domain Bacteria; phylum Pseudomonadota; class Gammaproteobacteria; order Xanthomonadales; family Rhodanobacteraceae; genus Rudaea. Next base: position 17,622 of record VBNZ01000073.1, read on the forward strand.
GACATGTCCGGCTTTGATCTGCTCGAACGCATCCATGTCGAGCGATCGATGATCGATGTGCCGATTATCGTGTTCACCGGGCGTGAACTTTCCACCGACGAGGATCGCCGCCTGCGGCGTGCGGCAAAGAGCGTTATCGTCAAGGGCGTCGAATCACCCGAACGTTTGTTCGATGAGACCGCGCTGTTCCTGCACCGTGATGTGGCGCACCTGTCGCCAGCACAACAGAAGATTGTGCGGCGCCTGCATGAATCCAACGACATGCTGCGCGCCAAGCGCGTGCTTGTGGTCGACGACGACATACGCAACATTTTCGCCATGTCGAGCATCCTCGAACGTCACGGCATGCATGTGATCACCGCAAGCACCGGCCAGGAGGCCGTCGACAAGATCGCTGCCGATCGAGAGATCGCTCTCGTGATGATGGACATCATGATGCCGGGCATGGATGGCTACGACACGATCCGCGCGGTACGTGCAAGGCCAGAATCGCACAGCCTGCCGATCGTGGCGCTGACTGCCAAGGCGATGAAGGGCGACCGTGAGAAGTGCCTGGAAGCCGGCGCATCGGACTATCTCGCCAAGCCAGTCGTAACCGATCAGCTACTCGGAGTGCTACGGCAATGGCTGCATCGCTGAGCGAAGGCGAGTCGCTGCGTCCTGCTGCCGCGACGACGGTGTCCGCGAGCGCGAGCGCTGCCGACGACTTGAATCCGGTGAACATCCTGCTCGTCGACGACCAGCCGGGACGCCTTCTGACCTATCACACGATACTCGCCGACCTACGCGAGAATCTCGTCGACGCGACGTCCGGCGCGGAAGCGCTCAAGCTGCTCATGACGCGCGACTTTGCCCTCGTCCTGCTCGACGTCAACATGCCCGGGATGGATGGCTTTGAGACAGCGAACTTGATTCACGAGCATCCGCGCTTCGAGAAGACCCCGATCATTTTCGTCACCGCGGTCAACCTGTCAGACCTCGATCGCATGCGCGGTTATCG
>VBNZ01000074.1 GCA_005877675.1 Gammaproteobacteria bacterium
CGCAATGTGTCCGAGCAATACGAAGGCCGTCTCGTGCTGGCCGAGGTGATCGAGTCGCCTTCATTGTTCTTCCGCGGCATGGCCGGATCGCGCATCCCGATCGTGGTTGCGCACGGTGAAGGCCGCGCGCAGTTCGCGCAGCCGCGCGATCTGCGCGCGGTGCAAGCCTGTGTGCGTTACGTCGACAACAGCGGGCACGCGACCGAAATCTATCCGTCGAATCCGAATGGTTCGCCCAAGGGCATCACTGGCATTACCGCGGCGGACGGGCGCGTGACGATCCTGATGCCGCATCCCGAACGCGTATTCCGCACCGCGCAGATGTCGTGGGCGCCGCGCAGCTGGGGCGAAGATTCGCCGTGGATGCGCATGTTCCGCAACGCACGCGTCTGGGTCGGGTAGTGACCATTTCTCCTTTGCGCCGTTTCATGCTGGCAGCCCTGCTATGGCTGCCATTCGCATTTTTTCTGTGGTTCGCGTTCGCAGCGCAGTTCGCATGGCCCGTGGTGCAGATCGCCAAGTTCGTGCTGTTGCACGGCTGGCCGAAATTGTTTCTCGACGTGCTGCCGGGCGCGGACGAAATCAGCGCAACCGGCCAGCTCGTCGCGCATCGCGCGTTCTGGATGCAGATCAACACCAACGTGGTGTACAACGCCGCAGTGGCAGGGCAGGAGACCCGGCTGGCGTTTTACGATTTCACGCTCAACCCGATGATCTACGGCTACAGCGTGCCGCTGTTCAGCGGGCTGGTGATGGCGACACCGCTCGCGCGCTGGCAGCGCGCCGCGCAGATCATTGGCGGTGTGGCCATTCTGTGGCTGGTGCAATCGTTCGGCGTGGTTGCGGAGGCGTTCAAATCGACGGGGATCGATTTGAAGGAGGGCGCCGCGGCGATGCATCAGTTTGGTTACTCGCTCGATGCGATCGCGTTGGCGTATCAGTTTGGTTATCTGATCCTGCCGCCGCTGGTGCCCGCGGTGTTGTGGATCGTGCTCAACCGCGCCTTTATCGAGGAACTCACGCGCCCCGTTGCTGCGGAACCTAAGCAGGGCGCCGTTGTCGAAGAGCAGCACGGGAACCTCTGAACTGCTGCGCTCGATCCGATTCAATCTAGGTCGGGCGCGCCAGTGGTGCTCGGAATCCTCATTTACTACCAGTAAACTGCGGTGCCTGCGCTCCGGCGTCGCGCCCGATCCAATTGAGCCCGAGCCAATTGAGCCGGATTCGATTAATCCGGATTCGATTAAGCCGGATTCAATTAAGCTCAGTGTCTTCGTTCGCGATGCTTGTTCAGCGGTTCCCAGGGATTGAAATCGAAATATGTCAGCCGTCCAGCCATTGCCTACACCGCCCGAGCATTCCCGAGCGCTCGATGAGCGCATTTGCGCGCACCTGGTCGCGCGCGGGAGGCTGAAAGAGGCCGATCTCGTGCGCGCGCGGCGCCTGCACGATGAAGCCAGTGAAGGCAGTTTGTTGCTGCCGTTGCTGACGCGCCTGGGCCTGGTGTCCGAGCGCGAGATGGGCGACGCGCTCTCCGAGGTGATGGGCCTGCCGCTGATCACCGCCAAGGAATTCCCCGACGCGCCGCCGCAGAACGTGGCGATGTCGATCCGCTTCCTGAAGCAGCATCACATCGTGCCGATCGCAGAGACCGACACGAAGGTGACCTGGGTCGTCGCCGATCCGGCGGAAAGCTATGCGATGCAGGCGGTGCAGCTTGCAACCGGCAAGGAGGCCGAGGTCAAGGTCGGTTTCCGCTCCGAGATCGATGATCTGATCGAGCGCTACTACGGCTCCGGTCGCTCCGCGATGGGCACGATCGTCGAGAATCTTTCAGACGAAGCGACGCGCAGCGAGGACGACATCGAGCACCTGCGCGATCTCGCCTCCGAGGCGCCGGTCATCCGCCTCGTCAACCTGATCATCCAGCGCGCGGTCGAACAGCGCGCGTCGGATATCCATATCGAACCGTTCGAGAATCGTCTCAAGGTGCGCTATCGCATCGATGGCGTGCTGCTCGAAGTCGAATCGCCGCCAGCCGCGTCGACCGCGGCGGTCATTTCGCGCATCAAGATCATGGCGAAGCTCAACATCGCCGAGCGCCGCCTGCCGCAGGACGGACGCATCATGCTGCGTGTACAGGGCAAGGAGCTCGATCTGCGTGTATCGACCGTGCCGACGAGCTTCGGTGAGTCGGTCGTGATGCGTATCCTCGATCGCGAATCGATCGTGTTCGATTTCCACAAACTCGGATTCACCGACGAGTTCCTTCCGCAGTTCATGAAGGTGCTCGAGCTGCCGCACGGCATTCTTCTCGTCACCGGCCCGACCGGTTCGGGCAAGACGACAACGCTGTACACCGCGCTGTCGAAGCTCAACACGCCCGACGTCAAGATCATCACGGTCGAGGACCCGGTCGAATACCAGATCGAGGGCATCAACCAGATCCAGGCCAAGCCGCAGATCGGGCTCGACTTCTCGCATGCGCTGCGCTCGATCGTGCGCCAGGACCCGGACATCATCATGATCGGCGAAATGCGCGATCTGGAAACAGCCAAAATTGCGATCCAGTCCGCGCTGACCGGTCACTTGGTTTTGTCGACGCTGCACACCAACAATGCCGCCGGCGGCGTCACGCGCATGCTCGACATGGGTGTCGAGGATTATCTGCTCACCTCGACCGTGAACGGCATCCTGGCGCAACGTCTGGTGCGCCGCCTCGATGCCGAACATGCGCAGAAATACGAGGCGATGCCCGAGGTGATCGAGGAATTCGGTCTGCGCCGCTTCCAGCCGCAAGGAAAAATCGAGTTGTACAAGCCGATGCCATCGCCGCTCACCGCGACCGGCTATCACGGGCGTACGACGATCATGGAATTCCTCGTCATGAGCGACCCGATCCGGCGCATGGTCATGCAGCACGCTGATATGGGCAAGCTCGAGGAGCAGGCGCGCGCCGAAGGCATGCGCACGATGTATGAAGACGGTCTCGTGAAGTCGCTCGGCGGTACGACGACGATCGAAGAGGTGCTGCGCGTGACCTCGGAAAGCTGATGCCGCTGTATCGCTACAAGGCCGTCACTTCCGCGGGCGAACTCATCGAAGGCCAGGTCGACGTCGCCTCGAACGATGAGGCGATCGCGAAGATTCAGGATGCGGGAAATATTCCGCTTGAAGTCAGCGCGGCGGATGCGGCGGATTCGGGCGGCGCCTTGGCGAGTCTGTTCAAACGCCCGGCGATGGGGCCCAATCAGGTGCTGCTGTTCACGCAGCAACTCGCGACCCTGCTCGGCGCAGGTCAGCCGCTCGATCGCGCGTTGCAGATTCTGCTCGAACTGCCCGAGGGCGAGAAAGCCAAGCGTATCGTCGAACGTATCCGCGATCAGGTACGCGGCGGCGCGCCGCTGTCGGAGGCGCTCGAATCCGAGCACGGTGTGTTCTCGCGCTTATACGTCAATATGGTGCGTGCGGGCGAGGTCGGTGGTTCACTCGACACGACCCTCGCGCGCCTGGCCAACTATCTCGAACGTGCCAAGGCGCTCAAGGAAAGCGTTGTCAACGCGATGATCTATCCTGCGATCCTCGTCGTTATGGTATTCGCGGCGCTGTTCGTGCTGTTGGTGTTCGTTGTGCCGCAGTTCGTGCCGATGTTCAAGGACATGAATGTCGAGCTGCCGCTGATCACGCAGATCGTCCTGTTTGTTGGCAGTGCGTTGCAGAGTTTCTGGTGGTTGATGCTGATCGCCATCGTCCTGCTCGTGTGGCTCGTGCGTACGCGGCTCGCGGAGCCCGAGGCGCGCCTTGCATGGGACGCGCGCGTGCTGACGATGCGTATTTTCGGCCCATTGATCGCCAAGCTCGAGACTGCGCGCCTTGCACGCACACTGGGAACTTTGCTCAAGAACGGCGTTCCATTGCTTACCGCGCTCGGCATCGGCCGCAACGTGCTCGGCAACACCGCGCTGGCCGAGGCGGTCGACAAGGCGGCGGAGGAAGTGAAGACCGGCGGCGGGCTTGCATTCGCACTCGGACAGAGCAAGCGCTTCCCGAAACTTGCGACGCAGATGATCAGTGTCGGCGAGGAGTCTGGTTCGCTTGACGACATGCTGCTCAAGGTTGCCGACACATTCGACGTCGAGGCGAAGAATACGGTCGATCGCCTGCTCGCCGGTTTGGTGCCGGTGATGACGCTGGTGATGACCGGCGTGGTCGGTTTCATCATGATGGCGATTCTGCTGCCGATCATGAGCATCAGCGGATCGATTCAATAAGACACTGCGGCATCCCGCGAATTCCAATCGAGAATACAAAATGAAAAACTACACTTTTGCAAAAACCGCCTTGCGCGCCGCACCGGTGCAGCGCATGCGCATGACGGGCTTCACTCTGATCGAAATGGTCATGGTGATCGCGCTGATCGGCATCGTCATGGGCATCGTTGGCAACTATGCGTTCCAGCGCTTCAATCAGGGCAAATACAATGCAGGCAAAGCTGCGGTGCATTCGCTCGAGATGAAGGTACAGGCGTACATCCTCGACAACGGTGGCGCACCGCAGAGCCTGAACGACCTGACCACACGCCCGGGCAGCGCGGCGAACTGGAACGGCCCGTACGCCAAACCCGGCGATCTCAACGATCCGTTCGGCCACCCGTTCCAGTACAAGGCGCCAGGCGACCACGGCGATTTCGACGTGATCTTCCTCGGCAAGGACGGCAAGGCGGGTGGCGACGGGATGGACAAGGATTACGGTAACTGGGAATGAGTCGGGCGGGCGCACGAGCCGACCATCATGCGCCTCGCGCACTTGCATCGACCTGAGCTGCGGCATTCCGGCCAGCGTGGCTTCACGCTGGTCGAGCTCGTTGCGGTCGTGGTGTTGATCGCGATCAGCATCAGCGTCGTGACGATGTCGTTCTCGCGCAATTTTGCCGGTGCGAAAATCCAGGCGGCGAGCCGCGACATGGTCGCCGCACTGCGCTACACGCGTGGGCAGGCGATCGTGAAAGGCAAGGAAACGACCTTCGACCTCGATCTCGCCAACAACCGCTACACCGCGCCAGGGCGCGCCGCGGTGCAGCTGCCGAAAACGATGAAGCTGAATTTGTATACAGCTGCGCAGGAGCAGACCGGCGAGAACTCGGGCAGCATCCGTTTCTTTCCCGACGGCGCCTCGACCGGCGGGCATATCTCGGTGCTGATGGACCGCATCGAATGGCGCATCAATGTCGACTGGCTCACCGGTGCAATCACGCGTGAGGAGTTGAAGCAGTGAAGACGCTTCCTCGCATCCGCGCGCAACGCGGTTTCACGCTGATCGAACTGGTGGCCGCATTCGTGATCTTCGCGCTCGGCTTCGGCATCCTGCTACAGATCCTCGGCGGCGGCCTGCACACGACACGGCAGTCGAGCGAGTACACACAGGCTGCGCTGTGGGCGCAGTCGATGCTCGACATCCAGGGCATCGGCGAGCCGCTCACAGAGGGGTCGAGCAGCGGCAAGTTCGATGACACTTACAGCTGGCAGCTCAATATCAGTCATTACGATCCGCCGCCGGTGAACGGCGCGGCGAACGGTCCCGTGGTCGATCCGTCGCAAGCGGGTATGGGCGGGGGCATGACGCCGGGGCAGATGCAGCTGATGCAGCTCGAGCTCGTCGTGAGCTGGGGCAATCGCTACCTCATGCACAACGCGCGCTTCGTTACGCTACGTGCGATAAATCCCGCCAACCCGGTCGCAACGGCGCGGTCGGCTTGCCCGGCTTCGGCGGCTGATGCAAATGCAATCGCGCCAGGCCGGCTTCACGCTGCTCGAGATCCTGCTCGTGATCATGCTGCTCGCGCTGCTGCTCGCGGGCGCGTACAGCGGCATCAGCGCGTCGGTGAAGGCGATGCGCGCAGGCGAGGCCGCGATCGAGCGCATCGACAAAGTTCGTACGGTGCAGGAATTTCTGCGCCGGCAGATTTCGCGCATCCTGCCGTATCCCTATTCGCAGGATGCCGCGAAGCGCGAAATTTTCAGCGGCAGCGCCAGCAATATGCGCTTCGTCGCGCCGATGCCGGGCTATCTATCGCATGGCGGCGCCTATGTGCAGACGCTCGAATTCGCACCCGCGGAGGGCGGCCTGCAGCAGCTGGTATTTACCACGACCCTGCTCAACGGATTTTCGATGGACAAATACGGCGGCAAGGAGGTCGACACCGTCGTGCTGCTCGATCGTATCCGTGAGGGCAAGTTCAGTTATCGCGGACTGGACCAGCAGGGGAAGCTGATGGAATGGACCAGCGCGTGGCCCGATCCGAGCGTGACCCCTTTGATGGTCGGCGTCGATGTCACGCTGCGTCGGGGGGGCTGATTCAGTGGCCGTCAATGGCGATTCCACTGATGATGGATGCGACCGGGCAACGTTTGCGACCGCAGGGGCTGCCGGCGCGATGAACACCGCGAACCTCACACACGCGCACGCGCGCGGCGTCGCTTTGATCCTGGTCATGTGGATCACCGCGTTGATGGCGATCCTGCTCGGCAGCTTCGCGCTGATTGCACGCACGGAGAACCTCGAGGCACGCCATATGTTCGATACGACCAGCGCGCGTTACGCCGCGCTGGCCGGTGTCGAGCGCGCGGTGTTTGAAATGCGCAATCCGAACATGCAGACCCGCTGGGTGCCGGATGGGCGTGCGTACGAATTTCCGTACGAAGGTGCGCAGGTGAGCGTCGAGATCACCGACGAGTCCGGCAAGATCGATCTTAATGTCGCAGACAATTCGATACTCACGCCGCTACTGATGTCGGTGGGCGTCGACCCCAGCCGCGCCGAAGCGCTGGCGGACGCGATACAAGACTGGCGCGACGCCGACGATATGCCGCGTGCGCATGGCGCCGAAGCGCCGCAATATGCGCAGGCGGGATTGGCGTATGCGCCAACCAATCGCATGTTCCAGACCGTGTCCGAGGTGCAGCAGGTGCTCGGCATGAACTACGAAATATTCCGCCGCATCGAACCTGCGATCACGGTGTATTCGAATTCGCGCTTTCCGAACGCGGCTTTCGCGCCGCTCGAAGCGCTGCGCGCGATTCCGGGCATGACCGACGAGTTGGCGCGACAAATCATTGCTACGCGCCAGGCGATGCCGCCGGGAACCACGGGCGCGCTGAGCGGTCTCACCCTGCCCGGAGGTGCCGCAATCATGGCAAGCGGCGGCGGCTCCACGTATAGTATTAAGTCCCGTGCCACACTCTCGAATGGCGTCAGTACCGTTTTCGACGCCAGTATTCGCGTGGGTGGCGTTAGCAACAACGGACGCCCGTACACCGTACTGCGCTGGCGCGACGGTGAAAACGGGTAATCCGAGCGATCCGCGATCGCAAGACACAGAGTAAACCGATTTATCGATGGCTATCTCCGACGCGTTAGACATCCAGCTCTCGCGCTTGCGCGTGCGCTACGCCAAGACGCCGCTGCCGCGCTTTTTTGCGTGGTGGAAGGGCGAGCTCGTCGGCATGTTGCCCGAGCGCTGGCGCACGCTCGTCGCTGAGCGTGCCGAAGAATTACTGATCGAGGCACAGCCGGGCCAGTTCGTGATCTGGCGCCAGTCGGGTGCGCGTTGCGCCGAGTTCGGCCGCTTGTCACGCGAAATGCCCGCCGAGGAGGCGCGCAGCGAATTCGCGCGCCTGCGCGGTCTGATCGATGATCCGCAGCTGCGCATTTACTACTGCGTTCCGGCCGCGCGCTGCCTGCGCCGCGATCTGACCTTGCCTGCCGCAGCCGAAGACAAGCTGCGCCAGGTGTTGACGTTCGAGATGGATCGGCAGACGCCGTTCAAGGCCGAGCAGGTTTATTTCGACTACCGCATCGCGGCGCGCGACGCGGCCGCGAAGAGCCTGGCGGTCAACCTGACCGTGGTGCCACGCGCGCAACTCGATCCGGAACTGGCGGCGCTGGCGAATTTCGGCATCGCGCTCGATGGTGTCGACTGCTGGCAGGGCGCGCAAGGCGGGGAACGTGCCGGGCTCAACCTGCTGCCGGTCGAACGCCGCGTCAAACGAAAAAATCAGCGCCTGCGCTTGAACTTCGCATTGGCTGGTGCGGCGTCGCTGCTGCTGTTCATCGCGATGTGGCAGTCACTCGCCAACCGTGAAGCGTCGGTTGCGGCGATGACCGCCGAAGTGGAGAAGGCACAGAATGACGCCAAGCAGACCGCTGCGCTGGCGAAGAAGCTCGAGGAGCGCGCCGCATCGGCAAACTTCCTGTTTCATCTCAAGAGCGATACCACCACGATGACGGAGTTGCTCGCCGACTTGACCCAGCGCTTGCCTGACGACACCTTCCTCGAGCGCCTGACCGTGGACGATCGCGGCAAAGTCGACGTACAAGGGCAGAGCAACAATGCGGCGCGGCTGATCGACGGCCTGCAGAAATCCGAAGTGCTGACCAATCCCGGCTTTGCCGGCACGATCCAATCCGATCCGCGCACGCACAAGGAACGGTTCAATCTGAGTTTCGAGTTGCGCCACGGTCCGCGCGCGGCGGAGCACAAGGACAACAAGGCGCCTGCCGACAAGGCTGGTGCCAAGGCGGAGGCCGCGCATGCGCCTGCTGCCTGAATCGCCGCGCAATCAGCGCTTTCTCGCGGTCGTGCTGCTCGCGATCGTCCTGCTGCTGGCCTATTTGCTGCTCGTGCACTGGTGGTTCGTGGCGCCGCATCTGGCGTTACGGCAGCAGCGCTATGATCTGGCCGAACAGCAGTATCGCTATTCCGAACTGATCCGGCGGCGGCCGCAGATCGAGAAGCGTCTGGAGGATGTTGCCGCATTCGAGCGCGACAATCAGGCGTTTCTTGCCGAAGAGGACGCGACCAGCGCGTTTTCGGATCTGTCCGAGCGTCTCAAACGCGCCAAGGAGCGCAACGTCGAAGCAGGGTCGCGTTGTGCCATTCAGGGCGTCTCGCCGACTTCGATCCCCAATCGCGACAAAGATGTGTATCAGCGCGTGTCGGCGGCGGTAGTGATGAACTGCGAGGCGGAGACGCTGGTCAAGATTTTTTACGAACTTGAGACCGGCAATCCGTACCTGTTTATCGACCGGCTGGTGATCTATAAGCAACAGCCGATGTTCCTGCCCGGTGCAAAGGCCGCCACACCCGCAACCCTGCTCGGCGTACAGTTCACGCTGTCAGGTTACTTGCGCCAGCCGGGCGGCAAGCCGCCCAAGGCGCCCGAATTATGATGAAGTCGCGCCTTGCATCGAAATTGACGCTCGCGCTTGCCGCGGTCTGCGGCATGTTGCTACTGCTGGTGCTGCTTTTGCAGTTCGGCTTCGGTCGCGGCTATCGCTGGTGGCCTGCGGGAACGAACGAGGCGACACTGCAGCAGGAGTCTCGCGCGCAAGCAGCGTTCAAGCTGCCGCCATGGAACGAGTACGCTGGCATCCACACGCGGCCGCTGTTCAACGAGGATCGCAAGCCAACCCCGCCGGCACCGCCGGAGTCTGCGCAGAGCGACAAGCCGATTCCGAAGCTGTCGGTAACGCTCACCGGCGTCATTATCACGCCCAAGGTACATGTCGCGATGGTGGTTGAGCAGGGCAAGACCCAATCTACCGCGGTCAAGGAAGGTGGCACGCTGCCTGGCGATCTCAATGCCTGGAGCCTGGTCAAAGTCAAGCCGCGCGGGGCTGTTTTCAAAAATAGTGCCGGTGAAGAGGCGGAATTGGAACTCATCGCCAAAGGTAGTGGTCTGAAGCCTCCGCAACCGGTGGCGCCGGCGCCGCCGGTTGTTCCGCAGCCGCAGCCCGGCACTGCCGCAAGCAATCCGTCGGCTGCGGCAGCAACAGCCACAACCGATCAAGCCAATGAGCTTCAGGCGCGCATCG
>VBNZ01000075.1:0-3208 GCA_005877675.1 Gammaproteobacteria bacterium
TCTTTGTGCAAGCAAAGAAAAGTGACCCGCTCGCCGTAGGCGAGTGGAAGCTCTGCTTTGAGCGCATCTCGCGGGATGCAAGCAGAAATGCGAGGGGAGGCGCTAGCGCAAAGATCAACAGCAAGGGCGCTGGATTCCCGCCTTCGCGGGAATGACGAGCCAAGGCCTTTCGCGGGAGTGACGAGCCAGGGCGTGACGGGCGAAGGATGAGCGACCCGCTCGCCGCAGGCGAGTGGAAGCTCGTGTTCTTGTTCCAAGGGCAAAGCAAAGGCGCTGGATTACGCGCGACTTCTGTCGCACGCCCTTCGGGCCATTCGCTGCGCGAATGTTCGCTCCGGCATCCTGCCTCCGCAGTCCCGCCTTCGCGGGAATGACGAGCAAAGAGGTTCCGTCCTTGCGGCACCCGGAATGACAGACTGCGCGCAGCAGTACCGGCGTTACTCCACCGCCGGCGCTTCCTCAACCGCGTCACCGCCAGCTGCACGCAACTCGTCATCAGTCCCAAGCGACTCAATACCGACTACGCCGACGAGCGCTTCCTCCGCCGGCAGGCGGATCAGCGTCACGCCCTGCGTATTGCGTCCCACGCGCGCGATCTCGCTCGCGCGCGTGCGCACGAGCGTGCCCTGATTCGAAATCAGCATGAGTTCGTGCGCATCGTCGAGCTGCACCGCGCCGACAAGATTGCCGTTGCGTTCGGAGCACTGAATCGCGATCACACCCTGCGTGCCGCGGCCCTTGCGCGGATAGTCGACGAGCTCGGTGCGCTTGCCGAAGCCGCGCTCGGTCGCCGTAAGGATGTCGCCCTGTCTCTCGGCACCTTCACCGCCGACCACGACCAGCGACACGACTTCCGCATCCGCAGCTAAACGAATACCGCGCACGCCGCCGGCGTTGCGACCCATCGAGCGCACCTCGTCCTCGGCAAAGCGCACGGCCTTGCCGTTCGAGGCGAACAGCATCACGTCGCGCACACCGTCGGTGAGCTGCACGTCGACCAGCGCGTCGCCGTCGTCGAGGCCGATCGCGATCTTGCCCTTCTGCAACTGGAACGCAAACTCGGTCAGCGGCGTCTTCTTCACTGTGCCGTCGCGCGTCGCGAACAGCACATAACGATCCGCGGCACCGTTGTTTATAAGATCGGCGCGCACCGGCAGCACCGCCTGTACCTTCTCGCCCTCTTCGAGCTGCAGCAGGTTGACGATCGGTCGGCCGCGCGAGTTTGGACCTGCATCGGGAATTTTGTATACTTTTAGCCAATATACGCGACCCAGGCTCGTGAACGTGAGCAGGGTGTCGTGCGTGTTCACCACCCACAGGCGTTCGACGAAATCCTCTTCCTTGATCGCGGTCGCCATGCGGCCCTTGCCGCCACGACGCTGCGCGCGGTATGTGCTCACCGGCTGGCGCTTGGCGTAGCCCGCATGCGACAACGTCACGACGACATCTTCGGGCGCGATCAGGTCGAGCACGTCGAGGTCTTCCTGGCTCGGCTGGATCACGGTGCGGCGCTCGTCGCCATATTGCTCCCGGATCGCCATCAGTTCGCCGCGGATCACTTCGAGCAGGCGATCCGGATTCATCAGAATCTCGATCAGCCCGGCGATCGTGGCGAGCAGCTCCTTGTATTCGTCGGTGAGTTTTTCCTGCTCAAGGCCGGTAAGGCGCGCGAGGCGCATTTCCAGAATCTGTTGCGCCTGCACTTCGGAGAGTTGATAGCCATCCGCGGACAAGCCCACATTCGGCGCCAGGTCCTCCGGCTTGGATGCATCCGCGCCCGCCGCCGCGAGCAGGTTGCGCACCAGGCCCGGCTCCCAGCGTTTGGCCAGCATGCGCTCCCTGGCGATGTCGCTCGATGCCGAGGTCTTGATCAGTTCGATCATCTCGTCGATGTTGGCGAGCGCGACGGTCAAGCCTTCCAGCACATGCGCGCGGTCGCGTGCCTTGCGCAATTCAAATATCGTGCGCCGCGTGACAACTTCGCGGCGGTGGCGGATGAACGCTTCGAGGATTTGCTTGAGGTTGAGCAGCTTCGGCTGGCCGTCGACGAGTGCGACCATGTTGATGCCGAACGTGACCTGCATCTGCGTCTGCTGATACAGATTGTTGAGCCATCGTGTCCTTGCGCACCTCGATGACGATACGCATGCCGTCCTTGTCGGACTCGTCGCGCAGGCCATCCGGCGAGATGCCTTCGAGCTTCTTTTCCTTGTGCAGTTCGGCGATCGCCTCAATCAGGCGCTTCTTGTTCACCTGATACGGCAGTTCGGTGACGATGATCGTCTCGCGACCGTTGTCGTCGGTTTCGATCTCCGCCCTGGCGCGCACCAGAATGCGCCCGCGGCCGGTTTTGTACGCTTCGATGATGCCCGCCGCGCCATTGATGATGCCGCTGGTGGGAAAATCCGGACCGGGCACCAGGCGCAGCAGTTCGTCGAAGCCGAGTTCCGGCGTGTCGATCAGCGCGATCGTCGCGTCGATGATTTCACGCAGGTTGTGCGGCGGCACGTTGGTCGCCATGCCGACCGCGATGCCGGCCGAACCGTTGACGAGCAGATTCGGGACGCGCGCCGGCAGCACCGTAGGCTCGCGTTCCTTCTCGTCGTAGTTGAGCTGGAAATCGACGGTCTCCTTGTCGATGTCGGCGAGCAGGTCGGACGAGAGGCGCTCGAGGCGGCACTCGGTATAACGCATCGCCGCGGCGTTGTCGCCGTCAACCGAGCCGAAGTTGCCCTGTCCATCGACCAGCGGATAGCGCAGCGAAAAATCCTGCGCCATGCGCACTAGCGCATCGTAAATTGAGGAGTCGCCGTGCGGATGGTATTTACCCATCACGTCGCCGACGATGCGCGCGCATTTCACATAGGCGCGATTCCAGACATTGTTCGCTTCGTACATGCCGAACAAGGTGCGGCGATGCACAGGCTTGAGTCCGTCGCGCACATCCGGCAGGGCGCGGCCAACGATTACGCTCATCGCGTAATCGAGATAACTCTGCCGCATTTCGTCTTCGATATTGACGCGAATGACTTCTTTGGCCAGCTCAGCCATCGGATAGTTTTTCCTGGTTTCGTGCGATGTGTATGCGGCGCGCGGCGTAGCAAAAACCGGCCTGCGCGAACAGTCACAATTCTATCACAATGCGGCGTTTTTCAGTCCCGAAACCGGGGCCAAAAAAGCGTGATTTTGCCTTGACTTAGGCGCTATT
>VBNZ01000075.1:3217-5129 GCA_005877675.1 Gammaproteobacteria bacterium
ATGCTGCGGCGCGACAGTGCAAAACGCAGATGGCCAAAACGCAGCGAAAGCCGCTTTGTTTGCCGCCTACGCAACCAAAGATTCCCGCTGCACACCTGAAGATTCTTGCTGCGTGAAGAAATCTTATTGCTCGCCGGAAGCGGCAGGCGACGGCGCCACCGCAGGATGCGTCTTGCGATAAATCCAATAGCGCGAAGCGAGGTAATTGACGCCCAGACCTGCCACCGAACCCGCGGCAACGGCGATGCCCAGCCACTGCTTGTCGAGATCAAACGTCAGCACCATGGCCGTATACGCAGCATAGTTGCAGCCGAAGCCGCCGCTCATCGCGAGTAGATAGCGCGCCCATTCACCGAACAGCGAATGCCGCGCGTGGCCGCGAAAAGTATAGGTACGGTTGAATATCCAGGTTGCCGTCGCCGCACACAGGAACGATACGATGCGCGCGCTGAAGCGATCTTGCGCGAAGCCCGCCACGAGCAACAGCAGCACACCGTAATCGACGAGAAAGCCGATCACGCCGCCGATGCAGAAATACCAGAAACTGCGCATCAGCCGTGTGCCGCAAGCTGCTGCATGCGTGCGCTATCCGGTTTCTCGATCACGCCACGCTCGGTCACGATGTAGTCGATCAATTCGGCCGGCGTGACATCGAAAACCGGATTCCACGCGTCCGCACCATCGACCACAGTGCGCTTGCCCGCGACACCGAGCAACTCGGCAGGATCGCGCAGCTCGATATGGATATCGTCGCCCTTCTGCGTTGCCATATCGACGGTTGACCAGGGCGCGACGACCATGAATTTCGCCCCGTGCCGGCGTGCCGCGATCGCGAGCTGGTAGGTGCCGATCTTGTTCGCGGTGTCGCCGTTGGCGGCGATGCGGTCGGCACCGACGATCACCCACTGCACTGCGCCGGATTTCATCAGATGCGCCGCGGCCGAGTCGGCGATCAGCTTCGCCGGAATCCGGTCGCGCACGAGCTCCCACATGGTCAGGCGCGCCCCCTGCAGCCAGGGCCGCGTTTCGCCTGCGTATACTTGTGCAATTTTACCACTCGTATAACCGGCACGGATCACGCCGAGCGCGGTACCGTACCCCGCTGTCGCAAGCGAGCCGGTGTTGCAGTGGGTCATCACACCACTGCCCTGCGACATCAAATTTGCGCCGAGTTCGCCCATGTGGCGGTTCGCGGCGAGATCTTCGTCCTGGATCGCCTGAGCCTCGTGCGCGAGCAGCGCAAGCGCGTCGTCACGCGCGCCCGCGCGCGCGAGCGCCGCGCGCATGCGCGCGAGCGCCCAGGCGAGATTGACCGCGGTCGGGCGCGCGGCGTTGAGGCCGTTGATCGCGTTGTCGAGCGAGGCGGAGTTGATCGCCTCGCCTGCGCTTTCGAGCAACCCGGCCTGCAGCACCACGCCCCATGCCGCCGCGATGCCGATCGCCGGCGCGCCGCGCACGACGAGGTCGCGGATCGCCACGGTCACATCCTGCGCATTGCGGCACTCGATGAACGTTTCCTTGAACGGCAGTTCGCGTTGATCGAGCAGGCGCAGCACGCCGGCGGCGTAGGCCACGGCGCGAATAGTGTCGTGTTGATCCGGTTGCGATCGAGCAGGTTCGGACATGTGCGGATGGGTTCGATGTCGGCCGCCAAGAATACCGCAGGAATGCCGCTTTTGCGGATGCTGGCGATGCGTGCGGCAGTTCCGCTAGCATGCGCCGATGCCGCGCCGGAAACCTGCCAGTGGGGATGCTCCGTTGATTCGCAAGTCGAGTCAGGAGGTCGTGGCTGTGCGCAGCGCCGACCTCGACGCGCAATTCGTCGCGCTGCTGCGGACCAAATGCACGCGCGCGGCCATCACCGGCGCACTGACTGCGGCGATCGAGGCGATACCGGGCCTCGGCCGGGTGG
>VBNZ01000075.1:5135-11048 GCA_005877675.1 Gammaproteobacteria bacterium
CGGCGAAGTGCTCGATGCCAAATTCCTCTCGAATGTTCAGCGCGAGCTGGTCGAGGACACGTTCAAGCTTTACGCGCTCGAATTGCCCAAGCCGCTGCACACCGAACTCGTCCGCCGCGTGCAGACACTGGGCACCGGTGCAAGCATCGTCGGCGACACGATCATCCGCGGCGTGATCAAGCGCGGCGTGGGACGCGTCGGCAGCGCAGTCGCACTGCGTTTCCTGCCGATCATCGGCATCGTCTCCTCAGCCGTAAGCAATGCGAGCGTGACCTATGCGATCGGCAAGCGCGCGCAGGCCGTTGCAAAGCTGCGCGACCGCCCCATCACCGGCATGCCCGACGTGCTGCGCGCGTTCAGCGGCGTCGACGAGCGGCGTATCCTCGACTGGTCGGTGGATGCGGTGAAGACGTCGTTGTCGATGATGACGGACGCGCTCAAGCGGATGTTGCGGCGCTAGCGTACTCACGCCGAATGCGCGTGCTGCGCGTACGCACTGCATGTAATCGATCGCGGTATTCGCCAGCGCGAGCAGAACTGAAGCCCAGCGCTCGCTTGGATGAGCGATCAATGGCAAAGACAAATACGGCGCGCAAATAAAAACCGGCTTGCGCCGGCTTTCATATGTGACTCATCGTTGGTGGGCGGTGCAGGGATCGAACCTGCGACCCTTGCCGTGTGAAGGCAATGCTCTACCGCTGAGCTAACCGCCCGACCTGAATCGAACCGTGGTGCCGGAGAAGGGAATCGAACCCCCGACCCACGCATTACGAATGCGTTGCTCTACCAACTGAGCTACCCCGGCGGGGTGCGCGATTATACGGGAGGATGGCGTTCAAGCCAACTGGCCCGCCGCCAAGCCGACCTCGGATAGCGGAATTTTCTTACACGACAACGCGGCATCCGCCGATCCCGCCCCTGCCCTGTCGCCGCCTAGCATGGCTGGCATCAATTGGAGGGGATCGCGATGCACATATTGCCTAAAACGAAGCAAAGCGGCTTGACACTGGTGGAGACTATGTTCGCCGTGGCCATCGTGGCCATGCTCGCGGGATTTGCGAGCAGCAGTGTCTCGGCGGCGGTGCAAGCCGCCCACAGCAGCAGCGGATTGAGCAGCCTGATTGCTGCGCTCACGCGCGCGCGCAGTAGCGCGGCTAATCTTGCTGTCGATGTCGTGCTCTGCCCAAGCCGCGATGGTGCGAGCTGCAGCGCTGGCGACCACTGGGAAAGCGGCTGGATAGCCTTCGCAGCCACGCATAGCGGCAGCGACCGTACAAGCGACGAGCCGATCCTGCTGCGCCAGCAGGCGCTGGCGCCCAAGGTTCACTTGGTCACCAGCGCGGGGCGCACGCGCATCCGTTTTCAGCCCAGTGGCGGCAACGCCGGCAGTAACGCAACCTTTACGCTATGCGACGGGCGCGGGTCGACGAAGGCGACAGCGTATGCGATGGCCAACAACGGCAATTTGCATTCGACTACACCGGATGCTGCCTATGTCGCTGATGCGTGCGCGGGAATCTAATGTCTTTGGAAGCCCGCCAAAGCTTGGCGGGCTTCTTGCTGAACGCGCTTATTGTGTGCAGGTACCCGCGGTATAGGTGCAGTTCTTGCCATTGTTATTACAGCCACCACAAGTACCCGCGACGGTGTAACTGTTCGCCGAGTCCTGTGCAAACGTAATCGTAAGCTTATCCGGGCTACTCAAAGTGGTGCTCGAAAACCCGGCAAAAACCGGCGACGCGTTGGCAATAGGCACGGTAATTACACTGCTTACCTTCAACCCCTTGGAATCCGAGGTGGAAATGGAAAGGTTTGAAGCATTCAACGTGTTGCTGCCCAACGTAATGCTGCTAGGTGTGTAGACCTTGCATTGCGTTTGTACTTCGCCGGTGCAGCCGGTAACGTTGCCGCCTGTAGTCGCACTGCCTTTGACCTGCGCGTTGTAATTTGCCACGGTCACGTCCAGTCCCACCGGCGCTGTTGTTGTGGGTGTTGCCGACAACGGTGTACACGATCACATAGCTGCCGCTCGAACCGGTTTGACACGTGCTCGTCGTTCCGCTGCTGGTGGTTCCTAGTGTCGTAGTGCCTGCCCAGGTAATCGTAGGCGCCGAAGTAGAGCCGTATTGAGCGATCTGCGGCAATCCCGACAAGGCAAAATCAAAATAAACGGGATTGCCATTGCCGTTGCCACCACCGCCGGAGTTATTGTTTTTGAAGGTGAATTGCTGTGGCGCCGTAAGCGCACTTTGATCCTCGGTGTTGATTGACGCATTACTCAGCACGCCGGTCACGGCCGAATTCGAGAAACCCATTGTCGCGTGGGCATTGCCACTATCGTTGTTTGCAGCCGTCGAGAGCGCATTCACCGCGCCACGCAGCGGCGCGCCATCGGTGGCAACACCGGTAACTGCATTGTTTGAAACCGTTATGATTCTAGCGCCGCCGGAGTCCGTACCCCATGCTGCCAACTCCGTAAGATTGATCGTCGTAAACGGCACAAACGGAAACACGCAATCGTTGAGTGTATTGCCGGTAGTGATGGTGCAGTTCGCTATGGCTTTGTTGATGGTCTGCACCGCCAACGGTTCAAGATGGTCGATATAGAACCCTCGCGCGTGCAGATAGCGATAGTCTGTAGGCGAAGTGGTGTAAGTGATATCGATATTCGTCGGTGAGTTCAACCCTTTGCTTGCCCAGAGCGCGGCAGCATCGGTGAGCGTGCCACCACTTTTTGCCGTCGGCGAGCCGTTCGCGGGAAGATCGAATGGAAAGCTGCTCGCTGTAATCACGGTCGATGTACCCGTAAGTTTCTCACCCAGGTACGTAGTAACGAAAGTGGAGTAGTTGGTCTTCGCGGTCGAAGTAGGTGTCGGACTGCTCGCGGTATTGCTCGAGGTCGAATCCGTAGGCACTTTGGCATTGGCCGCCGTATCGGTTGCAAGGAGGCCAAAGAAATAATCCTGCATGTCCGTCGCAACGGAATATTGACCGTTGACGCGAATCAGACGACATGCATTGACGTAGCTCGCCGTGCTGGAATTGAATGCCGTGCTGCCACTCGTGGAAGGCGCGGCGGCGACTGTTGTCAGCTGATTGCTGGAGTCGTAACCCCAATGGTCATAATCGGTGTTCCACGGATTGAACAGCACGCCGTCCTTTCCGGCCGTCGTATCCACGACGGCATCGCTGGTCGTATCGTTGCGATCACGGCAGCAGATGTCGCAGAACTCATCCTGCGTTGCACTGTACGCCGAGTCAGCTCCCAGGTTGGTAAAATTGAAGCTGGTTTTTGCAGGCGTGGAATATTGCGTGCCGTTCCAATAGGTGGGACGAAACGGCTGCGCAAACACGTTCGTCGTATCGGTCACGCCTGCGCCGTACTTGCAACGGCAGCCGACTACGCGCGTGTCCACTTGCTGCTGAATCTGCACCTGATTGGCGTTGCCATTGACCGTCGTTGGATTGTTGTACGTGAGCACGTTGAACGATACGCCTGCAAGCGTCTGGGTCTTCGTACCGAGGATCTCGGGCTTTGGGTTGGTCGCTGCGGTACTGGCGTTCGGATCGATCGCGATCGGTATCACGCCAGGTGTGTAATCAGGACGGAACTGGTGAACGGTCGGAGTGATCGTACTCGACGTTGACAATGGATTTGCCGTATCGAGGCCATTGTTCTGATCGACCGATGTAATGCCGGCGATCGTCGACAGCTTCAAACTGCGCGACTGGCCAAGAGCATCCGTCCACGATGTCGTCACATTCATCTCCTTATATTCAGGAGTTGAACCGCTGAGATAATCGGTGGGTTTAGTGGTCGAGAAACCCGTGCCGCTCCCGTAATAATGGGATACGCCTATGGCGGTAGACACGCCGCTGATTCCGACCGCATTTTGCAAAGCGGTAGCCGCCGCCTTCTGCGCGGTAGTCCCGCTGGAAGCCGTGATCGTCGTCGTGCCGTCGGTGATTCCGGTAAACCCGGAGGCACGCAACTGATCAATGAGCCCCTCGGCGTAAGCCGCTACCTGGCCGCGAGCACGTGCGTCGGACGCGTTACGCGTCACCGCGCCTTGCAACGCAGCGAGCGCAAGCAATCCGGTCGCCAGCACTACGATCGCTACCAGCACGTCGATCATCGAAAAACCGCGACTGCGACGGGCCACAACATGTCCTGCACGAATGAGCTTCATGGCATCGTCTCCGTCAATACGCAAACCGGTCAGTCCAGGCGCCTGGAACCGAACTGGCAAGGTTAAGCTGGGCTTCGCCGGCGAGGTTGTTCAATACCTGGCCCGAGTAGATGATCGAAGAGGTACCGTTGATTTTGCTCACCGTGCCGTGCACGATCACGGCGCCGTAGACCGCCGCTCCCGCATCGGAGTTGAATGTGCCGCCAACGGTGCTTGAAGCTCCTGTGGTCGGATCGAGTTTTTGCGTACTCGGGTTACCCGGATCGCCGTAATAGGCCGGCCGCACATATAGCATCCCGAATAACCGCCCCTGCATCGTCGTTGACCCGTCCTCGACCAACAACACAGGATTGTCGACAGTGCCCACCTGCTTATTGCTGCCGATGCCACAGCCCTGTTGATCCCAGACAATGCCATATGCGCTGCCCTTAAGACGCGAAGTGCTCACGGAATCGTTCAAGACAGCCGCACAAGTCGTTATTCGCGGATCGCCCGACAGATACGCGGCGGCGGCATTGGTTGTGGTTGGTATGATGAACGTCGCTTTTTGATACAGATACGCCTCATCCGCGCCCATCGTCACGCCTTTGTAGCTTCCCCGCATGCGGGATTCGCAGAATCCATCTGAATCGTTGTCCTGCCAGGCTTGCTGCGGAAACACGTAGTTGAACAAATCGCAGGGAAACTCCCCTTGCTGAACATTGAGATTCGGTTTGCAAGAAGTTGTTACGGTACTCGTGCATTGAACGGTCGCATCGACATCAAGAATATCGATGCCCTGCTGCTGCTTGTTGCCCGAATCCGTGTACGAAAGCGATGACGTGCAATTGCAGGTGTCGCAAGTGATGATCTTGGTCTTCGATCCCTCGTAAATCGGCGTGGCGTTTCCTTTCTGATCGCGGATAAAACCGTCGAGATAGCAGGTATTGGGCGTGCCGGTCTTGGATGCGTCGAGACGCGTCCATACCGAAATCGGTACCCCGGGGCCACCCGAATTCGCGTTCGTTACGATCTGCAGGTTACCGGTCGCGTCGATCGTTCCACTCGCCATGATAGGCGGCGCATTGGCTGGCGCATTGATCGACGTACTCACACCCATCATCGTGGACAGCGTGGTGCTCGCGCTCTCAGAGGGTATAGCGGCCGTGCCCACCAGCGTGACGATCTTTACATTCGATGCCTTGGTCGGATCGGATGTGCACTCCGTGGGTGGCGTTGGAACGGTCGTCGTCGGCACTGTTTTTTTAACCAGGCACAATAACGCGCCCACGCCGTAGTTGACGGTATACCCGTTGCTGACCGTCGCGCCTGATGTCGATGTGGAGTTGATCAACCTATCGAGCGGCAGCGAACGCTTGTCCAATGTGTCGCCGGTACTGGTGTTGCCGTTGACGTCGTATCCGGCGCCACCGATGTAGTAATACATATTGCTTCTACGCACGGTGGATACGCCCAGTGAATCCGGGGCGCAGGTTGTTGTTCCGGCCCCCGTCGCACAGCGCGGCATGGAGCCGCATGGGAACGACGTATCCGTATCCGTACATTGCGCCCAAAGTGCCGTGTTGGTTGGATCTAACACAGTCGTTTCGTTGAGCTTGATGTACTCCATGCCCTGCGATAGCGCTGCTTCCGCTGCCTGCTGTACGAGGCGCGCGCGCACATCGGCAGCCGAAGCGCGCTGCTCGAAAAGGCCCACGTTTACCGCGAACAGCGCGAGCAACGA
>VBNZ01000075.1:11057-17652 GCA_005877675.1 Gammaproteobacteria bacterium
GAGCAGAACCAGCACCAGGGCGATGATCAGCGTAGTTCCGCGCTGTCCGTGCGGCATCATTTGTTTCCTGCGATCGATTCGATTCATGGCGAATCCTCAAACAGTTCCGTCAGCTGGTCTTTACTGCACCGGAACGTATGTAGATGGGTTGGGTATAGGAACGTGTGATCGAATTGAATCCAGATTTGTCACCCAATTCGCCGGTGGTCAGCTGCCCCTGGATCGTCAGATCTATTTCGTTACAGACTTCCTTGGCAGCGGTTGTGCCCATGCCCGTTGGACAACTGAACGTCAAACTGGTGATTTTGATTTGTGGCGAATTAAGCGCCGTGCCGGAGGCATTGGCATTTGCGCACGTCCACTTCGTCGCGTCGGTGGTGCTGTAAATCTTCACGCTCGAACTATTGAAGCTGATCACTCGGTAATTGTTCACCGCATCGGCCGATGAGCTCGGATCGTTGATCGTTGTGTCCTGATAGCCGTAGAGGATGCAGTTGCCCGCCGACGCATCGACCAGATCGACGGGCCCGTTCACAGTCGAGCCCTGCGAGACGCTTGAGATCGGATCATGCAGGCGACGCGTGCGCTTGATCTCGTTCGTTATCACGTCAGCGAGCGAGCGCAATTCCTGATTCACGCGGGTGTACTGGATCGTCTGCGAATTTGCCTGGTTGATCGAAAGAATCAGCACCACGGCACCCGCCACGACAATCAGGCCGATCACAATCGCGATCAGCATCTCGATCAAGGAAAAGCCGCGTATGGCAGCCTTTCCGCCCAATCGGCTAGGCATGCTCAGCATGACGGATACCCCGAAACAAATGGACTGGTGCTTGGAACGCACACTTGGGTTTGACCGAGCGGTGAAACCGTCACTTGCGTGGAAAACTTGCCCGAAACCAGCGTGATCGGTTCCCGGATGAATCGGTAAAGGCGCCCAATTTGGGATTGAAAGTAACCCCACCGTCCGATTTGGCGATGTTGCTGTTGCTCACAGAACTCACTGTCACTCCGGAATAGCCACTGGAGGTGACCGCGGTGAGCTGGTTGTCGACCATGCATGCGGTACTGCCGCTGGTAAGCGTGCAATCGCAAACATTGGTCGCCAAACTCATCGCGTTACCGCTCCCGGCAGTTGGCCCGGCTTCAGTCATCGCGCCGGCGCACCACGACGACGCGTCCACGGACACGTTGATCTGTCGCTGCAGCTTCACGGAATTTACGCGCGAAGCGTTGAGCAGGTTGACGACGTCGTCGGTCGCGCCGCGCAAGCGTGACTTAATGATCAAGTCATTGATCGTCGGTGCGGCAACGAACGCGAGCACTGCGGCCACGGCGAGCGTAACCATCAATTCGATCAGGGTGAAGCCCGTTTGTTTTCCGGATCGCATCGCCATCCCCGGCTGTCCCATGAGACTAGGTCAGGGATTCTAGTGTCGCGTTCAACAAAAAATCCCGCGAAGCCGACTAGCGGCGTGAATTTCCGGTTATCCGGCTGGACGGCGCGCAGAGCGGACATTAGTATCCCAGCCTATCCCGAGGGAAATAGGGGGTTGCTCGTGATCAAGTCTCGTGGTTTTACTCTGCTCGAATTGATGATCGTTGTTGCGGTCATTGCCATTCTTGCGGCTATCGCTCTCCCCTCTTACTTCAACCAAGTCAGAAAATCGCGGCGCTCTGAGGTTGAGGCTGCGATACAAGCCGTCGCTCTTGCCGAAGAACGGGTTCGTGGCGATTGCGCCAGTTATAAGAGCGTGAGCGCCGCAGCCGATTGGACAGCGACCACGACAGGGTGCTCGTCCTCGGTAACCTTGGGCGGCAATCCTTACACGTCGTCTTATTACACGCTGAGTATTGCGGGTGCGAGCGCAACCGGATACACGATCAGCGCGGCCCCGGTTGGCAGTCAAGCGAACGATAAGTCCTTTGGTACGACTTGCGGCACCTTGAGCTATGCGCTCGCGGCCGGAACAGTTACCAAGTCGCCGGTGGATTGCTGGGCGAAATAGTTCGACGGGTTTTGCGGATAGGCGGCTCAGTCAAGAACAACCACGCGCAGCTCCTTCGGCAGCGCAAACGTCACGTTCTCCGGATCGCCGGCGAGTTCGCGCGCATCCACCCCACCCCATACACGCAGGCGCGCGACAACGCCCTGCACCAGACTTTCGGGTGCGGAGGCGCCGGCCGTAACCCCCACCCGCACCTTGCCCTCAAGCCATGTGCGGTCGATGTCGTCGGCGCCGTCGATCAGATGCGCCGGCACGCCCTGCTTCTGGGCGAGTTCGCGCAGACGGTTGGAATTGGAACTGTTGGGCGAACCGACAACGAGTACCAGATCACACTGCTGGCCGAGCTTGCGCACCGCATCCTGGCGGTTCTGGGTCGCATAGCAGATATCGTCGTGGCGCGGGCCGGCGACGGCGGGGAATTTCGCACGCAGCGCTTCGATCACGGCTTTGGTGTCGTCGACGGACAGCGTGGTCTGCGTGACGTAGGCGATCTTCTCGGGATTCTTCGGCGTGAGGTGCGCAACATCATTTGGCGTTTCGACGAGATGAATCTGACCGGTCGCGTCCGCGGCGACCCATTGCCCGAGTGTGCCTTCGACTTCCGGATGTCCAGCGTGGCCGATCAGCACGACGTCGTAGCCGCTCTTGGCGTAGCGCGCGACTTCGATATGAACTTTGGTCACCAGCGGACAGGTTGCATCGAATACGCGCAGATCGCGCGTACGCGCCTGCGCGCGCACCGCCTGCGATACGCCGTGTGCGCTGAAGATCACGGTGGCGCCATCGGGTACCTCTGCGAGTTCATCGACGAAGATCGCGCCGCGTGCGCGCAGGCCGTCGACCACGAATTTGTTGTGCACGACTTCATGGCGCACATAGATCGGCGCACCGAACGATTCGAGTGCGCGCTCGACGATTTCGATCGCACGGTCGACACCGGCGCAGAAACCGCGGGGATTGGCGAGCAGAATTTCCATGTTCGAATTATATCGCGCGTTTCCTGAAGCGCGGAGCTATTTGGAAGGATGTCATTCCCGCGAAAGCCGGAATCCAGTGCCTTTCATTTTCCCGAATATCCAAGAGCAAAGCCGCTGGATTCCAGCTGACAGCACGCGGGAATGACGAGAAAAATCAAACGGACTTGTTTCGCGCAAACAGCCCGAACCACAGCAGCAGAACAGCGCCGATCGTGATCGCCGAGTCCGCGACATTGAATGCGGGAAACGACCAGTCGCGCCAATATACTTCTATAAAATCCGTGACGCGACCGAAGCGCAGGCGGTCGATCAGATTGCCCAGCGCACCGCCGATCACCAGCGCAACGGGCAACGCATTGCGCCAGTCGCCGCGCGGAATCTTGGCTAGCCAGCGCATCAGCGCCGCGCTGACAATCACCGCCAACGCGCTGAACAGCCAGCGCTGCCAGCCACTTTTGTCATTCAGAAAGCTGAAAGCGGCGCCGGTGTTGAACGCGAGCGTCCAATTGAGCAGACCAGGAATCACCGCATGTGGCGCGTATGGCTGCAGAGTTTGCAGCGCGATGTACTTGGTCAGTTGATCGAGCGCAATCACTGCAAGCGACAGGGCTAACCAAGGCAGTGCGGTCGCGCCGGTCGGGACTTGTGACGACGACGACATCAGAAGTACAGCCGCTGTTCGCCCGGACCATCCGGCAGATTCGACACACAGCGCCCGCAGATTTCCACATGCTCCGGATGCGTGCCCACATCGGCGCGGTAGTGCCAGCAGCGGATACATTTTTTGTTTCCGCTGACTCGTGCGGAAATCCACAATGTCGCATTGTCTACTTCGACACTTTGTGCATCGGCCGGCTTCGTCGTCGCATCGGCGAGGTGCAGGCCCGAGGTGATGAAGAAGAAACGCAGCTCGTCAGCTACCGGCACCAGGCGCGCATGCAGTGCCGGATCGGCGTACAGCGTCACCTCTGCTTCGAGCGCAGACCCAATATCGCCGGCATTGCGCATGCCTTCGAGCAGCTTTGCCGTGCCAGCGCGGATCGTGAGCAGATCGCCCCAGAATTTGCGCTGCTCGGGCGACCCCTGCGACGCCACAAGTCCGTCATAGAACGTTTCGAACAATACCGAGGCCTCGCGCTTGCCCGGAATATTCGGCCAAATTTCCTCCGCGGTGAACGACAGAACCGGCGCGAGCCAGCGCACCAGTGCTTCGAGGATGCGATACATCGCGCTCTGCGCGCTGCGCCGGCCGTGACTATCCGGCTGCATCGTGTAGAGGCGGTCTTTGGTTATATCCAGATAAAGCGAGCCGAGCTCGTTGGTGCAGAAATTCTGGATGCGCTGCACGATATCGGGATAGTCGTAGCGCGCGTAGGCGGCGATCACCGCCTGCTGCACGTCGTAAGCCTGCTGCACCGCCCATTGATCGGCCAGCAGCGATTTTTCGACCGGCACGAGGTGCTGCGTCGGATCGAAACCGGCGAGATTGCCGAGCAGGAAGCGCGCAGTGTTGCGGATACGCCGATACGCATCGGCGACGCGCTTCAATATCTCGTCCGACAACGCCATCTCGTTGCGATAGTCGGCCGATGCGATCCACAGGCGCAGAATATCGGCGCCGTAGTTCTTCATTACGTCCTGCGGCTCGATGCCGTTGCCGAGCGACTTCGACATCTTGCGGCCCTGCGCATCGACGGTGAAGCCGTGAGTAAGCACCTCATCGTAGGGCGCGCGACCGTGCATCGCGACCGAAGTCAGCAGCGAGGAGTGGAACCAACCGCGATGCTGATCGGAGCCCTCGAGATACATCACCTTGTCGCCGCTGTTTCTATTGAGCACGACGTGTGCGAGATTTGCACGCTGATCGAGCACGCAGTAATGCGACACGCCCGAATCGAACCAGACATCGAGAATATCGGTGACCTTGACGTAGTCGTCGGCTTCGGCGCCAAGCAGTTCGCGCGGATCGAGCGCGTACCACGCATCGGCGCCTTCCTTCTCGACGCGCTGCGCGACCTGCTCCATCAGTTCGACGCTGCGCGGATGCGGTTCACTAGTGGATTTGTGTACAAATAGCGCGATCGGCACACCCCAGGTACGCTGGCGTGAGATACACCAGTCGGGACGATCTTTGATCATGCCGTAGATGCGCTCCTCACCCCACGCCGGATACCAATCGACGTCTTCGCGGATCGCCTCGAGCGCACCTGTGCGCAGGCCCGCGGTTTGCATGCCGATAAACCATTGCGGCGTGGCACGGAACACCACGGGCGTGCGATGGCGCCAGCAGTGCGGATAGCTATGCGTGATCTTCTCGGCGGCGAGCAGCACGCCGCGCTCGCGCAGCAGGTCCACAATCGTGTCGTTGGCTTTCCAGATGAACTGGCCCGCAAAAATTTCCGTATCCGGCGTGTAGACGCCGTTCGGCCCGAGCGGATTGATCGCTGCGATGCCGTATTCGCGCGCGACGGTGAAGTCTTCCATGCCGTGACTCGGCGCGGTGTGCACCGCGCCGGTGCCGTCTTCGGTCGTGACGTGGTCGCCGACGATGAGCGGGATCTCGCGCTGATAGAAAGGGTGCTGCAATTTGATCAGGTCGAGCCCGGCGCCCTTGATCCGTCCCAACGGCGTGGCACTTTCCACGCCATAGCGCTTGCTCGCTTTTTCGAGCAACGCTTCGGCGACGACGAGCAGTACACGCTTGCCGTTGCGCGCCGGACCTTCGAACAACACGTATTCGATGTCCGGCCCAAGCGTGACTGCCACGCTCGCAGGCAACGTCCATGGCGTCGTCGTCCAGATCGGCACGGCGACGATATCGCCATCGCCCACCGCCGCGCCGAATTTCGCCGCGAGCGCCTTCGGATCGAGTGCATCGTAGGCGACGTCGATCGCGGGCGAGACCTTGTCCTGATATTCGATCTCCGCCTCAGCCAACGCCGAGCCGCAGTCGAAGCACCAGTACACCGGCTTGTCGCCACGCACGAGATGGCCATTCGCAACGACCTTGGCCAGCGCGCGGATCTCGTCGGCTTCGTATTTGAAATCGAGCGTGCGGTATGGGTTTTCCCAGTCGCCGAGCACCCCCAGACGCTTGAAGTCGGCGCGTTGCAAATCGATCTGCTTGAGCGCGTACTCGCGGCACAGCTTGCGGAATTCGGCCGCATCGACCTTCTGGCCGACCTTGCCGACTTTCTTCTCGACCGCGACTTCGATCGGCAGGCCGTGGCAATCCCAGCCCGGCACATAAGGCGAGCGCAGACCCGCCATCAGCTTGGACTTGACGACGATATCCTTGAGAATCTTGTTGACCGCGTGGCCGAGATGGATCGCGCCGTTGGCGTACGGCGGGCCATCGTGCAGGATGAAGGCATGCTCACGGTTTGCCGTGTGCTTCTGGATCTCGCCGTAACGGTCGGATTTTTCCCACTCCGCCAGCATTGCCGGCTCGCGCTTGGCGAGATCGGCCTTCATTGCAAAATCGGTTTGTGGCAGGTTGATAGTGCTCTTGTAGTCGATACTCACGTCTTCGCTCCGACTGCCGCCATCGTGCTGCAGCCTAAAATTTGCCGTGCCGCGGCTGCGTCACGGTCGATCTGTCTCACCATC
>VBNZ01000075.1:17689-18397 GCA_005877675.1 Gammaproteobacteria bacterium
TCCTCGTCGCGCAACTTTTCCACAAATTCCACTTCTATACGTTTTCCGTAAAGATCGCCGTCGAAGTCGAACAGGTGCGCTTCGAGCAGCGGCTCCTTGCCGTTGACGGCCGGACGAATGCCCAGACTCGCCACGCCGGGCATCGGCACGGCGCCTACATCCAGCACGCGCACCGCAAAAATGCCTTCGACCGGCGAGGTACGCCGGCCCAGACGCAGATTCGCAGTCGGATAACCGAGCTTGCGTCCGAGCTGCTGACCGCGCACGACGTGACCGCCGATCGCGAACGGCCGACCGAGCCAGTGCGCCGCAACTGCAAAACTGCCGCCGGCGAGCGCCTCGCGGATTGCCGAACTCGACACACGCTCGCCTTCGACGACCACCGGCGCCAGCGCGTTCGCGCTGAAACCGTGCTCGCGCCCGAGACGCTGCAGCAGCGCGAGATCTCCATTGCGCGCATGGCCGAAACGAAAGCCCTCGCCCACCCACACTTCCTTCGCATTCAAGCGCGCGACCAGCACGCGCTCGACGAACTCCTGCGCCGGCATCGCCGACAGTGCCGCATTGAACCGCAGCAACAATACGTGATCGACCTGCGCTTGGCCGAACTGCGCAATCTTCTCGCGCGTGCTCGACAGTCGCGGCACCTTGCGCGCATGCGCAAAAAATTCGCGCGGCAAGGGTTCGAAGCTCACCGCGATCGAAGCC
>VBNZ01000075.1:18403-20111 GCA_005877675.1 Gammaproteobacteria bacterium
GCTGCGCGCGCACGTTCGCACGCGCGCGCGAGCACGGCGCGATGGCCCAGATGCATGCCATCGAAAGCGCCGATGCAAACCACGCTGCCGCGCGGCGCCAGAACCGGCCCGGCGACGTCCCTCGATACGCGACTCATCGCAGCGAGTATAGCGGTTGCGCTGCAACGCACAAAGTCGGATTTTCCGGGCTCAAACGCCGCGCAGATCGCGCAATCGCAGGCCACCTGCATACAGAGCGCCTGTGTAGACGATACCCGCCGCCGCGATGATCGCGGCGAGATGCAGCGCGCGCTGAAGTATCGGTGCCGTAGTCCAGTCCGGCCACAGGTACAGCCCGGCGGCCACCGCCACAACCATCGCTGCGCATGCAAAAGCGAGGCGCCGCAGATGCGTCGCCCAGCCAGGCTCGCGCTGATAGATGCCGTCGCGCACTAGTGCACGCCACAGCAGCCACAGGTTGAGATAACTAGCCACACTGCTCGCGAGCGCGATGCCTGTGTGCAGGCCCGGAATCGCGGCGACGCGCGCCAACAAATCGCCGTCGCTTGCAGCGTTGCCGCGCCATAGCACGAACAGGCCACCGACGAACAGCAGGTTCAAGCCCATGTTCGCGATCATCGCTGCCACACCTGCGCGCACCGGCGTTTTCGTATCCTGGCGCGCGTAGAACGCGGGCGCGAGAACCTTGACCAGGGCAAATGCGGGCAAACCGAAACTCAGCGCGGCGAGGCTCAAACCAACCATCTCGACATCGTGCGCAGTAAAGCGACCGTGCTGGAACAGCGTCGCAACGATCGGCTGCGCCAGCAGCACAAGGCCGAGCATCGCCGGGATCGAAATCAGCAACGTCGTGCGCAGGCCCCAGTCGAGCGCGCGCGAAAACCCTTGCGCATCGGTGTTGATGTGATGGCGCGACAGGCTGGAATTCGAGCAGTCGATCGGAATAGCCGAGCCAGCTCTGCGAGCCGACGATCAGGAACGATGCGATCAGCGTATCGAGCAGCAGATTGACTTGCGCGACCGAGGAACCGAACAGCGTCGGAATCATCAGGCGCAGAATGCGCCGCACCTCAGGATGCGGCCAGCCCCAGCGCGGCAGCGCAAGCAGGCGCAGACCGTGCAGTGCCGGCAACTGCAGCAGCAGTTGCAGCACGCCCGCAATCAGCACGGCCCACGCGAGCGCACTGATCGGTACCGCGAGCCGCGGCGCGAGCCAGAATGCCGCGGCAATCATGCAGATATTCAACACCACCGGCGTCACCGCCGGCAGCGCAAACTTGTGGAAGCTGTTGAGCACGCCGCCCGCGAGCGCGGTCAGCGAGACGAGCATCAGAAACGGAAACGTGATGCGCAGCAGATCGGCCGTAAGGCGAAATTTCTCCGGCTGCTCGATCAGCGCACCGGGCGCGAACGCGGCGGTGAGCAGATCCGCGCCGAATACGCCGAGCGCCGTCACGATCAGTAACACACCGCCGAGGGTGCCCATGGTGCGGCTTACGAGTTCGCGCAATTCGGCGTGCGAGCGCTTTTCCTTGACCTCGGTCAGCACCGGCACGAAAGCGGTCGAGAACGAGCCTTCGGCGAACAGGCGGCGCATGAAATTCGGAATGCGAAAGGCGACGAGGAACGCATCTGTCATCCAGTTCGCGCCAAACACGCCTGCAATCACCTGCTCGCGCACGAGGCCGAGCAGGCGCGAGACGAAGGT
>VBNZ01000075.1:20122-20671 GCA_005877675.1 Gammaproteobacteria bacterium
GACTCGGGACTCGGGACTCGGGACTCGGGAAAACCTTGAGCGCCGACCTGTGCTCCGCAATCGATCAGAAGGACGGCTGGCATGCCGGGGATGCCGTTGATCCTGCGAGTCCCGAGCCCCGAGTCCCGGGTCCCGGCATTCAGCATTGACGCAACCCACCGTCCCACTTACAATTACGCCCCTTTTTCCGCCCCCGATTTTCACTGCATCTTTCGCGGGTCTCACCACAACAATAGTTCCAATTACGTCTGGAGTTTTACCTTGGCAAACATCAAATCCGCGAAGAAGCGTGCGCGTCAGGCCGTCAAGCGCAACGCCCGCAATTCGAGCGCGCGCTCGGCGCTGCGCACCGCAGTGAAGAAGGTCGTCAACGCAATCGCCGCGAAAGACAAGGCCGGCGCCGAAGCCGCCTACAAGGCCGCCGAGCCGGTGCTCGATCGTTCCGCGAGCCGCAACTTGATCCACAAGAACAAGGCGTCGCGTCATAAGGCGCGTCTGTCGGCGCATATCAAGGCGCTGGCGTAAGCCACCCGCTTCGATGATTCCAAG
>VBNZ01000319.1:0-1172 GCA_005877675.1 Gammaproteobacteria bacterium
AAATCCAGGATCGCCCGCGCTACATCGAAGCCCAAGGAATCGGCCAAACCCAAGGCCGTCAGCCCAGCGGTGAACCCCGGCTGAGCCGATCCCTGCTGCAGGCTAAACGCGGGTTGGCTGTGGCGTTTCAGCGAATGTGGTTAAGGTAAACTCACCGTCGGTCAATCGGAGGGAGTGCACTATGTACATTCGGGTATTGGCTTTCGTTTCTACCTTGATCGCGGGTCTCCTCGCCACTGCTGCGGCGCAGGCGCAGCCCTACGGCGGCGGCGGCGGTGGCGCAATCGAATGCAGGAGCAGCGGCTACAACTACCAGCGCTGCGAAGTGCCCTGGCGCGATGCGCGTCTGATTCGGCAGCTTTCCGATACGCAATGCATTCGTGGTCGCACTTGGGGCTTTGATCCGCGCGGCGGCTTCGTCTGGGTCGACCGTGGCTGTGCTGCCGAGTTCGTCCCGGGTGGCGGCGGTTACGGCGGCGGCGGCGGGCCAGGCTACTGGCAGCCGGGTCCGGGCTGGGACAATCGCTTCGAGATCGCCTGCGGTAGTCCGCAATTCCGCTACAACTTCTGCGCCGTCGATGTCGGTGGCGGTGGACGCGTGCGTATCGCGCGACAGACCTCCAATGCGGCTTGCATCGAGGGCCAGACCTGGGGCTGGAACCGTGGCGGCGTTTGGGTCGACCAGGGCTGCAGCGCGCAATTCCTGATTGACAGGCGCTGGCGCTAAAAGCCGTTTCTGCCATCATTCGTGATGGCGAGGGCTGGAAAGCGGCGATCTATTGCCGCACCTTCACGAAACACCCGCCGCACGGCGGGTGTTTTGTTTGCAGTGCAGCAAAAACCTTCGTAGGATGCGCGGCCGGGGTTCCCGGAGCCGTTCCGACGCGCCATGGGGGGCGATCGGCGCGGCACAACCGGATGTCAGAATCGAAAGCGGAGAAATTCTTGGGTATGCGTTCGCAGTTTTGCGGTCTGGTCGACGAGGCCTTGGTCGATAAAGAAATCGTGCTGTGTGGCTGGGTCGACACGCGCCGCGATCACGGCGGCGTGATCTTCATCGATCTGCGCGATCACGAAGGCGTCGTGCAGATCGTGGTCGAGCCTGAGAATGCTGCCGCGTTCGCGGCGGCCGAAGATGTGCGTTACGAATATTGCCTGCGTATCACCGGCAC
>VBNZ01000319.1:1190-2736 GCA_005877675.1 Gammaproteobacteria bacterium
AAGGTCGAGGTGCTCGCAGGCAAGGTCGAGGTACTCAACGCCGCCGCACCGTTGCCGTTTATGCTCGACGACGCTGTCGGCGAGGACGCGCGCCTGCGCTATCGCTACCTTGATCTGCGCCGGCCGGAAATGCAGCGGCGCATGCGCCTGCGCACCAAGCTCGTATCGGCGATTCGCCACCATCTCGATGCGCGCGGGTTCCAGGACATCGAAACGCCGATCCTGACCAAGGCCACGCCCGAGGGCGCGCGCGATTTTCTCGTGCCGGCGCGCCTGCATCCGGGTGAGTTCTATGCGCTGCCGCAGTCGCCGCAGTTGTTCAAGCAGATCCTCATGATGGCGGGCTTCGACCGCTACTATCAGATCGCGCGCTGCTTCCGCGACGAGGCGCTGCGCGCCGACCGGCAACTTGAGTTTACGCAGCTCGATATGGAGTTCGCGTTTGTCGAGGAACACGACGTGCAGGACACGGTCGAGGCGATGATCCGCGCCGTGTTCGCCGAAGTCGTTGGCGTCGAACTCGCCGATCCGTTCCCGCGCATGACTTATACCGAGGCGATGCGCCTGTACGGCTCGGACAAGCCCGACCTGCGCATCCCGCTGCAACTGGTCGACATCGCGCAGCACGTCAAGCACGTCGACTTCAAAGTGTTCTCGGGTCCGGCGAATGATGCCGGCGGTCGTGTCGCCGCGCTGCGTCTGCCCAACGGCGCAAGTCAGCCGCGCAAATATCTCGACGATCTCGGCGTCTACGTCGCGCGTTATGGCGCGAAGGGCCTCGCGTGGATACGCATCGACGACATGGCCAAAGGTCGTGAGGGTCTGACTTCGCCGATTGTGAAATTCCTCGACGATGCAGCGCTCGATGGCATCTTCAAGGCGACCGGCGCGCAGAACGGCGACGTGATCTTCTTCGGCGCCGGCTCGTATAACACGGTCAGCGATTTCATGGGCGCGCTGCGTTTGAAAGTCGGCAAGGACAATGGCTTCGTCGCGGAGGGATGGCGTCCACTGTGGGTCACCGATTTTCCGATGTTCGAATACGACCACGAGGCCAAGCGCTACGTCGCCCTGCATCATCCGTTCACCGCGCCGAAAGTCGACGATATCGGCGATCTCAAGGCGCATGCCGGCACCGCGGTATCGCGCGGCTACGATATGGTGCTTAACGGCAATGAGATCGGCGGCGGCTCGATCCGTATCCACCGCCCCGAAATGCAAAGTACCGTGTTCGAGCTGATCGGCATCGGTGCCGAAGAGCCGCATG
Organism: Gammaproteobacteria bacterium; assembly: GCA_005877675.1. Lineage (GTDB taxonomy): Bacteria > Pseudomonadota > Gammaproteobacteria > Xanthomonadales > Rhodanobacteraceae > Rudaea. Next base: position 2,458 of record VBNZ01000319.1, read on the forward strand.
GCGGCATCGCCTTCGGCATCGACCGCATTGCCGCGCTGATGGCCGGCACCGAGTCGATCCGCGACGTGATCGCGTTCCCCAAGACCACGACCGCACAGTGCCTGATGACCGACGCGCCTTCGAGCGTACCCGAGGCGCAGCTGCAGGAACTGCACATCCGCGTGGTGAAGCCGGTCAAGGCCTGATTCAAAGGGCCTGTTAACGCTATCGGGATAGGCCACGCTGCGCTTGAGCGCGCGCGGGGCAAGGAAGAACGAGGGAATTTATGTCGATAAATGA
>VBNZ01000032.1:0-538 GCA_005877675.1 Gammaproteobacteria bacterium
TAATCGATGTAGTTGCCGAGCTTCGCGCTCTGGCTGATATGACCGTAGCTCACATCGGCGAACCAGTTCCAGGACGAATCAGCGAAGCTGCCCTTGAAGCCGGTCGTCAGCAGGTCGTGTGTGGTCGAGAAATCGGTCTTGCGGTTGCCCAGGCTGGTGAGGCGAGTGCGCAAGCGACTGCCATTAGCGGCGTACCCGTTGATGCTGAATTCCGTGCCGAACGGGTTGTAATACTGATTCGACGGGATGACCATACCATCCGTCTGCGTGTCCAACGGCACCGGCGCGATCTGCGAGCGCGATACGGTCTTGTTATGGAACGCTTCGGCGAAGGCTTCAACGTTGTCAGTCAGCTTGTAGTTGCCCAGCGCAAACAGACCCGTGCGCTCGCTCGGCGTCTGGTCGTAGTTGCCGACCGCCTGATAGTTGAACGCGTCAGTGCTGGACTTGTAGCAGCGGTAGTCGGTGGGCTTGTTACCTACCGTGCCGGGTAGACGGGTAACCGAGGAGCAACCGAGCGCGTTGCGCACCGGATTGC
>VBNZ01000032.1:618-6253 GCA_005877675.1 Gammaproteobacteria bacterium
CGCGCTTGTTGTAGTTCAGGCCGAGCATGATGCTGCCCTTGTCGGTCGACTGACCGAACATGGCATGGTACGCCTTGCGCTGACCGTCATCGCGATCGGTAATGCCGTAGTCAGCGCCGAACTCAGCACCCTGATAGTTGCTGCGCGTGATGATGTTCACAACGCCAGCCACAGCGTCCGAACCGTACACGGCGGACGAACCGTCGTTCAGGACTTCGATGCGCTCGACGGCGGAGGCCGGAATGATGTTGAGGTCTTGCAGCTGCGTCGGGATGCGATGACCGTTGATCAGCAGCAGGCTGCGGGTCGAGCCCAAGCCGCGCAGCGAAATGGTGGAGGCGCCGGTACCGCCGCCGTTGTTCACGTTCGGGTTGGTCGCAGCACCTGCCATCGACGGCAGAGCCTGCACCAAGTCGCCCACCGTGAGTTTGCCGGACTTCTGGATCGCGGCATGATCGATCGTGAGAACCGGGTTGGCCGTTTCGATATCTACACGGCGGATGTTCGAGCCCGTCACCACGATGGTTTCGAGGGACTGACTTTTTTGTTCGGGCTGTGCGGCATTCTGCGCATAGGCAGAACCGACGGCACCGACGGAGGCCACTGCGCCCATGCTAAGGGCGAAGCGGACTGCCGAAGCAAGCTTATTCGCGTCGAGTTTCATTACGCTCTCCAACGTCAGGGTTAGAACAATTCGGGACAAAGTTTTTCCGTCCAGGGAAAAGCCAATACAAATACGCCAAGGCGAAGCATCAGCAGCGGCGGATAGTAGCAACAAATCCTTAACAGGGAAACCCTGCAGAAGCGCCGGTTTTTGTTAATTAATGTTGCGAAATCAGTCTTGCAGACAAGACGCCCCCTGGCTCAGGACGCACGAGAATTCGCCACCGTTGCAAGCGTGTAGCGAGGAATATGGAGAGCTGGAGCAAATCGTGCCGCGACGTCGTGCTGCGGAGCTTGCTGAATGAGCGCTAAAGCGCGATGGCGCGGAATCGCACTGCGAGCGGAACTTATAGGTCCTGGCGATATTGCACGTACGGTACGCGTGCCTGATTTGCATCGCCTTCGCGTACCGGCGGAGCAAGCGGCAAGCTGCCCGAAGACCACAGGTTCTGCGCACCGACGCTGAACCGCCCGCGCCATGGCGTGCGCCAGGACAGGCCGATATCGAGGCCGCTCCAGCGCGTCGCGCCGAGGCCCAGTACATCGTTCGTGCCGAGCAGATGGCCGGTCAGCGTGCCGCTGAAAGCGCCGTACTCCATGCCGAAACTTACGGCAGCCTGATTGAGGCTGGTCAGCGGCGCGGCGCCCGGAATAGACAATTGAATGCGACTCAGACTCGCACCGAAGTCGAAAGCCTGCGTGTCATTGAGATGCAGCCGGCCGAGTGCGTTGATAGACGAGGTTTGCGTATCGGCGAGGCTCAGGCCCGGCAGCAACGCGGGCAAGCCGGAACCCGCCGGTCCGACCAGCGCCGGCAATGCGCCCGAGGCCGTGCCCGGTAGAGCGGTGTAGTTTGTGGCGGCAAGCGTGCCGGCTGCGGTGTTGTGCCGCAACCAGGACAAGCCGTAGTAAAGATCGAGATCGAGATCGTTGCCGGCGAGCCAATTCAGACCCAGCCGCAGCTGGCCGCTATTTGCGAGCGCATGCTCTGTCGCGCAGCTGGCCTTGCCTGGCTCGCATGCGGGCGCCAGCAGGGCTGATTGGCTCAGGTCCACGTGCGCGTTGGCGGACTCGCCCAGGCGCATGCGCACACCGGTTGAGACCAGTTGCGTCACGTCGATCAGGCGCCACTCGCTGGCGCTCGCGAGTTGCGGCGCTAGCGGCAGCGCAGGCGTTGCGCTGCTCGTGGATATCATTGCGAGGATGCGCCCGTCCGGCGTGCCCCACAACGGAATTGCGTGGGTGTCGGCGCTATTCGTCAGCTGGCGCTGCTCCAACAGTTGCCCGACGAACGGGCTGGAGGGCTGCGCCGGCGCAAGCGACTGCGCGACGCCGGCGAGCGGCATCGAGACAATCAGCAGTAGAGCGAACAGCTTGCGCATGGGCTTGGTGGTTGGTTGCCTTGCCTGACCGGATTAAGAGTGTTCAAAACTACCCAAGTTCCCAGCGCGTTACTCCGTGCGCAAGGCCCAACCTCGGGCAACCCAGAATAGCATGATTTATGGAAAACTAACAATTATTTTCGTGGACTGGTGCACTGTTCGGCGCTGTTTTTTGCTTCGGATCGCCTGTGCCGAAATTGCGTCGAAATCCTCCACGTTCATTCGCGCGCCGTTGGTTGCGCCGGTGCGCCTTTGCGCTCCTCCTGTGGATAGCCTTGACGTCGATCTGCGTGCTGGCGTTGCGCTTCGTCGCGCCGCCGGCCTCGGCTTTCATGCTCGCGCACCGGCTCGTTGACGGTCCCGTGCACTACCAGTTTGCGCCGCTGGCGCAGCTGTCGCCTGTGCTGCCGATCGCGCTGGTTGCGGCGGAAGATCAGAAGTTTCCGCATCATCACGGCTTCGACGTGCAGGCGATCGAGGATGCGATGGACGATGCCGACGAGGGCGCGCGCCTGCGCGGCGCGAGCACGATCTCGCAGCAGACCGCAAAGAACCTGTTTCTTTGGGGCGGCCGCAGTTTCGTGCGCAAAGGCTTCGAAGCGTATTTCACCGTACTGCTTGAACTGTTCTGGCCCAAATCGCGCATCCTCGAGGTGTACGCGAACGTCGCCGAGTTCGGCGATGGGATTTATGGCGCCGAAGCTGCGGCGCGCATGTACTTCGGCAAATCGGCGCGCGAACTCGACGAGCATGAAGCGGCCTTGCTCGCAGCGGTGTTGCCGAATCCAAAAAAGCTCAGTCCCGTGCGGCCCTCGCCGTATGTGCTGCGTCGCGCGGACTGGATCGAACGGCAGGCGCGACAGCTCGGCGGGCCCGCTTATCTGCGGCGCTGATCTGCGCCGACTCGGCAAAGATCGCAAACGTCACAACGCTTCGGCTACGATCGGCACATGCCCAAACTTTGTGTCGTCGTTCCCGCTTACAACGAAGGCGAAAGCCTGCGCGAATTTCATGCGCGGCTCGCTGCCGTGTTCGATCAGCTTGCTGGAGCGAGCGAACCTCTGGATTGCGAGGTGCTCTATGTCGACGACGGCAGTCGCGACGACACCTATGCGGTGATGTCTTCGCTGCGCGAGGCGGATGTGCGCGTGGCGACGCTCAAGCTCAGTCGCAATTTCGGCAAGGAGCTGGCGTTGACCGCGGGCCTCGATGCCGCGGATGCCGATGCGGTCGTGGTGATCGATGCGGATCTGCAGGATCCTCCCGAACTGATCCCGGTGTTGCTACAGCATTGGCGCGAAGGCTGCGATGTCGTCTACGGCACGCGCTCCACGCGCGCAGGCGAGAGCGGTCTGAAAAAATTCACCGCGGCTATGTTCTACCGGGTGATGGAAAAACTCTCGGCGACGCCGGTGCCGCGCGATACCGGCGACTTCCGCCTGATGAATCGGCGCGCGCTCGACGCGCTCAAACGACTGCGGGAACGCCAGCGTTTCATGAAGGGCCTGTTCACCTGGGTGGGCTACAAGCAGAAATCCGTCATCTACGATCGCGATCCGCGCTTCGCCGGCGAGAGCAAGTTCAATTATTGGCGGCTGTGGAATTTCGCGCTCGAAGGCATCACCTCGTTTTCCACGGCGCCGCTGAAGATCGCCACCTATGTCGGCGTCGGCACGGCGGCAGTGGCGTTCGCGTTTGCGGTGTGGGTGTTCGGCAAGGCGCTGCTGCTGGGCGATCCGGTGCGTGGCTATCCGACCTTGATGGTCGTCGTATTGTTCCTCGGCGGTGTGCAGCTGATGGCGCTAGGAATGATCGGCGAGTACCTCGGCCGACTCTACCTCGAAGCCAAGCAGCGGCCGCTGTATCTGATCGATGCGCTGCACTCGTCGCGGCAGGCGGAAACGGCATTGCCGTCTCCTGACACCGCGACGATGGCGGCCTCGATGCGCGAGGCATCGCGCAGCGCGCTAAAATAACCTCGAGGCAAATCCGGCGATCGATCCGATCGCCATCGCGAAAGATCGAAGGAGGCTGGCATGCGTATCGTCAGACAGCTGCTCGAAGGCAAGGCCGCGATCCATTCGATCGGGCCGGATCAACCGGTGCTCGCGGCGATTCAACTCATGGCTGACAAATACGTCGGCGCGCTGCTCGTAATGCGGGGCGACGAGCTTATCGGCATCGTGTCCGAGCGCGACTACGCGCGCAAGGTGATCCTGAAAGGCCGCTCCTCGGCCGAGACGCCGGTGCGCGAGATCATGACCGCGGACGTCCTCACCGTTGCGCCCGGAGACAGCGTGCACCGCTGCATGCGCCTGGTGACCGACAAGCACATTCGCCACCTGCCTGTGGTCGATAGAGGCAAGGTCGTGGGCATCGTATCGATCGGCGACCTAGTCAAGGCAGTGATCGAAGACCAGGCGGAAACGCTGGAGCAGTTGCAGAAGTATATTTCGGGGTAAAACAGCTCATCGTTCCCACGCTCGTCATTCCTGCGGAAGCGGGAATCCAGCGCCTTTGCGTCACCTTTCTTCTGTTTTCAAAGCATAAGACACTGGATTCCCGCCAAGAGCACGCGGGAATGACCAGCAAACGGCGACCTGGTCAAGGCCAACGGCGACCTGATCCAAAGCAGTGATCGAAGACCAGGCGGTCAAGGCAGTGATCGAGGACTAGGCGGTCAAGGCAGTGATCGAAGACCAAGCGGAAACGCTGGAACAGTTGCAGAAGTATATTTCGGGGTAAAACCGCTCGTCGGTCCTACGCTCGTCATTCCTGCGAAAGCGGGAATCCAGCGCCTTTGCTTCACCGTTCTTCTGTTTTCAAAGCGTAAGACACTGGATTTCCGCTAAGAGCACGCGGGAATGACGAGCAAATAATTTCGCTCACACCTCGACCGCGCTCGCATGCTCGCGCGTCGCTGCGAATGTGACGTCGGGCCAGCGCTCTTGGGTCAATTGCAGATTCACGCGTGAGGGCGCGAGGTAGACGAGTTCGCCCGCTGCATCGATTGCAAGGTGGGTGGAGTTCTTATCGCGCAGCTCTTCGACCTTCTTGTCGCCGCCGCGCACCCAGCGCGCGGTGACGACGCCGACGTTTTCGAACACGCAATCGACACCGTACTCGTCCTTCAATCGATACGCGACGACATCGAACTGCAGCACACCGATCGCGCCGAGGATCAGGTCGTTCGACATCAGCGGACGAAAGAACTGCGTTGCACCTTCCTCGGACAGCTGCGCGAGCCCTTTCTGCAGCTGCTTCATCTTGAGCGGATCGCGCAGGCGCGCGCGGCGGAACAATTCCGGGGCGAAGTTCGGAATGCCGGTGAACGACAAGGCTTCGCCTTCGCTGAAAGTGTCGCCGATCGAGATCGTGCCATGGTTGTGGATGCCGATCACATCGCCCGGGTACGCCCTTTCCACGATGTCGCGATCGCTGGCCATGAACGTCAACGCATTGGCGAGTTTCATCTCCTTCGCGCTGCGCACGTGGAAAGCCTTCATGCCCGCGCTGAATTCGCCGGAACAGATACGCATGAACGCGACGCGGTCGCGGTGCATCGGATCCATGTTCGCCTGGATCTTGAA
>VBNZ01000033.1:0-11237 GCA_005877675.1 Gammaproteobacteria bacterium
CACCGCTCCGCCAGCCGTCGTCAGCGCCACCGTCACGCTCGACGAATTGCTCGTTACCACGTTGCCGCTGCTGTCTTCCACGGCCACGGTGACGCTGAATGGGCCTCCGGGCAATAAGGTCGGGGGCGGCGACGCCGTGAACGCGAGCTTCGCCGCCGTGCCGACCACAACGGTCGTCGCCGCGGTGGCACTATTGTTGGCTGGGGTGGGATCGCTGGTCGCGGAACTCACGGTCGCCGTGTTGCTGATCAGCGTGCCCGGGCTACCCGGCGCAGTGGCGATGATCGTGATCGGGTTCGCCGCGCCGACGGCAAGAGTCGGTTGCGTACATGTCACCGTGCCCGCGGCGAAGCTACAGGTCCAGCCCGTTCCTGTGGCGCTGACGAAAGCCAGCCCCGCAGGCAGGGCATCGCTCACACTGACGCTATTGGCAGTGGCGGGACCGTTATTGGTAACCGTCAAGATATAGGCAAGACCGCCGCCGGCGCTGACTGTAGCCGGCGCCGTCTTGGTGATCGACAAATCCGTGCTGATGGCGAAATTGACTACCTGGCTTATTTCGGTGGCGCTCATGCATTGCGTTGTGGTCGCGGGCAACGCGGTCAACGCGGCGGCCTGCGTCGCGGCAGCAGCCTTGGTCGCCTGGCCGGTCACGAAGTTCATGATGGCCTTGGTCTGCCCGGGCGCCAACGTGATCGGATACGTCCAATAGGGATTATCGTCGCCATCGACGAAATTCACGTTGCTTACCGGAGTCGGTGCTCCAGGGCCCTGGATGACATGGCCAAGGCGCGGATCGCTCGAGGTATTGCCGGAGTAATTCTGGAAGCTGGTTATCCATCTGTCGGCGGTGGTAACGACAGCATCGCCACTCGATGTGGTCACGACTCTCGTGTTGCTGTCGGAACCGAGATTGTTCGACGTGACCATCGTGAACGTGATCGGCGCGCCGGTGGTGTTCGTGAAGAAGTTCAACGAGCGCGCGAACGCGTCATTCGTGGGCACATAGATTTTGCGCCGCACGCTCAGACCGCCAACCGTCTGCGCAGCAAAAACATACTGCCGATTCGTGCATTGCGGTATCGCGGGAACCGTCGCATCAACGCTGGCCGGGCCGTTCTTGTTATACATCGTATAGGCCGCGTTGCCTGTCTGGCAGGGCCCGGTGGCGTTGGTGAGGCTGACGCAGATTGCGCCGTATCCGTCGAAGGCGTCGCTCAATGTCGACGCCACGAGACCGCCGGCGCTGGTCGACGCTTGCACTGCATGCGTGTAGCTCGCTTCCGACATCGCCCCGGACGCGGAGCTACTCGTCGAAAACGTGACGTTGGTGTTGATGAAGTACTTCAGGCCCAGACTGTCGACCAACTGGGCCGACCCGGTGGCTTGTATCACCGCGCTCAGGTGAACGCCACCGCGGCGCCGCTTTTCCCCAGGCTTGATAACATGCCCATTGTGCCCTGCGGCGATAATTTGCGCGCCCTGCGCTGCCACGGCGACCCGCCGGACATGCTTGTCGACCGTCGAGGCGATCGAATCGGAGTCCGAGACAAGGACGTCTGCATGAGCAAATGAAGCCAACGCCAACAAGGCGAGTGTCGCAATCGTCTTTCTCATCGGTTCCCCCTGAACACGGAAAATAGACATAGCCGTCGACTTTACACTTTTTCGCGCAATGAAAGCCATACATTATTTGTGAGTGCCGCAATCATCGCGCGTTCTGATCCGGTGAATTCGGGCGCGTAGTAATCCGGAACGGCGATATCGGCGGCCTGGATTCGAACAAGATCCTCCCAAGTCGCTTTTGCCACGCCCACATGCTCGTAAATCGCCGCAAGTGTTTCTGCAGGAGCCGAACACAGGTGCTCATAACGCACGACGATGCAGGCGCTCGGCGGAATCTCACGCCCCAAACTATGCGCGAACCAGCCATACGCCGCCGCCCATTGGCGCGCATAGCCTTCTATCGTGCGTCCTGAGTCGAAGCAGGCCTGGATCGCAGCCGCTGCAGAGGAATCGCCGAAATTCTCTGCACGTTTGTGCGGCCCGAACTCGAAGTGACCGCTGCGCGCGAGTTGGCGGCCGATCGCAGGGTTATGCTGACTCCAGGCGCTGAACAGGCGATCCTGCTTCACCAGCGATGCCACCTGGGCGATGGGCTCGCGCACGGCGATGACGAATCGCGCATCGGGAAACAATTGCAGCAGGTAGCCGATGCGGCTCAGGTTGTAATTGCCCTTCGCCAGGTATCGCTGTGCACCGCGCACCGCCAGCAGCTTGCGAATATGCGCCGTGTAAAAAGATGTGAATCCACCGTCTTCGCATCCTGCTTGGAGCGGCTGAGCAACGAGCGCGTCATGCCTTCCCGCAAAGAAGTGCATCCAAAGAACTTCCTCCAACGCTTCCGGACTGTTGCGCGTTACGGCGATACGGTCCTGGTGCGCGCGTTCGACCGGCGCCGGCGCCGGTAATGGAAGTCGGGCGCGCAACCAGTTCCACCAGTAGGGTGCCCACAGCAGAGGGAAATCGGCATACCGATGCGTCGTAAAGACCGCGGCTTGGGCAAGTGACTCGAGCAACAGCGTGCTGCCGGCGCGCGCCATGCCGCAGATGTATACCGGCTGCTCGATGCACTGCGAGGCAATGCGTTCTGCCAGGATACGCGTCTCGAGTTCACCGATCCGGCGCAATAGTCCTGGGACGCGCTCGAACAGCGCGCCGGCAATTCGATCGGGCACGCCGATATATTGCCGTTATTTCCCACGCGGCGCAGATCGGCGATAGAACTGCTCGCTGGATCAGGCCCGCTTGGATAAACTCCGGATATGAACTTCAAATCCTCGATCTTCTTGCTGCTCGCGCTCACGTTCTTGTGTTTCGGCAACGACGCCGACGCATACATCGGCCCAGGTGCGGGCCTGAGCGTACTGGGTTCGCTCTGGGCCGTTGTCGTCGCCATTGTCATTGCGCTATTCGCCCTGTTGACCTGGCCGCTGCGCGCGTTGTGGCGTCGCTTGCGCGTGAAGCGCGCTGCGCCGACTGCATCCGATCACGATCACCGAACCTAGCGGCATGCATCGAAGCATCCTGCTCGTCGCCGGCGCATTGTTGAGTCTGCTCGCCGGCTGTCAGCGAGCTCCCGCGCCTGTGGTGCATTCGCGCGTGGTCGTTATCGGCTTCGACGGCATGGACCCCAACCTCGCCGAGCGCTGGATGGCGGACGGCACGTTGCCGCACTTTGCGCAGCTCGCCAAGTCAGGCCACTACCAGCGCCTCGCTACGACCAATCCGCCGCAGTCACCGGTGGCATGGGCACACGCGCTTATGCGCTCGGTCTCAACGGCATTTTCGACTTCCTGCGCCGTAACCGAGCCGACTACACACCGCAATTCTCCATCGCCGACTCCGAGCCGCCGCATCATGTCCTGCATCTGTTCGGCTGGGATCTGCCATTCGACGCCGGTAGCGTGCGCAACCGACGCGATGGCGTGCCGTTCTGGATGACTGCGGAAAATAGCGGCGAACCTGCGACCGTGCTGCGGGTGCCAGTGACGTATCCACCCGATGCGATAACCCACATGTTGTCGGGCATGGGCGTGCCCGACCTGCTCGGCACGCAAGGCACTTACACGATCTACGCCACGCGGCCGATTCAGGGTGCCGAAAATGGCGGGCGCGTCGAACTCGTCGAGATCGACGACAGCGGAACCATCCATTCAAAACTCGCAGGTCCCGCGCATCCGCTCAGTCCGGGCACCACGCTCAGCGTGCCGCTGGAATTGGTGGGCGCTGGCGCGGGTGCGCGCCTCACGCTCGATGGAAAAGTCGTTCCGATACGCGTCGGAACATGGTCGCCATGGATCCACGTTCGCTTTCGCTTTGCCGGCGTCGGACACGCGGCCGGCATGGTGCGCGCCTACTTGCTCGAGGGGTTTCCGCGTCCACTTTTATACATTTCGCCGATCAACATCGACGCGAGCGACCCGGCCGCAGCGATCAGTTCGCCGCCCGATTACGCCGCGAATCTGGCGGGCAGCATCGGAGAATTTCACACGCTCGGCATGCCCGAGGAGACCTGGGCCTTGAACCAAGGTCACATGAGCGAGCAGGGATGGCTGGACATGGTGAAAGCCACGCTGGCCGAAGGTGAGGCCATGCTGCGCGACGCGCTCAAACGCCGCGACAGCGCACTCGTCGTCGAGGTATTCGTGCAGACCGATCGCGTAAGCCATATGTTTTGGCGAGGGCTCGACCCGCAGCATCCTCTCTACGCAAAATCCAGCGAATTGGCGCGCGGCGCCATCCCCTGGATCTATCGCGAGGCAGATCGCGTGCTCGGCGAAATTCAGGCGCAACTTGCACCGACAGACAAGCTCGTAGTGTTGTCCGATCATGGCTTCGCCTCGTTTCGGCGCAGCGTACATCTGAATCGCTGGCTCGCCGAACAAGGCTATCTCGTATTCAACCCGGGCACTGAAGGGAAGCTTCCACTGTTTGCCCAGGTCGATTGGGCACGCACACGCGCTTATGCGCTCGGTCTCAACGGCATTTTCCTCAACCTCCGCGAGCGGGAGGCGCACGGCATAGTCGAGGCCGCCGCGATGGCCGGGCTGAAAGCGGAGATTGCCGAAAAATTGCGCAAGCTCCGCGACGGCGATGCCCAGGTCGTTAATGATGTGTTCGATGCGAAATTGATTTATGCAGGAGCGCACGTCGACGATGCGCCGGATCTTGTCGTCGGCTACGCACCCGGCTATCGCGCCTCCTGGCAGACGACGCTGGGTGCTGCGCCGCCGACGCTGCTCGAAGACAACCTGCAGCCATGGAGCGGCGATCACTGCATCGATCCGGCCGCCGTTCCCGGCGTGCTATTCACTTCGTTTCCGCTCACCGCACCCGTGGACGGCATCGTGGACTTGCCACAATTGATTTTGCATGAACTCGCCGCATCAGGAACGGCCCCGTGACTTTCGGTCTCCTCGATCTGCCGGCGCCGCTGTTCGACTGGATTGATTCTGCACTGCAGATCGTGCTCCCCGCGCTGGTGCGTCTCGTGCTGTATGCGACGCTGTGTGCTTGGGCGATGATGTATGTCTATCTGCGCTTCTCAGATCAGGCCACCCTTGCAGACACGCGCGCGGAAGTCATTCGCACTCGTCGCGCGCTCACCGAACACGAGGGCAGTTTCGCCGACCTCAATGCGTTGGTCCGGCGCAATCTGCATTCTTCGCTTCGTCAACTCGGCCTCACGCTTTGGCCCGCGCTGATCGCAAGCCTGCCGATGCTGATCGTGTTGCCTTGGCTGTCGAATCGTTTCGACCTTGAGACCCCCGCCGCAGGAACTTTAGTCCAAGTCTGCGCACATCCCTCTGCGGCGCAAGCGATGTTGCACTGGCAAAATGCGACTGCCCGTTATTCCGGCGAACCCGGTTGCTGGCAGCTGCCTTGGCCGACTGCCGATGCGCCGATCGTGTTGCGTGACGCAAACGGCACTGCACTTTGCGCTATATCCGCTTCGACAAAAAGCGATATTGTCCACAAATTCACATTGTATAACTGGCTTATCGCCAATCCGGGCGGCTACCTGCTCGACAGCGCGCAATTTGACCGCATCTCGATGACGCTGCCCACACGCGAAATTGTCCACGTGGGTCCGGTCTGGCTGCGCGGGTGGGAGCCCTGGTTTTTCGCAACGCTGTTCCTCGCATCAATAGCCTTCAAGCTGCGCTGGCGAGTCTTGTGATCGTCGCTGCGGGCGCCGATTAGAACCGGCAGCGCCACCACAACCGGCGTCATTCCGCCAAGCGCTCGCGTGGGCAGCGCCGTACAATTCAACAACGCATCGCGCTCGGGGGGGGCTGGGAATTGCAGCGCAACTAGTCGCTCTTGGCCGCCTTACAAATCAAGAAGTCGAGCGCGGGTACATTGACCGCATAGCTCCCCGTGGCTGCACTGCGCGGCGCGCACGAGCCAAACAAGGCCTTCCATTGGTCCGACGTCGGGCCTACAGAAATGCGCGCAGATATCGGCGTCAAGCTGGTATTGAAAACCGCGAGCACTTCGCCCCCCGAAGGCGAAATTCTTGAGAACGCCAGCAGTCCCGGTTTCTCGCCTGACGCACGGGCGATTTGGCGGCCTCGCCGGAGCGCCTCTTCATGCAAGCGAATACGTGCCATTTCGGAAATGTCGCGATAGAGCGGATGCGCCGTGTCGAAATGATCTATGTCTGCGCGCGATGGCGGACCCAGCCGCTCCCCATTCCGGTAACTCGGCACCTTGCTTACAAACATGTCTTCACGCGAATCCTGATCGATATCTCCATTCCCCGCGAACCCTTGTTCATCTCCGTAGTAAAGGACCGGGACGCCCCTCGCAAAGAGGATCACGGCATGTGCAAGGCGCACGCGGCGCATAACCTCTTCGCGTGGCGCATCCGGTCTCTCCCTACGCACATAGTGCGCGAAGCGGAGGACGTCGTGATTACCGGTTAACGTTGCAAGTCGCAAGGCTGCTGTTTCACCGCCTTCGTAAAGCGAATCACCGCGAAATACTTCTGCGATCCTATCGGTCGGACCATCCTTCGCGATGGCGTCGACCAGTGCCGCCTCTAGCGCGAAATCGTTTACTGCGGGCAGACCGTCGACGCGTGTGTGCTGCGCCAATACCCCGGGTGAGAACTCCATCACTTCGCCGAAGATATGGAAGTTGACGATGCCCTTGGCCTTCGCGCGGGCAACTATCGCGGGGACGAAGACCTGCCAGAACTCGGGGTTTACATGTCGGGCCGTATCGATGCGAAAGCCATCAATGCCGAAGTCGTCAATCCATTTTCCATACACCTCGATGAATCCCTCGACGACGCGCGGATTCTCGGTGAAAACGTCATCGAGTCCCATGAAATCGCCAAACTGAGAGCTCTCTCCTTTGAACGTCGATTCGCCACGATTGTGGTAGTAGATCGGATCATTAAGCCATTCGGGTTTCTTCGCGTGCTTATCCGCTGTGGATACATACGGTGTGTAGGCATAGTCCGGTCGGGTCAACTTCGCGAAGTTCTGCGCGTTGAGATTCGGCGCCTCTTCACCGAGGAAGCCCCGATTGATCTCTTCTCCGGCAGCGACACTGCGTACATACGGAAAGTCAGCGCGCGAGCGATACGTACATTTGCTTCCCTCGCACTCACGGTACTTGATGACGTCGGCCGTATGATTCACAACCACGTCGAAATAGACTTTTATTCCGCGCGTATGCGCGGCATCGACGAACGCCCGATAGTCGGCCTTGGTGCCCAGATGCGGATCGACGTCGGTGAAATCGAGTCCCCAATAGCCGTGATAGCCCGCCGATTGGTTCTGGCCATAAGTTTGCACGGCTTTGTTGCGAAATACCGGCGTGAGCCAAATCGCCGTGGCGCCGAGACCCTGGATGTAATCGAGCTTCGCCGTGACGCCTTTGATATCGCCGCCGTGATAGAACGCCTTGTCGCTAGGATCAAAGCCGGTCTTGGAGCGATCGCCGGTCATTCCACCGGAATCGTTACTTCTATCGCCGTTCCAGAACCTATCAGGCACGATCAAATAAACGATCTCGTCCTCCGGAAGGCGCGAGCGGACTGCTGTCAGGGCATCTTGCGCACCAGCTGCAGCGACAGACGAGGCGGCGTCGCTGTCGGCTGCTGACAGCGCTGCGCAAAATACCCAAAGCCAAGTCTGCGCAAGCGCACTATTTCGATTCATCCGACGCTTCGCCTTATGGATGGAGGAGCGACTCTATCACCCGTGTCCGCAGGGCGGCCTATCGCCGGCGGTGGAGCCGGGAAGGTGCATACGTATTCATTTGATGCGGGCTTTTCGAGCGCTGGATTAGCCTCAGGACGCGATACGCAATTGCAGAAGAGAATCTCTTTCAAACCGCGTTCACGTCGTGCTCGTACGAAGCGACAATGGAGAAGAAATCCTCTCAGAATCCGGGGTCGGCGCCCTTCTCCGCGACCAAGCAGGTAGGCCACGTTGTCCGACTTCTTCCGTCGCGATCCGTAGCGGAGCCCGCCGCTAGCCGACGCGGCGTAGCTTTTGGATGCGAAAGCCTACTTGCGCAGGTCGAGGACCCAGCGCTCCAGCGCCGCCGTGTCGGCGATGTCGCCGTCGTAGGCAACGGCCGGGACGAAGGGCCCATAGCGCAGAGGCGCAGCTGGCGAGATGGCCTGCTGGGTTGAAAACCGTGCAAGACCCGAGGGCAATACCTCGTCACGATTTTCGGTGTAGTGGGTGTTGGCGTCGGTGGTTTGACCTACGTGGAGCGCGCCGAGCGTGAGGAAATCCTTGGTCACTTCCAGACAGGAACTGAAGCAGACGTTGTCGGTAATCACAATCAGTCGACCTGCGAACTTTGAGCGCGATGGCTTGGATGAGCGGGCTGCCTTGGCATGGCAGGTCACCGATCCAGAGAGTGACCGGCCCGCAGCTCGCGCTTCCTTGGTGCGGGCCAGCTGCTGCGACATTTCGCGTTCGAAGTCTGGTCCGCGCGTGAGCGCAAGCGTGTCCACATAGTATTTCAGCTGACGGATGTTGCCCTCGGATACACGCCAGACATCGCCGCAGTCATTGTTGGCTGCGCCGAGTATGCGAGAAACATAATCGTCGCCCATCAAGGCGCGCGCGATCTGCTCGCCGAAAGCGGAACTGCCGCCGCCGTTGCCGCGGAGATCCACGGCAACGAACTTGGCTTTACGCAGAGTTTCGACCTTGGCGACAACGTCGGCGACTACCGGCGCTGCCGGATCGGTCAGACTCTGCAGCGCGATCCACCAGCCATCGCCGATCGGACGGACGCCAAAGCCAGCCGCCCCTGCCCCGATGGCGGCGATGATCCTTCGCGTCACGGCCAAGCGCCCGATGGAGCGCCAAGCGAGAGTGACGGTGAGGCGCTGACCCGCTNNNGTGAAAGGATTGTGCTCATCCACCAGGAGCCACGGTGCGGCTTGAATCTGCTGCGCGCCCACTGACCAATCGACCTTGAAGACGCCCAGACTTGCGCGCGCCAGATCTTCTACCGAACGACCGTCGCAGCTGATCAATTGAGCACCCTTGAGGCTGGGCGCCGGCGCACGGGCGTCCTCGTCGACGACGATCCAGCGATCCGCGCGCTTGGCGGTGATGAGGCCGCTCCAGTCGACACTGGCTGAGACATACACGGGTCGCGATCCGATATGTTTGTCGCCCAGAGCGACTCCAAACGCCGCCAAAGTCGCGCTGTAGCCTTCAAGGCTCGTGACGTCTGCGGCCCGGGCTTGCGCGGCGATGTGCGCCGCCGCAAGCGCGGCGCGGAAAGGCGTATCGCCGACCTCGGGCACGACACCCGGATGATTCTCCTCAATCAGGGTATAAGCCGCCTCGACATCCGCTTGTGCCGCTGCGCGCCAGAAATCGGCTGCTTGAACCTGGATTGGGTTGGAGGGCTGAGCAACAGCGAACGTTGCTACAAAAGCGATAAGGCAAATGAAGTATTTCATCGCTGCTCCAGACTCACAAACCCGTTCCCTTGCCGCCGCATTATTCCCAGACCTAGCCGTCGGCGAACCTGTCGCGCGTCGGCGCTAAGCGGCAGGGCTTCATGGCCACCGATCACTGCCGCGTCAGAGTCGCGACAAAATTCGGCTCCCAGGTTCGGCCGCCGTCGTTCGAGAACGCCTGCTCGAAATGATGCGAGGTCGGGGTGATGTCCGACCAGACTTGCCGGACCAGGACCGAGCGGCCATGAAACGCCGGCTCTTGGTCATAGAACTCGCCGCGACCGTTCTTGAACTCACCGATCATCGGCTGGCCGATGACCCCGTCCTCACTGGCCGCCGAATTGAGGCTCCATTGATGGGTCTTGGGATTGTAGAGAAAGAGCAGCAGATCCTCGATGTGCCGGCCGGACCCGTCGGCCTCGAGTTCTTCGAGTTGCGCGCGTCCCAAACCTTACGCGCGACCAGAGTGCCGTTGTACTCCACCCAAGTCGTGGAACCGGTAAGCGGATGCTGCAGGCTTCGGATGTGAGTCTTCCAGTTACCGAGGTGGAAGTCGAAATCATGTTGTCCGTCGCGCGCGGCGGAAGCAGGGGAAGCCGCGCTCGGTTGCGCCGCCGCGTCGCTCACCGACAGTAAGAGCAGCAGCGTCGAAAAGATCAAGGACATACCGATTCGATCGATCGCAAGCATGAGCACCTCCAAAAAATTTTCAGGACGAATATCCGTTACGACGCGGTGTCCAGATTCACCGCATGTCGAACTCGCCGCGAGGATGGCGAACGTGCCTGCGACGCGGAAGGGCCACTTGCGGAAATATCGCGATGTCACTTGCACGGATTGCGTCTGCGGCGCGAGAAGATCGAAAGCGCCTGCTTCGTCCACATGCTTCCGCTGTCGCTCAGCCATTCGCTCAAGTGCGCGGTCTTCGAGCGATGCGCGTACGACCGGATAAGCGAAACCGTCGCGTCGGACGTCGCCCCCTTAAATTTCGTTGCGCGCTTGGTCCGGCATTGGTCGAGGCCGTGTGAAAACGTCGAGCAATTTGAAGCGATGAGCTTCGTACGTCGATCTATCAGGCGCTCGGCAAATTGAGTGCCTGCAAATTAGCATGACCCATTTTTTCGCATGTTTCACACAGCTTCGGTCGGTTGCTGCCCGCCGGCGCGGCTTGTCGCCACCTAACCACGGGGCGTGCGTGGCCTGCAAGCCCTGAGGTGTCCAAAAGAATTCTTTATGGCTTATTGGCTGACAAAAGAGTGCGCGTGCAACCATGGTTTGGCGTGATCAAAAGACTGTCGCTATCGCCGATTTCTAATGCAGCGAAGCGCAGGTCCCCCCGTCTCATGGCGCGCCGGCCGATCCAACGACGAAATCGCCTTTGCGGGATCCGGCCCTGACGGTCCAACCGGGCTTAAGCGTCAGGTGCCATCCCGCGCCCTTGAGGCCTGAGGGATCGATCCCAGCCGCCGAGACCGTCGTTGTCTTCATTTCCTTACCCATCAGAGCGCCGTCTTCGACCTCCAAGACGCCCCAGTCGTCGACCAGACGCAGTGTCGGATAGACCGTACCGAGGTCACCCAGCGGCTGCAGGGTCTGCGGGTTGAACTGACGGTTCGCGTGCTTCAGCGGGAGTATCAGTACCGGACCATCGACGAACTTTAAGTGCTGCGCCGCAGCTCGCGCCTTCATTACCTCGTCGCGCTTCACCTCGCTGGCGCGCCGCGTC
>VBNZ01000033.1:11252-12165 GCA_005877675.1 Gammaproteobacteria bacterium
CGGTGGCGAGCTTCGACATCGACAGACGCAATGCGCTGCGCAGCAGCTGATCGAACCTTTGGCCGGAAGCGAGCTTTCCGCGCCAAGCGGGATCGGCCCGATCCAGTAGGAGCCCGTAAGCGCCTCCCGTGGCGTAAGCGAAGGAACGCACGAAGGTGGCCTCGGGAGTGTAGGGTTTGAGACTGTCGATGGCGAAGGCGATGCGCGCCTCGGGCGTCGTCAGGCCCAGCCGCACGCCGGTATATTGCGCCACGCCCTCATTCGCCTCGAGCGCGCCCTCGTTGGCCGCGGCATCCGGAAAATCCGCGTAGCGTTGGCTGCGAAACAGCAGCGCGTCGCTCACCGCAACGCTGCGCGCAGCGGCCCCCGGCACCTGCAACGCCTGGGCGAGCGCGCGCCATTCGAGTTGCAACAGGTAACGCCCTTCGAGCGTATCGAGGTGGGCATTGTCGCCGCCGTCAGGCTGCGCAATGGGGAGGTCGGGCTGGATGCGGTGGAAGAGTTCGTGCGCAAGCATCGCGTGGCGCTTGTCCGACTCTTCCGGCAGCATCTGCCAGATGAGCTCGGTCCAGCGAATTCCGGACCATTGGGTCGGAGTGTTGGCGATATTGTCGGCCTGCGGCAGAACGCCGATGAAGACCGCACCGGAAGGTTTCACAGAGCCCATCGTGTCGGCCTGGTTGGCAACCACCGACCGGTCATCCGGGTCGACCAGCAGGATCGGGCCGCAGAGCGAGTGGCCCCACAGCACGCCGTGATCGCGTTCGCAGATCGTCTTGGCTTCGCTGAAAATCGCGGCCGCCTTATCCGGCGGGACGGCGGCGCTGGCCGGTGCTGCGAAGGCCAAGGACAGGACCAGCGCCGGGACGAGCCGCGCGGGAATGGCGCATGAAGAGTTCATCGGTTCACTCCG
>VBNZ01000034.1:0-7771 GCA_005877675.1 Gammaproteobacteria bacterium
CATGTCGTGACGCGCGCGATGGTCAAGAACATGCAGAAGGGCAGCGTGCTCGTCGATATCTCGATCGACCAGGGCGGTTGCTTCGAGACCTCCAAGCCGACCACGTACAAGGATCCGACTTACCTCGTCGATGGCGTGACGCACTTCGCCGTGACCAACATGCCGGGCGCAGTGCCGAAAACCTCGTCCGAGGCGATCTGTGCGGCGATCCTGCCGTACGTGCAACGCCTTGCGGCGGACAAGAATTGGCGCAAGTTCGCGCCGCTGAAGACTGGCATCAATGTCGAGAGCGGCAAGCTCATACATCCGGCGCTTCAGGGCATGAAGCTATAAAAACAATAGGTTAATGGAATAACTTAAGGTAGAATCACGCGGTGGCGCGCGAAACGAAGAACACACTGAACAAGTCGGGCAAGGCATCGGGCGCAGTCGCGCAACGCGTGCTGCGCGAAGTCGGCATCATCGTCTTACTGACCGTGGTCGTGTACTTGTTCGCCTGTCTTGCCACCTATAGTCCGGAAGATCCGGCCTGGTCGCACGCTACGCTGAACGTCGGCCGCTTGCATAACATCGGCGGTCGCGTCGGCGCCTATCTAGCCGATCAGGCGTTTTACTTGTTCGGCTACATCGCCTTCGCGCTGCCGTTGATGCTGCTCGCGCTCGGCTGGAATCTTTTGCGCGATCGCAATGGCGAAGGTGAATCAGCTTTGCAGCCGGCGATGCGCCTCGTCGGCGGCGTGCTGTTCTTCCTCAGCGGCAGCGGCCTCGCATCGCTGCATTTTCGCAACGTGGGCAATTTGCCGGCGAACGCAGGCGGCATCCTCGGCATGGCCGTCGGCAGCCCGTTGATGCACGGTTTTTCGTTTCCAGGCGCGACGCTCGTGTTGCTCGCGTTGTTTCTGATCGCGGTGACGCTCGCGACCGGCCTGTCGTGGTTCAAGTTGATGGATACGATCGGCCGCGGCGTCTATACGGCGTTCGAATGGTTTGGTGCCAGCGCGAAGAAAGTCGATGAGGTGCGTGTCGCGCGCGCGGCGCGGGTCGAGCGCGAAGAGGTGCGCAAGGTAGAGACGGTCAAGCAGGCCAAGCGCGAGCCGGTGCGCATCGAGCCCGTCGCCGCGCCGATCGAGAAGAGCAAGCGCGCCGAGAGCGAGCAACAGATTCCGTTATTTTCAGGCATTGCCTCTAGCGATCTGCCACCACTGTCGCTGCTGGATGAACCGCAACAACAGGTCAAGGGCTATTCCGAGGAAACCCTCGACGTGCTGTCGCGCCAGGTCGAATTCAAGCTCAAGGATTTTCGCATCGACGCCCAGGTGGTCAGCGCGCATCCGGGGCCGGTGATTACGCGTTTCGAACTGCAGCCGGCGCCGGGCGTGAAAGGCAGTCAGATCAGCAATCTGGATAAGGACATCGCGCGCGGTCTATCGGTGATCAGCGTGCGCGTCGTCGATGTGATTCCGGGCAAGTCGGTCATCGGTCTGGAGATTCCCAACGTCAACCGCGAGATCGTCTATCTCTCCGAGATTTTGAAATCGGAGAAGTACGACAGCACCAAGTCGCCACTTGCGCTCGCGCTCGGCAAGGACATCAGTGGCCGCCCGGTGGTTGTCGATCTTGCCAAGATGCCGCATCTGCTCGTCGCCGGCACCACTGGTTCGGGCAAATCGGTCGCGGTCAATGCGATGGTGCTGAGTCTGTTGTACAAGGCCACGGCGCAAGAAGTGCGGTTGATGATGATCGACCCGAAGATGCTCGAACTTTCGGTGTATGAAGGCATCCCGCATTTGCTGGTGCCGGTCATTACCGACATGAAGGAAGCCGCGAACGGGTTGCGCGGATGCGTCGCCGAGATGGAGCGGCGCTACAAGCTGATGTCAGCTGTCGGCGTACGCAACCTTGCCGGCTTCAACAAGAAAGTTCGCGATGCGCAGGATGCGGGCCAGCCACTGCTCGATCCGCTGTTCGTACCCAAACCCGATTTGCCGATGGCAGTTGCGCAGCCACTCGAGCAGCTGCCCTACATCGTGATCATCATCGACGAATTCGCCGACATGATGATGATCGTCGGCAAGAAGGTCGAGGAGCTGATCGCGCGCCTGGCGCAGAAAGCACGCGCCGCCGGCGTGCATCTGATACTCGCGACGCAGCGTCCAAGGCCAACATCCCGACGCGCATCGCGTTCCAGGTGTCGAGCAAGATCGATTCTCGCACGATCCTCGATCAGAGCGGTGCCGAAGCGCTGCTGGGCCACGGCGACATGCTCTATCTGCCGCCGGGCACCGCGACGCCCGAGCGCGTGCACGGCGCGTTCGTCAGCGACGAGGAAGTGCACAAGGTTGTCAAACATCTGCGCAGCCAGAGCAAACCGGACTATAACCTCGGCTTCATTGCCGAAGTGCAGTCGCTAGGCGATGGCCGCGTAGTCGGCGATTCGGGCCTGCCCGAGGAAAACGAAGACGCCGACGGCGAGACCGACGCGCTCTACGACAAGGCCGTCGCGATCGTCACCGAGAGTCGCCGCGCCTCGATTTCCGGCGTGCAGCGGCGTCTGAAGATCGGCTACAACCGCGCCGCGCGTTTGATCGAGATGATGGAAGCGCAGGGCATCGTCAGCGCACCGCAACACAATGGCAATCGCGAAGTACTCGCGCCGCCGCCGCCGGAAGCGTAGTCGTTCGAGACGACTGCGCTACTTTTTGAACGGCTACGCTGCGCCTGTGTTCAGCATCGCGCATTGATAATCGCGCAATAAAGGTTATGGAATTCCCATGCGCTACTTGGTGTTAGCTCTTCTGTCGATCACGTCCGCGGCGGCCGTTGCCGCGGACAACGCGCGCGCGCGTCTGGATGCGTTTTCGAAAGGATTGAATGCGATTTCCGGCAGCTTCGAGCAGACCGTGGTCGATGCGAATGCCGGCAAGACCAAATCGAGTCGCGGCACGCTCGCACTCAAGGCGCCGCGACAATTTCGCTGGGACACGACGACGCCGTTCAAGCAGACCATCATCGCCGATGGCGACAAAGTCTGGGTTTACGACCCCGATCTCGAACAGGTCAGCGTGCGCGCGCAAGGCACCGAAGAGGCGCACAGTCCGCTGACCGTGCTGACCGATCTGTCGCAGCTCGATCGCGATTTCACGGCGGGCGAACAGGGCGAGCACGACGGCCTCACCTGGCTGCGCTTGAAATCGAAGGACAAGGAGCCGCAATTTGAATACGCCGATCTCGGTTTCGATGGCGCGGGCCTCGCGCGCATGACGTTCAAGGACGCGCTCGGCAACAGCACCGAGATTCGTTTCAGCGCATGGCAGCGCAACGTGAAGCTCGCGGTCGACACATTTAAGTTCACGCCGCCGAAGGGCGTCGATGTGATCGGCGATCCGACGCCGGCGGCGCAAGCGCATCCGATCAAGAACTAAACTCTCGCCCGTCATTCCGGCGAAAGCCGGAATCCAGTTCCTGCCATTCCATAAATCAGAATGGAATCCGGCTTTCGCAGGATAACGGTCAGATCTGGCGCGCAAATTCGAGCGCCTGCCTGCGGCCGTCAGCATGAAACCAGCAAGCAGCGTAGACAGGATCGGGCCACCGTAGCCGAATTTCTCGATCGCCGTGAATACAACCGGGATGAACGCCGCGGTCGGTCCGCCGATCTGCACGCGCGAGCCGCCGAGGAATGAGATCAGAAATCCCGCGATGATCGCGGTATGCAGGCCTTTTACCGGCGTGGTTCCAGTGGCGAGCGCCATTGCGAGCGGCAGCGCGACGATCGCGACCGTGAGCCCGGCGATCGCGTCATGTCGCAGATCATCGGGACGGTAGCCGCGACGGATCACCGTCCATAGCTTGGGTTCGTACGGGCTTGAGAAAGAAGCGGCGGTCAGTGTGCGGGCATGGGTTGCGATGCAGCAGCCGCGCGGGCGCGATGAACGTCCAAATGCTGGGGTTGCATCGCGTATCATGCCGCGATGCCGCGGAAGAAGCCTGCAACTCCCGAATTATTCGTCGCGCCGGAGGGCTTGAAGCCGCTGGCCGAGCGCATGCGTCCGCAGACGCTCGATGAAATCGTCGGGCAGACGCGCCTGCTCGGCGCCGGCGCGCCATTGCGGCGATCGATCGAGGCGGGACACGTGCATTCGATGGTGCTGTGGGGGCCGCCGGGTTGCGGCAAGACCACGCTGGCCTTGCTGCTCGCGAAGTACGCGAGCGCGCGTTTTCGCTCCATTTCCGCCGTGCTCTCGGGCATCGCGGAGGTGCGCGCCGCGCTGGCCGAGGCGGAAGTTGCGTTTGCGCAAGGCGAGCGCAGCGTGCTGTTCATCGACGAGGTGCATCGCTTCAACAAGGCGCAACAGGACGCGTTTTTGCCGCATATCGAACGCGGCGTGATCCTGTTCGTCGGCGCGACGACCGAGAATCCGTCATTCGAATTGAATTCCGCGCTGCTGTCGCGCTGCCGTGTGCACGTGATGGATGCCGTTGTTCCAGACGCTATTGTCGCTGCACTCGAACGTGCACTTGCCGATCGCGAACGCGGGCTAGGTGTGCGCGACTTGCGCATCGATAACCATGGCCTTGATCTGATCGCGCGGGCCGCCGACGGCGATGTGCGCCGCGCGTTGACGCTGCTGGAAATAGCCGCCGATGTCGCGCATGACGGCGTGATCGACGCGGCGACGCTGACGCAAGTGCTGGCCGATCGCACGCGTCGCTTCGACAAGGGCGGCGAGCAGTTCTACGACCAGATCTCGGCGCTGCACAAGTCGGTGCGCTCGTCCGACGCCGACGCCGCGCTGTACTGGTGCACGCGCATGCTCGATGGCGGTGTCGATCCGGCCTATCTCGCGCGGCGGCTCACGCGCATCGCGATCGAGGATGTCGGCCTTGCCGATCCGCGTGCGCTGACGCTCGCGCTCGAAGCGTGGGATACGTTCGACCGCCTCGGCTCGCCCGAAGGCGAACTCGCGCTCGCGGAAGTCGCGATCTATCTGGCGATCGCGGCAAAGAGTAATGCCGCCTATGCCGCCTTCGGCGAGGTGAAAAGTCTCATTGCCGAAACCGGTACGCTCGAGGTGCCGCTGCATCTGCGCAATGCGCCGACCAAACTGATGAAGGGGCTCGGCTACGGCAAGGATTATCAATACGATCACGATCGCGAGGGTGGCATCGCCTACGAGCAGCAATGCCTGCCAGATGCGCTCGCCGGGCGCGAGTTGTATCGGCCGACCGAGCGCGGGCTCGAAGGCAAAATACGCGAAAAGTTGCAAAGTATACGAGGCGCGCGCGCTCTGGCGCAGAAAGGAAAGGCCCAATGATCGCTGCGATCCGCCAATTGCCGCGCACCGTTTGGCTGCTCGGACTGATCAGCCTGGTGAACGACTCGGCCAGCGAGATGATCTATCCGCTGGTGCCGCTGTATCTGACCTCTGTGCTAATGGCCGGGCCGAAGGCGCTAGGTTTGATCGAAGGCATCGCGGAAGCCGCATCGAGTCTGCTCAAGCTTGCCGCCGGCGTTCTCGCCGACCGGACACGCGCAGTGAGGGGCTGGGTGATCGCCGGCTATGGCATCGCAGGGTTGGCGCGGCCGCTGATCGCATTCGCGACGAGTTGGTTCGGCGTGCTTGCGTGCCGTTTCGCCGATCGCGTCGGCAAGGGGTTGCGCAGCGCGCCGCGCGACGCATTGCTGACCATGAGCGTGGATGCGAATCGACGCGGCCTCGCTTTCGGCTTTCACCGCGCGATGGACAATCTCGGCGCCGTTGTCGGCCCTTTGCTCGCAGCGGCGTTACTCGCGCTCGGCATGCCGTTGCGTCAGGTTCTGTTTGCGGCCGTCGTACCCGCCCTGATTGTGATCGCGCTGACGTTGGCGGTACCCGAGCCCGAACATACTCCCGATGCAAAGCCGGTGCCTTTCACCTGGAATCTGCGCGAATTTCCACCGGCGTTTCGACGCTATCTCATCGTGCTCGCGCTGTTCATGCTCGGCAACTCCTCGAACATGTTCCTGTTGCTGCGCGCGAAGCAGATCGGCATGAGCGACGCGGCTGTGCCGCTGGTGTGGGCCCTGGTGTCGCTCGTGGCGGCTGTGCTGTCGACGCCGCTATCGGCGCTGTCCGACCGCATCGACCGGCGCAAGCTGATTGTCGGCGGCTGGAGCGTCTACGCCGTGCTGTATCTGATCTTCGGATTGCTGCCCGCGCAGCCGTGGCTGCTATGGCCGCTGTTCGCCGCATACGGCGTGTTTCTCGCCGCGACCGAAGGCGTGGAAAAGGCGCTGGTCGCCGACATGGTGCCACGTGGGCAGGCGGGCACCGCGTTCGGCTGGTACAACCTCGTCGTCGGGATTTTTCTGCTGCCCGCATCGGTGCTGTTCGGCTGGCTGTGGTCGACGTTTGCGCCGCAATGGGCGTTCGCGTTCGGATCGGGCTGTGCGCTGGCGGCGGCGCTGCTTCTGCGGTTCTGGGTTGCATCGCCCGGCGACAGCCGCGCGCCCGGCAGGTAAAATTCGCGGTCCGACGCCGCCTATGGCTCGGCATTTGGAATCATCAAGGAATTCGCATGCTCGATCCGGCCCTGCTGCGCGGACAACTGGATACCGTCGCCGAAAAACTCAAAACGCGCGGTTACGACCTGCCGCGCGCGCAAATCGAAGCGCTCGAGGCGCAGCGCAAGTCCGTACAGACGCACACGCAGGAATTGCAGAACCTGCGCAACACGCGCTCCAAAGCGATCGGCATGGCGAAAGGCAAGGGCGAGGACACCAGCGCGCTGATGGCTGAAGTCGCCGGCATCGGCGATCAGCTCAAGGCGAATGAGCACCAGCTCGCTGAGATCCAAAGTGATCTTGCGAAAATAACGCTCGGCATTCCGAATCTGCCGCATGAGTCGGTGCCGCTCGGCGCGGACGAGGCGCACAACGTCGAGCAGCATCGCTGGGGTACACCGCGTCAGTTCGATTTCACGGTGAAGGATCACGTCGATCTCGGCGCGCGCCACGGCTGGCTCGATGGCGACGCGGGTGCGAAGCTGTCCGGCGCGCGCTTCACCGTGCTGCGCGGCCAGCTCGCGCAGCTGCATCGCGCGCTCGCGCAGTTCATGCTCGATCTGCACACCGGCGAGCACGGCTATCTCGAATGCAATGTGCCGTTGCTGGTGAATCCGGAGACCATGCAGGGCACCGGACAGCTGCCGAAGTTTGAAAACGACCTGTTTTGCATTTGGCAGTCTTATGAAAATTCTCAAGAGATCGTGAGGACGCCATTTGATGAACTCCGAGAGCGGGATGATCTAAATGTGGCTCAGAAAACCAATTTGCTGGTGCAGCTGCTTGATGGGCTTCGAGGTAGATATCTAATTCCCACCGCCGAAGTTTCACTGACCAACATCGTCGCCGACGAAATCATCGAAGCGGAAAAGCTTCCGCTGCGTATGACCGCGCATTCGCCGTGCTTCCGTGCGGAAGCCGGATCGCACGGCAAGGACACGCGCGGCATGATCCGGCAGCATCAGTTCGAGAAAGTCGAACTCGTGACGATTGCAACCCCGGCGCAAAGCGCCGACGAGCACGAGCGCATGACGCGCTGCGCCGAGGTCGTGCTCGAGAAGCTCGAACTGCCGTATCGCCGCGTGCTGCTGTGCACCGGCGACATGGGTTTTGCCGCGACCAAGACTTACGATCTCGAAGTCTGGCTGCCGTCGCAGAATACCTATCGCGAGATTTCCTCGTGTTCCAACTGCAGCGATTTCCAGGCGCGCCGCATGCAGGCGCGCT
>VBNZ01000034.1:7781-10378 GCA_005877675.1 Gammaproteobacteria bacterium
CCGAACTCGTGCATACGCTCAATGGGTCGGGCGTCGCCGTCGGTCGCGCGCTCGTCGCGGTGATGGAGAACTATCAGAATGCCGATGGATCGATCAACGTTCCGAAGGCGTTGCAGACTTATATGCGCGGCGTGGATCGCATCGCATAGCGTCATTCCACCCACCTTCCGACGAAGGTGGGTGGGTGGAAAACTTACGCCGCCAACGCAACCGGCTGCGGAATCGACGCATGCGCCGCCGCAAGCGCTTCGCTGCGATGTTGCGGCGAGTAATTGACGCCTTCGGCGCGCACGAACTCGATATCGGTGATGCCGAGGAAACCAAACACCTGGCGCAGGTAGTTTTCCTGAAAGTCTGCCGGGCCGTTGCCGTGGATGCCGCCACGCGCGCTTGCGATGATGACGCGCTTGCCGCCGACCAGGCCCTCCGGACCCGTTGCGGTGTAGCGGAAGGTTTTGCCGGCGACCGCGATACGATCGATCCATGCTTTCAATGTCGAGGGGATTCCGAAGTTGTACATCGGTGCGCCGATCACGATTACATTGCTGTCGAGGAACTGTTCCAGGATGCGCTCCGCATTGGATGCTTCGGCGGCATCGGCTTTTGCCAGCGAGCGAGCGGTCAGATGCGGCACGGGGTCGTGGTCAAGATCGCGATAGGCGACCTTCAGACCGGGGTGTAAGCCCTTCCAATTGGCGACGATGGCCGCGCTGAGTTCACGGGTAACGGAGGAGGCGCCCAGGACGCTCGAATCCAGATGCAGAAGTTTCATGGTTTCTTGGCCTTACGCGGGCGGGAATCGTCCGCTTCGGCTGCATAATCTATATGTGCACAAATTTGTTTATAAGTAGGATAGAATCACATTCACTGTCCTGAAATTGAGACAATTGAGAATACCATGCAGGATCTAAACGACCTCTATTACTACTCGATCGTCGTCGAAAAAGGCGGCTTCGCCGCGGCTGGGCGCGCTTTGGATATCCCAAAATCGCGCTTGAGCCGGCGCATCGCCCAGCTCGAGGAACGCCTCGGCGTGCGCCTGATCCAGCGCTCCACCCGCCGCTTCGCTGTGACCGATACGGGCCAGCGCTTCTACCGCCACTGCCAGACAGTGATCGCCGAAGCGAGGGCGGCCGAAGACGCGGTAGCGGAGCTGACGACCGAGCCGCGCGGCCTGGTGCGTGTGAGTTGTCCGGTGTCGATCACCCAGAATGTGATGACCTCGATCCTGCCGGAGTTCTGTGAAAAGTATCCGAAGGTACGCGTGCTGTTGATGTCGACGAACCGCCGTATCGATTTGATCAACGAAGGTGTCGACATTGCCTTGCGCGTACGCTTCAAGCTCGACACCGATGCCGAGCTTGTTGTGCGTACATTTGGCCTGAGCCATTCATCGCTGGTTGCGAGTCCCAAGTATCTCGCCGTGCACGGTCGTGTGAACGAGCCGGAGGAGTTGTCGCGCTATGACACGATCAGCATCAGCGAGTTGGAAAACCAAGCTTGGGAATTGAGCGGCTCCGACGGGAGAAAGTTCGTCTTCGAGCATCAGCCGCGCCTGATGTGCGGCGATTTCCCGCTGACGGTCGAGGCGGCTGTGCGCGGATTGGGAGTTGCACTATTGCCCGCAAGCGTATGCGCGCGCGCGGTCGCAGCGGGCGAACTTGAAATACTGCTGCCGCAATGGAGTCCGCCCGACGGCATCGTGCATTGCGTATACGCCTCGCGCCGCGGGCTGCTGCCGGCAGTGCGCGCGTTGATCGACTGGCTCGTCGAGAAAATGCCCATTGCGATAGAGAACCAGGTCCGCGGGATCTGAATCGGTCGAGGTTCGCTTATACTTTCGCTTTGGATTGCGCGCCTGCGAACATCGGCGTTGAGCCGATGGCCCGAAGGGCGAGGGGCAGGAGCCCCGAGTCAAACGGGCGTGTCGGTCCGACACGAAGCGCACGAGTTTGAAGCACGGAGAGATGGCCGAGCGGTTTAAGGCACCGGTCTTGAAAACCGGCGTGGTAGCGATACCACCGTGGGTTCGAATCCCACTCTCTCCGCCATTAATCGTACGAGCGTTGAGCACGATGCGGCCGTCGATTTTTTTTCGGCCCTCTCGTCATATCGCCTCGCTGCCGATCCAAGGCGAAGTACTCGATCTCGAAACGAGTCGGCCATCGCACGCAGCGCGACCGTGATCGGGCTTAACGCATCCCTGGTGCGGATGTTATCGTTCATCCACTTTTTAATCCCTCGCGCTGCTGATGAGTACTCCGCACGAAGACAATCTGATTTGGATCGACCTCGAAATGACCGGGCTCGATACAGGCGAAGACTCTATTCTAGAAATAGCTACAATAATTACAGATAAATCATTGAATATATTGAAAGAAGGCCCGGAGTTCGCGGTGTATCATCCGCTCGCCGCGCTGGAGGCGATGGACGAGTGGAACCGCAATCAGCATCGCAAATCCGGGCTATGGCAACGCGTGCTGGATTCGACGGTCGATCTGGCAACAGCCGAGGCCGTGACCGTGGATTTCCTGGCGCGCTGGGTCCCTGCAGGCAAGTCGCCGATGTGCGGCAATTCGATCTGCCAGGATCGCCGT
>VBNZ01000034.1:10434-13194 GCA_005877675.1 Gammaproteobacteria bacterium
ATGTGTCGACAATCAAGGAGCTTGCGCGGCGCTGGGCGCCGGAGATCGGAAAGGGTTTCAGCAAGGATTCCGCGCATACCGCGCTATCGGATGCGCGCGACTCGATAGCGGAGTTGCGCTATTACCGCGGGTTTATGGGGAAGCTGGGCGGGAACGTTTGAGCGGAGCTCTGGCTACCAACGCCTATTTTTCGATCTGAAAAGCAAAACGGCCCATTGGGCCGTTTTTTTCGTGGCGGAGAGGGTGGGATTCGAACCCACGTTACGGCAAAACCGTAAACCGGATTTCGAATCCGGCGCATTCGACCACTCTGCCACCTCTCCACTGCTTCTCCGCGCTATCGGGGATGGTCCAGGCGCTGCATGGGCGCTGCATATGATAGCGAAGGGCGCGCATGATACGAGTGATAGGGCAAAGATACAACCGGATTCTCGTCGATTACCGTGCTCAACCGCCCGCACGCGTACAATGTCCGCCTTTCCGTGTTGGCAGTCTGATATTCATGAACGAACTCTCCGTCCCCGTCTCCTACGGCGAACTGATCGACAAGATCACGATCCTCGAAATCAAGGCGGCACAGATACGCGATGCGGCAAAGCTTGCGAATGTGCGTACCGAGCTCGATCTGCTCAACGCCACCTGGGCAGCGCACCCGGCTTCGCGCACGGACATTTTCGCCGAGCGCGCACAGCTGAAGGCGGTCAACGAGACGTTATGGGACATCGAGGATCGCATCCGTCTCAAAGAGAAGGCACAGGCGTTCGATAGCGAATTCGTCGAACTTGCGCGTGCGGTGTACTTCCGCAACGACGAGCGCGCGGCGCACAAGCGCGCGATCAATCTCAAGCTTGGCTCAACCTTGGTCGAGGAGAAGTCCTACCAGGACTATCGCGCCGCCAAGTGATTTCCGAAGAGTGCCGCGAGGACGGCCACTCCGCTGTTCGCGATCAGGGATGAGCGCTGCGGTACTGCTCGAAGCGTTCTATCACGGCGTCTGTTTCGATCAGATCCATCACTCCCGGGCATTCGATCTTCGTGCCCCAGGGCAGCTCGCTCGCCGCTTTGCCTTTGAACTTGCGCGCGGCCGCGTCGTAGCGATCTACGCACCAGCGCCGGTCTGAGTAGGGGCCGGAACGATGCGGATTGCTCGCCGCATGCAGGCCCAGAACTTTTGCGCCGACCGCATTGGCCATATGCATCGGCCCGGAGTCGGGGGTGAGCACGAGGCTCGCGCGCCGACACAGCGCGAGGAATTGCTTGAGTGTGTCCTTGCCGACGAGATCGGTCGGCGGGTCTTTACACTTTGCGACGATTGCGTCGGCGAATTCGCGCTCGAAAGCGCTGGGCCCGCCGCAAAGTACGACACGCCAGCCTTGTGCGACAGCGTGATTCATCACGGCGGCGTAACGTTCCGGGCGCCAGTTGCGCAGCGTGTGGCTCGAACACGGACTGACGAGCAGGGTGCGCGCATGGCCCGGCAGGTGCTGCGCCGCGAATTCTTCCGCCGCTGGCGGAACCGGAATATCCCAGCGCACTTCGGTCTGATGCAGGCCTAACGGCTCGATAAAACTTGCCATTGCATCCAGCACGTGTTCGCCGGAACGCGCCGCGATGCGCCGGTTGACGAACAGACCATGCAAATCCTTCGCGCGCGCCGGATCGTAGCCGATGCGCAGCGGCGCGCGCACGAGCGCGCTGACCGCGTTGGCACGCAGGGCCACCTGCATATGCAGCAGCGCATCGAAGCGCTGTCCGCGCAGCGCGCTGCGCAGGTCGCGCAGCCCGCGCCAGCCCTTGCCCTTATCGAAGATCAGAAACTCCACACCCGGAATGTCTCCGACCAGCTTATGCTCGAGCTTGCCGACGATCCAGGTCAGCGCGGTTTGCGGCCAGCGCGCCTGCAGCGTACGTACCAGCGGCACGACATGGGTGACGTCCCCGAGCGCCGACGTGCGCAACAGACACAGACTTTGCGGCGGATGATCGGCAGAAAACGCGGCTTGGGGCATGCGGGCTTGGTAGACTTCGGTTCGAGTCGAATAGGGCAGGCGATAACGAAAGGACATGGCGCAGGCGAAAGCCATCGAAATCCGGCAACAAGCCACCAGCGACGGCGCGATTCTGTTCGATGCCGGCCTCGTCGCACAAGCCGAATTTTCCGCGGACTGGTTCGAACCGGAGTACTGGCGGACGCAGAACGCAGCACGCCTCGACGCGGGCGGCCGCGGCGGCGTTGCGGTTGTGCAATCGCCCCATGGCGCGTGGGTTCTGCGCCATTACCGGCGTGGCGGCATGGTCGCACGGGTGATGGGCGATCGCTATCTATGGAGCGGCGCCGAGCGCACGCGCGGCTTTGCCGAGCTGCGCCTGCTGGCGGAGCTCAACCGGCGCGGACTCGATGTGCCGCGCCCGGTCGCAGCGCGTTATCAGCGCCATGGGGCGCACTATCGCGCCGACCTGATCACCCAGTTCATCGACGGGGCACAGACTTTGGCCCAGCGGCTGCGTTCGGGTGACGTTGATGCGCGCGCCGCGCAGCGCGTCGGCTCGGCAGTCGCGCGCGTGCATAACGAGGGTGCGTATCACGCCGATCTCAACGCGCATAACGTACTGCTCGATGCGCAGCGCGTGTGGCTGCTCGATTTCGATCGCGGCGAGCTGCGCACGCCGCAGCGCGCGTGGCAGCTCGATAATCTCGCGCGGATGCGCCGCTCGCTGGTCAAGCTCGGCGCCGCGCAGGATGGCGAACGCGCCTTCGAC
>VBNZ01000034.1:13312-13933 GCA_005877675.1 Gammaproteobacteria bacterium
GCGGTGCTGGAGCGCGACGGTGCGCCCTTGCTGCTGATCGACTGCGGCCCGGAAACACTGACGCGCTATCTCGACGCGTACGCCAGTGTGCCGCGTGCCGTCTATATAACGCACGTGCATATGGATCATGTCGGCGGGCTCGAGCGGCTGTTTTATCGCTGCTATTTCGACCCGGCTCTCAAGGGCAAGGTACGCCTCTATGTGCATGCTGCATTGCTGGCGCATCTGCAGTCGCGCGTCGCCGATTATCCAAACGTCATCGCCGAGGGCGGCGCCAATTTCTGGGACGCGTTCCAGCTGATCGCGCTGTCGCGCGGCTTCTGGCACGAGGGTCTATGGTTCGACGTATTCGCGACGCGGCATCATGCGCCGATGACTTCGTTCGGCCTCGCGTTGCGCGGCAGTTTCGTCTGGACTGGCGATACGCGGCCGATTCCTGAAATGCTCGCGCACGTCGCCGCCCACGGCGAGATCGTCGCGCACGACTGTGCGTTGGTCGGCAATCCTTCACACGCCGGGCTCGACGACCTCGAGCGCGAATATCCTGCGGAACTGCGTTCACGCCTCGTGATCTACCACTACAATAGCGTTGCGGATGGTGCGACGATCGCTGCGCGTGGT
>VBNZ01000034.1:13963-16031 GCA_005877675.1 Gammaproteobacteria bacterium
ATTGCATTGACCGGCCCTCACCCCGATATTTCTATCAGCGCCACCCAAGCCTGAGCACCATGGGTCCCTCGATCCTCACGCAACTCATAGCGGCCCCGCCGCGGGATGCGCTCGCGCGCCCGTTGCACGATCTGCGCATTTCGGTGATCGACCGTTGCAATTTTCGTTGCCCATATTGCATGCCCGAGGACCAATATGCGCAGGACTATCAATTCCTGAGCAAGGATGAGCGCCTGCGCTTCGAGGAGATCGAGCGCATGGCGCGCGCGTTCGTAGCACTGGGTGTGCGCAAGCTGCGCCTGACCGGCGGCGAGCCGCTGTTGCGTCGCGATCTGCCGCAGCTCGTGCGCATGCTCGCGGCGATTCCGGGCGTCGACGATCTTGCGATGACGACCAATGGCGTACTGCTGCCGAAGTTCGCACAGGCGCTGCGCGATGCGGGCCTCAAGCGCCTGACGGTGTCGCTCGACACGCTCGATCCCGAGACCTTTCGCAAACTCAGCGGCGGACGCGGCGAAGTGGCTGAGGTACTCGATGGCATTGCCGCCGCCGAGCGTGCGGGCTTCGAGCGCATCAAGCTCAACTGCGTCGTGATGCGCGGCGTCAACGATGCGCAGGTGCTGGATCTGCTTGAACGCTTCCGCGGCACTGGCCACATCGTGCGTTTCATCGAATACATGGATGTCGGCACGGTCAACCGCTGGCGCGGAGAACTCGTTGTGCCGAGCGCGGAACTTGCCGCACGCATCGGTGCGCGCTGGATGATCGAGCCGTTGCAGCCCAATTATCGCGGCGAAGTCGCCGAGCGCTATCGCTATGCCGATGGTTCAGGCGAAATCGGCTTCATCAGTTCGGTGTCGCATCCGTTCTGCGGCGATTGCGCGCGCGCGCGGCTCTCGGCGGATGGAAAACTGTATACCTGCCTGTTCGCACGCAGCGGCTATGATTTGCGCACGCCATTGCGCGAGGGTGTGAATGACGCTGAACTCACGGCGCTGATCGCAGCGCGCTGGGCTGCGCGTGCCGATCGCTATAGCGAACAACGAGCGGAATTGCGCGCTCGCGGCGAGCACAAGCACATCGAAATGTTTGCGGTTGGAGGCTGATCGTGGCGTTGAAAAAAAAACCAACGCTAAGTCACGTCGATGCCGCGAACCGCCCCCGCATGGTCGACGTTGGCGCCAAGGCAGTAACGGCGCGCAGCGCCGAAGCACGCGCGATCGTGCGTTTTCCGATCGCCGTCGCCGACGCCTTGCGCGCAGATGGCATGCGCGCCAAGAAGGGCCCGGTGATTGACACGGCGATCATCGCCGGCACACTCGCCGCGAAGCGCACGCACGAGCTGATACCGTTCTGCCATCCGCTCGCGATCGAGCGTTGCGACGTGTCGATCGATTTTGTCTCCGCGAATGAGCTGGAAGTGCGCGCCGTCGTTGGGATCTCGCACAAGACCGGCGTAGAGATGGAGGCGCTGACTGCGGCGAGTGTTGCTGCGTTGACCGTCTACGATATGTGCAAGGCGCTATCGCATGAGATCACGATCGCCGATCTGCGCCTCAAGGGCAAGGTCATCCTGTGAATTATCGCGTGCTGTATTTCGCCTCGCTGCGCGATCGCGCCGGCATGGATGCGGAGCAGGTCAACTCGCTCGCGACCGACGCGCGCGGCTTGTATACCGAATTGCGCGCGCGACACGGCTTCGCCCTCGGGGACGATCGCTTGCGCGTCGCGATCAACGGCGATTTCGCGGCGTGGAATCAACGCCTGCACGAGGGCGATGAAATCGTGTTTATCCCGCCCGTATCCGGTGGGTAAGGCAGAGCGCCTGCAGCAGGGATGCGAATTGTTTTGTGCAGCGGTGGGCGGCCGCGCTTGGCAAAACAGCAAGCTAACGAGAAGCCATGTTTTCAATCAGCAACGAACCCATTGATCCTGCCGCTCTCGCGCACCGCCTTGCCCACGCGCAAGCGGGCGCCTGCGCGACCTTCGAAGGCTGGGTGCGCGACCACAACGATGGCCGCTCGGTCATGCGGCTCGACTACCAGTCCTACGCGCCGCTCGCGCAGTC
>VBNZ01000034.1:16108-17449 GCA_005877675.1 Gammaproteobacteria bacterium
TGCGATCGGCGATCTCGCCGTCTGGGTCGGCGTCAGCGCCGCGCACCGCGGCGCGGCCTTCGACGCTTGCCGCTGGATCATCGACGAAGTGAAGGCGCGCGTGCCGATCTGGAAAAACGAGCACTACGCCGGCGGCGAGTCGGGATGGTTGCATCCGGACAATACGCCAGTGGCGCAGTAGGCCTCGCCTTGTCTGCGCCGGCCTTGTCCTGTATTCTGCGCGGCCTTTCCGAGTGGATAGGCGCACTACGTTCTTTGTGCGAGTGGAGCGGTGTCCGAGCGGTTGAGGAGCGCGCCTTGAGAAGTGTGTAAGCGGCTTCACACTTCAGGCAGGTTCGACAAATTCGTCAGGAACGAATTTGGACAGCCGCAGGCTGGCCCGTAGCGCGAAGCGCGCGGGGCGAGTCTCAGGGAGGATGACGAGCAATCCCGCTCGCTCTTCAAGTTACAATATGTTTTTCGTGCGGAGCGGTGTCCGAGTGGTTGAAGGAGCACGCCTGGAAAGTGTGTAAGCGGCTTATACCCGCTTCGCGGGTTCGAATCCCGCCCGCTCCGCCAGTTCAATCGATGATGGGAACGAGTCCCGTCATCCCGCCAGTTCAATGGTGGCCCCGTTGGTTCTCTCGCGACGATAGTTTGCAAATCCCGCCAGGGCCGGAAGGCAGCAACGGTAGTGAATGATTCGGGTGCCGGGATGTAGCTGGCGGGGCCGCCACCCTCCCTCGAACGCGATATTCCCCCGATTTTGTTCGAGGCAAACTACGTATTCATTCAGGTTGGGATAACTGGACGGGGTTACGACTTGCTCGCATCGGATGCAGACGCTTTCCTGCGGCGATTCTATGAACGACATGCCGATCGTGGGCGCCGCATGAGTTGCGTCGTTTTGTCGACACTGCATCGACGCATCGGATCGCTATCCGTACAATCGGATGTGATCTAAAGGAGCGTCATGTCCTATCAAGTCCTCGCGCGCAAATGGCGGCCGAAGAAGTTCTCCGAACTCGTCGGTCAGGAACACGTCGTGCGCGCGCTCAGCAATGCGCTCGACTCCGACCGCATGCACCATGCCTTCCTGTTCACCGGTACGCGCGGCGTGGGCAAGACCACGATCGCGCGCATCTTCGCCAAGTCGCTCAACTGCGAGCGCGGACAGTCGTCGAATCCCTGCGGCGTATGCGCAGCCTGCACGGATATCGATGCCGGCCGCTTCGTCGACCTGCTCGAAATCGACGCAGCCTCGCGCACCAAGGTCGACGATACGCGTGAGCTGCTCGACAACGTGATCTATGCGCCGACGCGCGGACGCTGCAAGGTTTATCTGATCGACGAAGTACATAT
>VBNZ01000035.1:0-6038 GCA_005877675.1 Gammaproteobacteria bacterium
TCGTCGTGATCAGCGACAGCGCCGAACACGCGCAAGTGCTGATCTACAACAAACCCGAAGGTGTCGTCGCGACGCGCGAGGATCCCGAAGGCCGTCCGACGATCTTCGAAACGCTGCCGCAAATCAAGGGCGCGCGCTGGATCTCGGTCGGCCGACTCGACATCAACACCACCGGCCTGCTGCTGCTCACGACCGACGGCGCGCTCGCACATGCGCTGATGCATCCATCGACCGAAGTCGAGCGCGAATACATCTGCCGCGTGCATGGCGAAGTACCCGATGAGGTGCTGGAAAAACTCCAGAGCGGCATCGAACTCGAAGACGGCCCTGCGCGTTTCGACGAACTCGCAGTGATCAGCCGCGGCGACAGCCATTCGTGGTTCCGTGTCGTCATCCGCGAAGGTCGCAATCGCGAAGTGCGGCGTATGTGGGAATCACAAGGGCTGCTGGTCAGCCGCTTGAAGCGCATCCGCTACAGAGCGAAACGCTCGCGCCTGAACACGTCAAGACATTGCGCGATCTCGTCGGCGCGGGCGATCCGGAACCGACGCTGACACTGCAGCCCGTGATCAATCAGCGGCGCGCGAAGCCATCGAACGAATACCGCCCCGAACCGCGCTCGCAGCAGGCATGGAGCGGCGGCCTCGCCGACGAAGCGCGCGAGCTGCGCGCGTTCGATCGCATCCGCGAAGACACGCCGTTCCGGCCGGGCGCGGGCAAGCGCAAGAAGCGCGGCAAGGGACAAGGTCAAGGTCAAGGTCCGCGCGGCGCAGGACCGGGTCGCAGCGGCAATACCTCGCAGCCCGGTGCGCGCCAGGGGCAGCGTCGCGGCAAGGGTCGCGGCCAGGCTGCGGCACAAACGCAGATCGGCGTATATCAGCCCCCCACGCGCACATGGTTCGCCGGCGAAGAGCGTCCGGCGCGCGGCAATCGTCCGCCGCGCGGGCCGCGACAGGGCGCTGAAGGCACGGGCAATCGCGACGCTGGAAACCGCGGCAATCGCGATAGCGGAAATCGCGCCGGCGCCAGTCGCGACGGCGGCAATCGGCCCGCAGGCAACCGTGACAGCGGCAATCGTTTCGGTGGCGAACGCGCGGGCGGCAACCGGTTTGGCGGCGAGCGAACGGGTGGAAATCGCCCTAGTGGAAATCGCCCTAGTGGAAATCGCCCCAGCGGCAATCGCCCCGGTGGCGATCGCGGCTACCCGTCGCAGGGTCAGCCGCGACCGTTCCGCGAAGAAGGGCTGCCGCGTGACGACATCGGCAATCGCATCGGACCGGGGGACCGTCCCGGTGCGGGAGATCGTCCCGCTGGCGCACGGCCCAAACGTCGCTTCAAGCCGCGTCCGTAGTAGCGTGGCGTGAATCACACGCAAATAAAAACGGCGGAAGCTCACGCTCCCGCCGTTTTGTTTTGCGCATTGCGCTGTATCAGTCGAGCTTGAGCGCTTTCTTGTCCCCTGCGCGACGCTTCTGCTCTTTCGCGCGGTAATCGCTTTCGCAACCGTTGCGCTTGACCATCACGCAATCGAGATAGTCGGTGATTTCAACCAGCGCGGCGCGGATCGCCTTGCCCGCCGGCGTGTTCTCCTCGTGCGCGAGCGAGCCGCCAAAGCCGCCGCGATAGACACCGACCGCGATACCGCTGCTCTTGCTGCGCCCTTCTACCGTACGCGAATAGTCGATGTCGCCCGTCGTGGTGTTGATCACGCGGATATCCACCGCGAGATACGCCTCGCTCGACTTACCGCCCAGGCCTATGCCCTTGAACGACAGGCCACCGCCGGTGCTCGAGGTGTTTTCCTCATACGCAGTCACCGTGCCGGTAACCAGATATTGCGCACCGGTCAGCTTGCCGATCTTCGCGCCCGTGCTCGGCGCAACGCGGCCCGACGCGGCGAGGTTCTGTTCCTCAAGCACGTTCTGCAGCTTGTTGCGCTCGACCACGCGGAAGTCGCCGCTCGACGACAGCTCATTCGAGAGCATGCCCGACAGCTCCCAACCCACGCCGCCGCGCCACCAGGAGGCACCGGTTTCGTTGCGGAACTCCGCAACGCCGACCGCCGGTCGGCCATCGCCGCCTGCTGCCATTGCATTGCCCGCACCTATCGCACTCGCGACCGCAAATGCGATCGCTACCCATTGCTTGTTCATCTGTTGCTCCCCGCCGGTTGATTGACAATGCAGACATTCTAGTCCGCCCGCATTGTGCATACCAGCGCACAATTCACGCAGGCACTGCGAATCACATCACAATAATTTGCCGCTTGTAGCGACGGGATTTCAGCGCGCCCGTGTAGCGCGATAGCGCCGGATCAGCGCATTGGTCGAACTATCGTGCGCCAATGCGGGCTCGCTGCCCGCGATGATTTCCGCATAGGTGCGCTGCGCCAACTGCTTGCCCAGCTCGACGCCCCATTGGTCGAAGGAATCGATGTTCCAGACTACGCCCTGCACAAAGGTGAGATGCTCATACAGGGCGACGAGAGCGCCGAGTGCATGCGGCGTCAGGCGCGGTGCGAGCAGAGTACTGCTCGGACGATTGCCATCGAAAACCCGATGCGGCACCAGCCACTCCGGCGTGCCTTCCGCGCGCACCTGGTCGGCGGTCTTGCCAAACGCCAGCGCTTCGCTCTGCGCGAACAGGTTGGCCATCAGAAGATCGTGCTGATCGTGCAACGGGCCGAGCGGATCGCATACCCCGATAAAGTCGCACGGGATCAGTCGCGTACCCTGATGCACGAGCTGGTAGAACGAATGTTGCCCGTTCGTGCCCGGCTCGCCCCACCAGATCGCCGACGTGTCGTAACCGACGCGCGCGCCATCGAGCGTCACGGACTTGCCGTTGCTCTCCATCGTCAGCTGCTGCAAATACGCCGGGAAACGTTTCAGATACTGCACGTACGGCAGTACCGCTTGCGTGTGCGCGCCGAGGAAATTGACGTTCCAGATGCCGATCAGTGCCATCAGCACCGGCAGGTTCTGCGCAAACGGCGTGCTGCAGAAGTGCTCGTCCATCGCATGAAAGCCGTCGAGCATCGCCTGAAACTGCTCAGGCCCGATCGCGAGCATCGTCGACAGGCCGATCGCCGAATCCATCGAATAACGCCCGCCGACCCAGTCCCAGAAGCCGAACATATTGGCGGTGTCGATGCCGAATTTTGCGACTTCAGCCGCGTTGGTCGAAACCGCGACAAAGTGCTTGGCAATCGCGGATTCGTCTTGCAGCGATGCAAGCAGCCAGGCGCGCGCGGCGCGCGCGTTAGCCATCGTCTCCTGCGTCGTGAACGTCTTCGAAGCGACGATGAACAACGTTTCGCCTGGATCGAGATCGCGCGTGGCTTCGAAAAAATCGGTGCCGTCGACGTTGGAGACGAAGCGGAAATCAAGATCGCGCTGTGTGTATGCGCGCAGTGCCTCGTAGGCCATCACGGGCCCGAGATCCGAACCGCCGATGCCGATGTTCACGACATGGCGGATGCGCTTGCCGGTGTGCCCTGTCCACTCGCCCGCGCGCACACGCGTTGCGAACGCGGCCATGCGCGCGAGCACCGCATGCACGCCTGGAACGACATCGGCGCCATCGACTTCAATGCGCTGCGCCTTGCGCGCGCGCAAGGCCACATGCAGCACAGCGCGCTTCTCGGTGATATTGATCTTGTCGCCGTGCCACATCGCATCGATACGCGCGCGCAGGCCGCACTCGTCCGCGAGCTGCAGCAGCGTTTGCACAACCGCTGCATCGATGCGCTGCTTGGAATAGTCGAGATACCAGCCCGCCGCATCCAGCGTGTACTTTTCGCCTCGCTGCGCCTCGGCTGCAAACAGTTCGCGCAGCTGCGTGTCGCGCAGACGATCGCGGTGCGTGGCCAGCGTGCGCCACGCAGGCAGTTGGGTCAGGTCGGTCATGAAGGATCCGGAGCGGGTATGAGCGTGCCGCGCGAATGGCCTTGCTCGGCAAGATATTCAAGCCAGCGATTCAGGAAGCTCGCCATGCGCATGCGGTGCGCAAACAAGGTCTTGGTCGGCGGAAACGAGCCGAGCGCATGCCACATATGCTTGCCGACATGGCAGTGCGAGACTTCGGCAACATGCGCGTCGTTGTACATGCGCAGCCACGCCGAGGGCGAGGACTCGCCGGTGTCGTTGTCGCGCATGCAGTAGGTGAGCTTGAGTTCGATCGTGTACGGATGGCGCTCGATGATTTCGAGCTGCACGTCGAGCCCGTCGTCGACCGTCGACACATAGCGGCCCGGCGCCAGCGACTGCGGCGCGAACAGGCGCGCCAGGCGGTGATAGTTCTCCGCGTACAGACCCATGAGGTACGCGAACTTCGATGGCAGTACCGCTTGCGGTTTTTCAATGACGTGCGACATGGTCGCATCATAAGCAGCACCGGTGCGCGCCGCCAGACTTGTCACTGCGGCGCGATGCGAGTAATTTGGGATTTCCTCACGCGCTCATTCTGCTTGAGCGCTAGAACATGTGTTTCTCAATTCCGAGCGAAGACAAAATCTTGCTCGCAATCTCCTCGATCGACGTGTGCGTGGTGTTCTGCACCGGGATGTTCTCGCGTTTGAACAGCCTGTCGGCGAGCACGAGTTCGTGCCGACACTGCTCGATCTTGGCGTAACGGCTGCCGGGTTTGCGCGCCTCGCGCACCTGCGCAAGACGATTCGCGTCGATATCGAGGCCGAACAGGCGCGGCTTGTAGGGTTTCAGACGCGGCGGGATTTCGAACCGTTCCAGATCGTCTTCGGTCAGCGGGTAATTCGCCGCTTTCACGCCGTAATGCAGCGCGATGTACAAGCAGGTCGGCGTCTTGCCGACGCGCGACACGCCGATGAGGATCACCTCGGCGTCGGCGTAGTTCACATCGATGCCGTCGTCGTGCGTCAGCGCATAGTTGGTCGCGTCAATGCGCGCCTCGTATTCGCTGAAATTGGTCAAGCCGTGCGCGCGGCCGACCGTGCGCGCACGCTTCATCCCGAGTTCTGCTTCGAGCGGCGCGATGAACGGCGCGAAAATGTCGAGCATCAACGCACCTGAAC
The DNA here is from genome assembly GCA_005877675.1 of Gammaproteobacteria bacterium. Taxonomy (GTDB): domain Bacteria; phylum Pseudomonadota; class Gammaproteobacteria; order Xanthomonadales; family Rhodanobacteraceae; genus Rudaea. The sequence continues at coordinate 5,051 of VBNZ01000035.1, forward strand.
TCACGAGGATCTCGCTGATCTCCGGATCGACCACCGAATTGACCAGGATCGCCCGCGCGCCGGTGCCCTGGAAGCTGTTGCGTATGCGCGCGACCGCCGCATGCGCCTTCTGCGGACTGTCGACGAACGGAATGCGCACCGTGTCGAATTCGACGCCCTCGAACTGAGTGAGCACGGAATGGCCGATCGTTTCGGCCGTGATGCCGGTGCCGTCGGACACGTAAAAAACGCTGCGGGGCATAAGTCCATCGCTGTACTGCGGTGAACCAAAGTTTAAGGCAATGTGGCCAAAACAGCCCGTTGCGCTTGTTTCGCAGTGCACAAACCCCGAAAATTAGCGCCCTCGCTACGCCCTTACCCTCGCTGCGGCACCTTTTCGGAGAATTTCTTTGAGCGATCTCGTTCTGTGGCTCGATCAACTGCGCCTGTCGGATCTCGGCAAAGTCGGCGGGAAAAACGCCTCGCTCGGCGAAATGATCGGCAACCTCGCCAAGCTCGGCGTGTCGGTGCCGGGTGGATTCGCAACGACGGCGGATGCGTTCAAGCAGTTCATTGCACAATCGGGACTGGCCGAGCGCATTCAGAAGAAACTCGCGACGCTCGACGTCGATGATGTCGATGCGCTCACCCAGGCCGGCGCGGAAATTCGCGGCTGGGTGATCGATACGCCACTGATTCCCGCGTTCGATGTGGCCGTGCGCGACGCCTACGCCAAACTGTGCAAAGACGTCGGCAGCGCGAACACCTCCGTCGCGGTGCGCTCGTCGGCCACCGCCGAGGATCTGCCCGACGCCTCCTTCGCCGGCCAGCAGGAAACCTTCCTCAACGTTTCCGGCGCCGACGACGTCATCCACAAAGTCAAAGAGGTGTTCGCCTCGCTCTACAACGATCGCGCCATCGCCTATCGCGTGCATCACGGCTTTGCGCACGAGGACGTGTTCCTCTCCGCCGGGGTGCAATTGATGGTGCGCTCGGATGTCGGCTCATC
>VBNZ01000035.1:6043-6681 GCA_005877675.1 Gammaproteobacteria bacterium
CGTATTCGTCACCGCGAGCTATGGCCTCGGCGAAATGGTCGTGCAAGGCGCAGTCAATCCCGACGAATTCTACGTATACAAGCCGACGCTCAAAGCCGGCAAGCCCGCGATCCTGCGCCGCCAGATCGGCGCCAAGCAGCAGCGCATGGTGTATTCGAGCGTGCCGGGCGAGCGCGTACGCATCGAGGAAGTGCCGGCGAACGATCGCGTGTCGTTCAGCATTAGCGACGAGGACGTGCACGAGCTTTCGCGCCAGTCGCTGATCATCGAGCAGCACTACGGCCGCCCGATGGACATCGAATGGGCCAAGGACGGCAACACCGGGAAAGTATACATTGTGCAGGCTCGCCCCGAGACGGTGAAGTCGCGCGCGCGCGCCACGCAGATCGAGCGCTATCACCTGCGCGCACGCGGACCGGTGCTTGCGGAAGGCCGCGCAATCGGACAGAAAATCGGCGCCGGCAAGGCGCGTGTGATCCGTTCGCTCAAAGACATGAATCGCGTTGAGCCCGGTGACGTGCTCGTCGCCGACATGACCGATCCTGACTGGGAACCGGTGATGAAGCGCGCCGCGGCAATCGTCACCAATCGCGGCGGCCGCACCTGCCACGCGGCGATCATCGCGCGCGAGCTCGGCG
>VBNZ01000036.1:0-6938 GCA_005877675.1 Gammaproteobacteria bacterium
TGCGACGCAACCGGTGGCGGTCACGGATAAGACGATGTCCGGCCGGGTTCTTGTAGTCGAAATCCGTGACGCGACGTCGGAAGGAAACGCTTTCCTCGGACATCACAAGTCCACCAGCGTACGCGGCGCGCTGTATCAAGACGGCGCAGTCGTCGCAAAATTCAAAGGACGGCGCAACTCGATGGGTGGTTTCGGTGCCGGCTTCAAGGGCTCATGTTCTGTGCTGGGTCGCACGGTGCGTGCACTTGGCGAGGATATCGCAGAATGGTTGGCCGCCCCCGGGAATGACGCGCAACTCGGCGATCTCAAGTAGATCAGTCCGGCAGGGTGAGTTGAGCGCGGTGATGTCTATCGACCGCAAGTGTTTGGTTTCACTTCGCTCAACCGAACCTACGATCCCTTATCGCGGGCGCGACTTCTTCAGCGCCGGGTTGACGCGATCCAGATCGGCCTGCACCTGTTCGGGGCTGCGCTCGTAGACGATTTCGCGCCCGAGCGCCTTGCCGGAAAACGCCCTGCGGTTGGGAGTCGGTGCCAGTTCGCATTTGACGCTGTGCACGCCTTCGCCGAGCACGACCTGGATGCGATGGGCATGCTTGCTCAGCACGACGACCTCCATGGTCTTACCGCTTTCGGTGACGCGCACAGTAATCTTCTCGATATTCATGCGGGACTGCACTCGTTGAAATCGACCCTGAAGTATTGCCGGGTCTGCGCAGTCTAGCCTGATAACGGTTATCGTGTTTGGACGAACGGAAAGGTGTCTTCAATGATCTCTGCCGACGTACGACGTACATCCAGGATAAGCGCTTTGCATTCGCGCGCAGGCTTGGCTCAACGCTGCTCTGCCTATTGAGACTTTTACGCGATACTGCGCGAATGGCCAGCCCTTATCTCAGCGCCGACATCGCGAACAACTATCTACCGCAGCGCACGCACTACTGGTACGCACGCTGCAAGCTCGCGAGCGATCTGCTGTACACCGGTGTCGGCGAAGCGCTGCTCGATACGCATGCACCCCTGCTCGACCTTGGCTGCGGCATCGGGCTGCTGGCGCACACGCTGCGGGGGCAGGGATACACCGGTGAATATTTTGGCGTCGACAATGACGCGGAAAAAATCGTCGCGGCACGTGCCGCTGCCGCGCGCGCGCAATTTCCCGACGTCCGATTCGATTGCATCGATCTCGCGCGCGAGGCGTTTCCGGCGCATCGCGGCAGCGTGACTTTGCTCGATTTGCTGCAGTTTCTGCCGCGCGACGCGGCACATGGACTGATCGATCGTGTTGCAGAATGCATCGCGCCGGGTGCGCGCCTGGTGATTCGCACCGGCCTGGATCAAGCCGGCGCGCGCATGCATTTTACGCGCGCGATCGATACGCTCGCTCGCGCGGTCGGATGGATGAATACCGCAGCGTACTGGTATCCGTCGCGCGACGAACTCGCCACGGTGCTCGCGCGTCGGGGCCTGCGCGCGACGTTTGCGCCGCTCAGCGGCATGCTGCCGTTCAACAACTGGCTGGTGGTTGCACAGCGAACGTAGGGCGCGATTCGTCGCGCGCTCTGTCCGATCAACGACCGGTCGCAATCGTCTGCGCGGTTTTGCTGACCGCAATCGGTCGTATCCCCAACTCGCGCGCGGTCGCGATGTCGATCACGACGTAGTCGGGTTGATGATGCCCGTCGAGTTTTTTCGCGACGCGCGCCTGCCGTGCGGTGCCGGCGCGCAGGGCCGCGTCGAAACTCGCAAGGCTGGCGCTGTGCGCGGACGACGATACGCCCGCGGCATATGCGGGCAACTCGCGCAGCGGCGGCAACTCGCGCCCGAGCAGCGTGGTCTCCAGATAAGCCGCGTGCTGCGCGTCGGAGTCCGTATAGAAACCGACGAAAGCATGTCCGGGCACGAGCACCAGAAAACTGCGCAGGCCGATGCGCTGCAGCGCCGAGGCGAGCAGCGCGCTGCCGTCGATGCAATTGGCGGAGCGATCGGCCCAGGTATCGGCGAGAAAGCGCACGCGCTGGCTATACACGCGCGGTCCGCGGTCGATGCCGGGATCGGCGCCGGAATAATGGATGCCGCGCTGATCGAGCGCGTGCCAGATCGCCCAGGCCTGGCGCAGCACGCGATCGGCATCGTTGTCGGCGTAACCGTTGAATTTTTCCACAATTCCACTTTCTTGCGCCGCGTCGAGCACGGCATCGACGACGCTGTCGCGCTCATTGACGAAGGCGGCGAAGATCCAGGCAAGATCCACGCTGTCGCGGCCGTCGCGCACGTAGTAGAGCGCTTCGTTGAGCGGTCGCAGATCGACCGCAACGCGGCGCACTGGAGCCGCCTGCCCGTCGCGCTGCACGCGCACGTCGAGCGCGATGTGCTCGCGTCGCGATTGCGCCACGAGTTCGCGCGCATTCCACGCGAACGCCGGGCGCAACTCGTAGCTGTGTCCTTGTTGCGCGAGTGTCGCCGCGAAGTGTGTCGGCGCTGCCAGCCACGGCGCTCCATCGATGTCCAGCTGCACGTTCTCATTGTCGCGCGCCGCGATGAGGCGCACCGCGACAAGACCGCTGCCTTCGCCGATCACGCTCGCATCCCCATCCGCGCGCAGCGCACCGCGCGGGCGCAGGCCCTGCGACAGATCGAGCGCGGGAAATATCTGATTGAACGGCGTCACACGCACCTCGAACTCGTGCGTCTGCGCCAACGACGCCATCGGCCAGGCCATTACGATCGCGATGGACCGAGGATGAACGCGACATACCTGCATTGTCGCGTATCCGCATCATGCCGGCTATGCTTGTGGCTTTGATGGTCCGGCAAGTGGCAATGAGCGGTACCCAGGCGAAAGCGGAATGGTTGGGGTGGGATGGCGCGCGCCTTTCTTGGCGCGTCGCGAACGCGAAGGCGGCGGCAATCGAGCTGCGTCTCGACGGCATCGCATTCCAACGCTATCCGACAGCCGGAGGCCCGCAGGATTACGCGTGCGAATTTCCCTACTCGCCGACCGGCCTCGCGGAGCTGTCGTTCAGTCTTTCCGTCGGTCCCACGGCGTTGCTGACGCCGTGGCGCGTACAGCACGGTGAAGCAGCGCAGCCGGGCACAAGCGTACCGGCCGGAGCGGTGCGCGGATTGGCCAGGCTCGCCGGTACGCCACTTTTGCCGCAGCAACCGCTCTGCGCGCTGCCGCCAGTCGCAGTCGTGGTGCCGATTTACAATTCGCCGCATTGTGTAAAGCGCTGCATCGAATCGGTGCTGCGCTGGACGCCTTCGGTGCAGCTGATCCTAATCGACGATGCGAGCACCGACGCGCGCGTCGGCGAAGTGCTCGCCGCGCACGCCGGTCGCAGCAATGTGCTGATCTCGCGCAACGAACGTAATCGCGGGTTCACCCACAGCGTGAATGTCGGCATGCGTCTGGCCGGCGGCGCCGACGTCGTGCTGCTCAATTCCGACACCGAAGTCGGCCCGCGCTGGCTCAGCGCATTGCGCATCGCCGCTTATGCTGCGGAAGATGTCGGCACCGTTACGGCCGTGTCCGACAACGCCGGCGCGTTTTCCGTGCCCGAACTCGAACAACATTGCCCGGTTCCTGCGCGCTGGACGCTGGTGCAGGCGCAGCGCGCCGTGCTGCAGCAGGCCGGATTGCGCCACCCGCAGCTGCCGACCGGCAACGGTTTCTGCATGTACATCAAGCGCGTGCTGATCGCCCGCATCGGACCGATGGACGAGGCCGCCTTCCCCGAAGGCTTCGGCGAAGAAAACGATTTTTGCCAGCGCGCCGAGCGTGCGGGTTATCGCAACATCATCGCGGGCCATGTGCTCGTGCATCACGAACGCAGCGCGAGCTTCGGCGATGCGCGACGTATGCGGCTCGGCGAGCAGGGCATGGCGGTGCTGCGCGAACGCTATCCCGACTACGAAGACAAGGTCGGCGCGACGCTTTTCGGCTACGACCGCCGTGTGCTCGACTACCGCGTGCGCCGCACTTATGCCGATACCGACGGGCGCTATCTCGCGCAGGCACCACGGCCGCGCATCCTTGTGGCAGCCGATGCAGCCGATGCCGACGTCGAGCGTCTCGTCGCAGCGCTCGATGCGCGCCAGGAATGTTTTCTGCTGCGGCGCGAAGGCGCGTGGGTCAACCTGTATCGTTACGCGACCGGCGGTGCGCTCGCATTCGAACGCGGCGTCACGATCGGCTCCGACGTCGCGGCGCTGCGTGAAATCGAATTGCGCCTGCGCGAGTGGCTGCTCGAATACGCGATCGAATCGGTGCACGCACGCGGCAGCGCGGCGAGCGACGGCTGGCTATCGGGTTTGGCCGCGACCCTAGATATTCCGACGACGTAACTTGGCGCCTGTGTTGGTCCGTGCAATCAACAAGGTGCTGCGCGCGCAGAGAGAGACGGTGTAAATCCGAATCGCTCATCGCGCCGGCGGCGTTAAGCTGCCGCGCAGCGGTCAGCGCCGCCAGTTATCGCTGCAGCGAAGCTGTCAGCGATAACCTCTATTTGATCACGCCCGGCAAAAACGACTGCCAGCGCAGGCCGCGCTTGTGCATATTCGCGCCGCCGCCTTCGCTCATATTGCCTGCGTCGTCGCCGCCGCCCGAAGCGGTTGCGGTCGACGTTGTGCTGGCGGCGTTGCTCGGCGATTCCGTCTTCGGCTGCGCCGGTGCGGGCACATTACTCGCCGTGCTTTGCACCGTGTTCCAGGTGTAGGTGTAGTCGGGATTGCAATGCGTCGCAGCCGCGAACGACTCCGCGGCGACGCAGATCAGACCAGAAGCGAGCAAGCCAGCGAGTGCGGTTACACGTCTGTCCATCGGATCGATCCTTTCGTAAGCTTCGCATGGTCGCACTTCGCGCGTTGCCGCGCTAGTGCCAGAACCGCTGAAGCGCCTGGGGCCAGCGGTAGAAAATTTCTTTTCGATCAATATCTTGCGAGTCAGCAGTGCCGCGCATACCGGCATCGCAAGTGCATAAGATGCAGAAAAGGCCGCGATGGTTGCAGCACGAGGCGCGGCGCAAGCTGCACTATCATCATTGCATGTCTATCTCTGCACGTGCGCTGCTTGCGGCGCTCAGCGCCGACCACGCTGTTTCGGGTAGCGCCCTTGCGCGCGCTCTCGGCGTCACGCGCGCGGCCGTATGGAAGCAGATCGAACAGCTGCGCGAAATCGGGGCACCGATCGAAGCCACGGCGGGCAGCGGTTATCGCCTCGCGTGGCCGCTCGAATTGCTCGATGCCGCGCGCATCGCTGCTGCGCTCGACGCGTCCGCGCGTGCGCGCATCGGCATCGACCTGCATTGGCAAATCGATTCGACCAATGCGGAGCTGCAGCGCCAGGCAGGCGCACGCGTGGACGCGCGTCGCATACGTGTGTGCCTGGCCGAGACGCAGACCGCCGGCCGCGGCCGGCGTGGGCGTGTGTGGCAGTCGCCGCTCGGTGGAAATTTATACTTTTCCCTGCTGTGGCGATTTGATCAGGGCATGGGCGCGCTCGCGGGCTTGAGTCTCGTCGTCGGCGTCGCGACGATCGCCGCACTCGAGGACTGCGGCGTGCGCGAAGTCGGACTCAAGTGGCCCAATGATGTGCTCGCGCGCGAGCGCAAGCTCGCCGGCGTTCTGGTCGAACTCGGCGGCGAATTCCTCGGGCCGTGTCATGCGGTAATCGGCATCGGCATCAATCTGCGCCTGCCCGAAGCAGTGCGCGCGCGCATCGATCAGCCGGCAATCGATCTTGCGACGCTCGCTGGTGCGGACCTGCCGCCCTCGCGCAATCTGCTCGCCGCGTGCCTGATATCGCGTCTGGTGGCAGCGCTCGAACGCTTCGATGCGCAGGGGTTCGCCGAGTTTTGCGCGGACTACGCGCGCTGCGACCTGCTGAGCGGCCGCGCAGTGCGCATCGTCACGGGCGCGCAGACGTTCGATGGCATGGCCGCGGGAGTCGACGAGCGCGGCGCGCTGCTTGTGCGTCATGGCACAAAGCTGGTGCATTACGACAGCGCGGAAGTATCCGTGCGCGCGGGTGGCCATGCGGCCTCTGTCATAATCGCGCGATGAAACTGCTGATCGATCTCGGCAATTCGCGCCTCAAGTCGGCGCTGTGGGATGGCGCGCAGTTGCGCCACGGGCCGGCGTTGACGCACGCGGGTGGCGGCGCCGATGAGGCACTCGGCGCCGTGGATTTTTCCGCGCTATGGAAGGACATGCCGCCGCCGCATGCGATCTGGATCGCCTCGGTCGCCGCGACCGCGATCGAGCAACAGCTCACGCGCGCGCTGGCGCAGCACTTCGCCACGAGTCCGAAGTTTGCGCGCAGCCCGGCCAGCGCCTGCGGCGTGCGCAATGCGTACTCGGCGCCGGCACGGCTCGGCGTCGATCGTTTTCTAAGTCTCGTCGCCGCACATGCCGAAGTGCCGGGAGCGGCCGTGGTCGCAAGCTGCGGCACCGCGCTGACGCTCGACGCGATCGATGCCGGCGGCTTGCATCTCGGCGGCCTGATCGCGCCGTCGCCGGGGCTGATGCGCAGCGCATTGCTCGATCGTACGGCGCGCCTCGGCGAACTCGCTGCGGCGCAGATCGTCGACTTCGCCGACACCACTGCGGCTGCAGTCGAATCCGGCACCTGGCTTGCTGCAGTCGCGCTGATCGAACGCTTCATTGCGCGCACGCGCACCCGCCTCGGGCAGGACCCGGTAGTGATCGTCGCCGGCGGCGCGGCGCGGCGGCTTGCGGCGCTGCTCGAAGGCGAACATCGGGTCGAGCCCGACCTGGTGCTGCGTGGACTGGCCAAGTTTGCCGATGGTGCCGCTTGATCGCGCGCGGCCCTCCGCAACGGCGCAATTCGCCGAACGCGGCCGCAGGCGTGGCCTCCTGCTAAAATCAGCGCTCGAACCGGTGCCGTTGACGCCGGAATAGCCTTCAGAATCCCGGTG
>VBNZ01000036.1:7209-7718 GCA_005877675.1 Gammaproteobacteria bacterium
GAATGCGTTGACGCCGCTCGTCGCGCGCATCCAATTCCGCGAGCAGCGCACGACCGAGGTGCGCGGTTACTGGGTGTATCTGCCCGCGCCGCCGTCGCGCGAGAAGGCGCTCGCGATCGCGCGCCAGCTATCGAGCAAAGGTTTGTCGGACTATTACATCGTCACGGTCGGCGAACAGCCGAATGCGATTTCGCTCGGCCTGTTCCGCGATCAGGGCAATGCGGAAAAGCGCAAGGCGGAAGTGCAGGCATTGGGCTTCGAGCCGCAGGTAACCCAACGCAGCGACGAAGTACCGGCGTACTGGATCGATTTCGCACAGAACGGGCGCGACCCTACCGACTGGCGCACGCGCCTGCCCGCGAACGCCGAGTTGCAGCAGAAGGCGATAGAGTGTTTTTGATCCGGGCGATCCGTGCGAAAATGGGCGCTGCATTAGGTCACACCATGCCGCTTTAGCTCAGTTGGTAGAGCAACCGCCTTGTAAGCGGTAGGTCATCTGTTCGAGTCAG
>VBNZ01000036.1:7838-8431 GCA_005877675.1 Gammaproteobacteria bacterium
GCGTTAACGCATCGCGCAAGCGCTCGGCTTCACCCTTGTAAGCGGTAGGTCCCCAGTTTGAATCCGGGTGTCGGCACCATTTCGGCAAGTTGCGAAGTTCGCGCATCCTGGCGCTCGCCAAGCAACCCCGCACTGCGCATTCTGCTTTGGGCGTTCAACCTCGCGCGCGATGCGCGTTAACGCATCGCGCAAGCGCTCGACTTCACCCTTGTAGGTAGGTCCCTGTTCGAATCCGGGTGTCGGCACCATTTGCTGCTACTCGCGCGCGCAACCCGCTCTGGTTGCATTGCCGCTCGGCGCCTGCCTCACCCTCACGAAGACGTGCGACTCATTTGGACACGTACCCCGCGCACCAACCGCTGGCATTCACGGCGTTGCCCGGATAGAGCAGGCAAGGCGCGTAGCGCGCGTCCGCGTTCGCTTGAAAATATTTGCAGCTGGCACAGCGTTGGTCGGGTTTGTGCGCCGGGAAACGCTGCGCATCGACGGTCGAGGAATCCTCGGTATAGCCGAGTGTCGCCGCACTCGGATTCGCGCCCGTCAGATGTGGCAGTTCTGCGGCCGCTATCGACGCGACGCGCAGAAATCCCGCG
>VBNZ01000036.1:8475-11137 GCA_005877675.1 Gammaproteobacteria bacterium
GCACTTATCCTAGATCGCCATCCACAGGAACAGGAACAGCGTGTTGTTGTCGCGTGCATCGCGGCCGAAGCCGTCGTAGTCGCGGGCCGCGCCGTTGAACTTGTCGTAGCGCGTGTACTGCACGCCGAGGCGCAGATTGGCCCACGGTGCGCGCCATGAGTCGGCGGCGCCGAAGGGCGTCCAGTCGGCCTGCAGAATGGTGCCTGCACTGTTCGGCCGGCCGCTGCGGCTGCCGCTCGCGGGCGCCGGTGCGAACAGTTGATCGTCCTGGCTGCCACGCAGGCCGAAGCGCGCGAGCGTCACGCCATAGTGCCCGGCGTAGTAGTACGACGCGTTAAGCGCCGTCGAATTCAGAGTCGCAGTCGGATTTGCGACTGCGCCAGCCGCGAAGGACGCAGCGCGATTCTGATGCTCGTGCGTATAAGTAGCGTTGAGCGTGATCACATGCGGGCCCATGCCGAACAGTTGCAGCGAAGTATCGATGCCGACGTCGCGAAACCTATCCGTCGGTCCGGGCTGGCGATCGGGGTGCACACGCGCATCCAGACCGAAGGCGCCGAGCGACCAAGAATGCCCGGTTGCGTCTTGCACGTATGCAACGCGCCAATACGGCGCGATGCCGGCGATGCGGCCGGCGCTGTCCTCGACGTTCACCGTTTCGAGAAAGCCGCGCGACAGCGAGCGATAGCCGCCGAGTTCGGCATACCAGTGATTGTCGTAAGACGCATAGCCGCTAAGCCCTACCACTTGATGTTCGAGTCCGCCTTCGATCAATGGCGCAGCCGCGATGCCGGGTACGAGTTCTGATGCCATGTAAGGAAAGCGCCATGCGGGCAGCGTGTTCCACGCGTCCTGTATGGTCGGATTGTTGTTGATCGATACGCCGAGAATGGTGGGCTTGCCGCCAAGGGTCAGCGGCTGTGCATAGCGCAGGTCGACATTGTCGAGCGTGAGGTGGCGATCGATGTCCGAATACGTGGCCTGTGCAAACGCACCCAGGTGATCGGCGATGCGCCCGGCGTAGAACAACGAGGCTTCCTGTAGCGAGAAGTTGTTGTTCGGACCCGCGTGCGGCGCGGCATCATCCGGTTGATCGGTTTTGGTGTGCGTGTACGAAGTGACGAGCATCGCAGCGAATGGAATGCTCTGCGTATCCGGTGCCGCGAGCGTGTAGCCGCCGAGTTTGAAAGCGCGCCCGAACGGCGTCAGTTGCGGGCCATAGCCGCCGACATGGCACATCGCGCACGGCTGTCCGGTTTGCTGCGCAAAGCTCGGCAGTGCGAACGCGAGCGGACTTGCGCTCAATCCGATGGCTGTATACAAAAGCTGCCGCATGAAGTTTTTGTCGCGCATCACGTCACCTCGCGCGCGCAAAGCCTCCTCGTGCGTCGAGCTGACGCATCCTCACATATGGCGTTTGCGCCTTGGTTGAAGTTCAAGCGAATCTGCTTCAGTTGAATTCTGATGCAGCGCGACGAGGTTCAACGATGCGTGCGTCGATTTAGGCGCCATACATCGCATAGCACGATGCAGCGGCAGTCGCAGCATTGCGCCGCGAGAAACTCAAGCGTAAGTTGCGACAGGGTGCAACACGCGCCGCGTGGCGCGGAAGCGTTCGCCGAAGCGAGTCGCGCCGTCTGCGCGCATGCGCGTGGCGTGATCGCGCAGATACGTGTCGAGCGCGGTCTGATCGCGCAAGTGGTAGTGCACGCAGAACACGATGCGATCCGGCGCGGGTGCCGGATCGATCACCTCGAATGTCTGCGCGCCGCTGAATCCCGGTAGCGCGAGCATTTGCGCGATATGCTCGGCGAGCCACGCGCGATATTCGTCCGCGATCGCGGACTCGACGTCGAGATTGACTTCGTAGACGATCACGCGCGTCGGCTCATCGCATTCATCACGGTGCCCGCGCCCGCGATCAGGTCGGAGAGATCGACCTTGCCATCGCCGTTGCGGTCGAGCACCGCGCTCAGCAGACCGCCGCTGAGGCCGCCCTGCTGCTGGATCTGTTGACCTTGCTGTGTGAGCACGCTGCCGAGTCCGCCGGGCGACAGGCCCTGCGAGCGGGTCTGATTGGCGAGCACGCTCATCACGATCGGCGCGAGGATTGCGAGCAGCTGTCCCGCGTTCTGCGTGCCCAGTCCGGTGGTCTGGCCAAGGCCCTGATTCGCCGCGTTGGCGTTGTTGCCAAAGATATGGCCGAGTATCGCGCCGCCGACGCCCGAGGCGAGCCCGCCTGAAGCTGTATTGCCGCCGCCGAATACGTTGCCGAGCATGCCGCCGAGTCCGCCGGTGCCGCCCGCGCCGTTGAGCAATCCGCCCAGTACGTCGGACACGTTGGTGCCGACGTGATCGCCGAGCGCCGAATGCAGCGCGCCCGCGCCGACGTCGGTGCTCGCGCTCCTCGCCATGCCGCCAACGATCAGCGGCAGCGCCTGCTCTACTGCATTGCGCGCGGAAGCGGGATCGATGCCGAGCTGATTGGCGATCTGCTGAATCTGATCGTCGCCGAGATGGCTCATCACGTTGTCGACTAGTCCGCTCATGGCTGCTGATCCGTCAGGTTGAATCGGGACTGCTAGACTACTACACCGTATGTAACCGTAGTGTTGCGCTCCTCATGCAGACATCGCCCACGCCTTTGCCCCGTGTCTCTCTG
>VBNZ01000036.1:11166-16758 GCA_005877675.1 Gammaproteobacteria bacterium
CACCGCGGCGCCGCGATGGGCCCGGAAGCGCTGCGCGTCGCCAGAATTGCCGAGGCGCTGCGCGCGCGCGGGCTGGAGGTGGTCGATCGCGGCAATCTTTCGGGACCGTTCAATCCGTGGCAGCCGCCGCACGATGGCTATCGCCATCTCGGCGAGGTGGTCGAGTGGAATCGCAGCGTGATGCAGGCCGTCGCGGCAGAGCTCGATCTCGGACGCTTGCCGATCCTGCTCGGCGGTGACCATTGCCTTGCGATCGGCTCGATCGGTGCAGTCGCGCGCCACTGCCGCGCGCGGGGGAAAAAATTGCGCGTGCTGTGGCTCGACGCGCACGCGGATTTCAATACCTCGACGATCACGCCTTCAGGCAACGTCCATGGCATGCCGGTTGCGTGCCTGTGCGGCTACGGCCCGAAGGAACTGACCGAGCTCGGCGGCGGCGCGCCGATGCTGGACAAGGATGCCATCCGCCAGATCGGTATCCGATCGGTCGACGCTGGCGAGAAGAAACTCGTGCACGACGTTGGACTCGACATCTACGACATGCGCTACATCGACGAAATCGGCATCAAGCGCGCGATGGAAGAAGCGCTCGAAGGCGTCGACGCAACTACGCATCTGCATGTGAGCTTCGATGTGGATTTTCTCGACCCGAGCATCGCGCCCGGCGTGGGCACCACCGTGCGCGGCGGGCCAAACTATCGCGAAGCGCAACTCGTGATGGAAATGATCGCCGACACAGGACGTTTAAGTTCGCTCGATATCGTCGAGCTCAATCCGGCGTTCGACAAGCGCAATCAAACCGGCAAGCTTGCAGTCGATCTGGTCGAGAGCCTGTTCGGCAAGTCGACTCTCATGCGCGAATAGTTCGGCGGCGTCGGCGGCAGAGGTGACGTCGGCGCAGGCGGTCACACCACTCGCGCGTCATTCCCGCGTGCTCCTGGCGGGAATCCAGCGCCTTTACTTCTTTCAGCGATACGGCACTGAATTACTCGCTTCGCTCGCCCCTGTGGGCCATCCTTCCGATGTTCTGCGCACTTCGCGCTTGTCTCGTTTTAGCGTGAATGACGAGCGCGAAAGATTGATCAAAACCGCTTCTTTCTCTGTGCCGGTTTGTCCTTTGCATGCGCGGCACGCGGCGCGTGTGTGTGCGAGCGCGGGACATCGCCATCGTTGCGACTGATCTGCAACCGCTGGCCTGCGACCCAGACCTTCTTGAGATGTGCGAGCAGTTCCGCCGGCATGCCCTCGGGCAGATCGATCAGGCTGTAATCGTCGTGGATTTCGATGCGGCCGATATGCTTGCTGTCGAGCCCGGCTTCGTTCGCGATCGCACCGACGATATTGCCCGGTTTGACCTGGTGTGCATGACCGACCTCGACGCGGTAGGTTTCCATGCCTTGCTCGGGTGCGCGCTCGCGTGTACGCGCGCGTTCGCGCGGCGTGTCGGCATGGGACGCGTCACGTTCGGTCGCATGTCGATCTTCGCGCAGCGACGGCGACTTGCGTGGCTTGTCCGCCGCATCGAAGCCCGGTGAATGCGGCTTCTTGTCGCGCGCCGCGGGTGGCGCAAATGAGGATTCCGCCTCGCGCCGCTCGCGCGGACGCGCAAACGGTTTTTCCTTGTCGCGGGCGTAAGGCTTTTCCTTGCCGCGTGCTTCGCTGACGAATTCGCGCGGCTCACGCGCCTGCGCGTTCAGTAACAAGGGCTTGTCGCCTTGCGCAAGGCGCGCGAGGGCGGCCGCAATCTCGATCGCCGGCACATTGTGCTCGCGTTCGTACTGCTCGATCACGTTGCGGAATACGTCAAGCCCATCGCCACCGAGCGCCGTGGCGATACGCTGCTTGAATTTCTCCACGCGCTTGTCGTTGACGTCGGCTACGCTCGGCAGCGTCATCGCTTCGAGCGGCTGACGCGTCGCGCGTTCGATCGCGCGCAGCATGCCGCGCTCGCGCGGGGTGACGAACAGGATCGCCTCGCCCGAGCGTCCCGCACGGCCGGTGCGGCCGATGCGATGCACGTAGGGCTCGGTGTCGGTCGGGATATCGTAGTTGATTACATGACTGATGCGTTCGACGTCGAGACCGCGCGCGGCCACGTCGGTCGCAACGAGGATGTCGAGCTTGCCGTCGCGCAGCTGGCCGATGGTGCGCTCGCGTTGCGCCTGCACGATGTCACCATTGATCGCGGCAGCGCTGAATCCGCGCGCCTGCAGACGTTCGGCAAGTTCCTCGGTCGCCTGCTTGGTGCGTGCGAACACGATCATCGCGTCGAAAGGCTCGACTTCGAGAATGCGCGTCAACGCATCGAGCTTGTGCATGCCGCTGACATTCCAGTAGCGCTGGCGGATGTTCGCCGCGGTCGTGGTCTTGCTCTTGATCTGCACCTCGGCCGGATCGCGCAGATATTTTTGCGCGATGCGTTTGATCGGCGCCGGCATCGTCGCCGAGAACAGCGCGATCTGTCGCGTCGGCGGCGTCTTCTTCAGCACCGCTTCGACATCGTCGATGAAACCCATGCGCAGCATTTCGTCGGCTTCGTCGAGCACGAGGCAGTCGAGCTGCGACAGATCGAGCGAGCCGCGTTCGAGATGATCGATCACGCGTCCGGGTGTGCCGACGACGACATGCACGCCGCGACGCAGCCCGCCCAGCTGTGGCCCGTACGCCTGACCGCCGTAAATCGGCAGCACATGAAATCCCGGCAGGTGCTGTGCGTAACGTTGAAACGCCTCAGCAACCTGGATCGCAAGCTCGCGCGTCGGCGCGAGCACGAGTGCCTGCGGTTTGACCTTGCGCGTGTCGATGCGCTGCAGAATCGGCAGCGCGAACGCCGCGGTCTTGCCCGTGCCGGTCTGCGCCTGGCCGAGCAGATCGCGTCCGGCGAGCAGATGCGGAATCGTCGCGGCCTGGATCGGCGAGGGTGATTCATAGCCGACTTCGGCGAGCGCGCGCGTGAGCTCTTCGCGCAAAGCGAGTTCTGCGAAGGAGGCGATTGCAGGAGTGGATTCGGTTTCGGACATGCGGACCTTGTATGACACGAAGGTCCGTTCGCCCTGAGGTATCGAAGGGTGAACGGCGCTGGAGGGCCGTTCGTGGGTTCGATACCTCGCCACGAACGGAGTGCTCCACATTATCCGCTTCCCCGCCGGGCACGTCACCCCGCAAGCAGCGCAAAGGGCGACAAATGCAAGTGCTCAGCCCGCCGGATCCGGCACAAACGTCTGTGGGAACGGCTGCGGATCGCGCTGCGGCGGTGCCGGCGGCGGCGGCACCACACCACGCGCGACGAGATTGCGATAGCTGTCGTACCAGACCGACACGATTTCGTCCGGATGTGCGCTGGCGCGCTCGAATTTCGTGTAGCTCACGTTCGAGGCTTCGCGTGCGCCGTGGCCCGTGCCGAGCGATTCCTCGGATTTGGCTTCGCGCCGCATTGCATTTGCCGATTCATCCGCGCGCGCGAGGCTGCCGGCAGGTGCGGCGGTCGACTTCGCCATGCTGCCGACCTCGGCGGCCTGGGCCGGCATCGCCGGTCTCGACGCGGCCTGCGCGGCGGCAGCCGGCGGCGGTGTGTAGCGATCCGCCAATGGTGCATCGGCGCTGATTTTTTCAAGCACTCTGCCTTCGCGCCAAAGCAGTGGTTTCTCGCGGAATACCGCCACGCCGATCACGCCGACATTGTCGGGCCGCCCGGTGCGCACGGCGTAGCTGTTCGGCAGCGCGGTGAAATTGAACTGCGCGACCTCGTTCATGCTCTTGCGCCAGCCATCGATTTCGGTGCTCTGATACGGATCGAGCACGTAACCGGATTGATCGGGATTGGCCGTCTCGCCCGACACCGCGTTGACGCCGTCGACCGCCAGCACCGCGAGCACGCGCGCGCCGGTGCGATTGACCAGGCGCACGCCGTAGCGATGCCCGGGCACGCCGATCACATAGTATTTGCCGTCGCGCGGATACGCCGGCAGGGTGGCGCCGGTGTCGCGGTCGACGACGCCGACATCGATCAGACTGCCGGCATGGACGGCGGGCGTGCAGGACAGTGCGGCGAGCATGGCGAGGTGCAGCAGGGTTTTCATGGGACGCTCCGTTGGCAAGGTGGACTATGCAACGGGGCAGGGTCGGAGCCGGGGTTACGCCGACGCACGGCGGGGGAATCGCTTAAACTGAGCAATCTGGATATCTCGTTGTATGGGCATGAATTCCAAGGTCAGAATCCTCACCGGCATTACCACCACCGGCACCCCACATCTGGGCAACTATGTCGGCGCGATCCGCCCCGCGATCGCCGCGAGCGGTAAGCCCGACGCCGAGTCGTTCTATTTTCTCGCGGACTATCACGCGCTGGTGAAGTGCGACGATCCCGCGCGGGTGCAGCGCTCGACGCTGGAAATCGCGGCGAGCTGGCTCGCCTGCGGGCTCGATCCGAAAAAAGTATATTTTTACCGGCAGTCGGACATTCCCGAGATTCCCGAACTGACGTGGCTTTTGACCTGCGTCACGGCCAAGGGACTGCTCAATCGCGCGCACGCGTACAAGGCGACGGTCGATGCCAATCGCGCGGCGGGCGAGGACGCGGACGCGGGTATCACGGCGGGCTTGTACATGTATCCGGTGCTGATGGCCGCGGACATTCTGATTTTCAACGCGCACAAGGTGCCGGTCGGGCGCGATCAGATCCAGCATATCGAGATGGCGCGCGATATCGGCCAGCGTTTCAATCATATCTACGGCGGCGATTTCTTCGCACTGCCTGAAGCTGTGATCGAGGAAAACGTCGCGACGCTGCCCGGCCTCGACGGGCGCAAGATGTCCAAGAGCTACAACAACACGATTCCGCTGTGGCTGCCGGCGAAGGAGTTGCGCAAGGCGATACTCGGTATCGTCACCAATTCGCTTGCGCCGGGCGAGGCGAAGAATCCCGACGATTCGAATATCTTCAGCATCTATCAAGCATTTGCGAGCGCGGACGAAACCGCGGCGATGCGCCAGGCTTTCGCCGACGGCATCGGCTGGGGCGATGCGAAGCAGAAATTGTTCGAGCGCATCGATGCCGAACTTGCGCCGATGCGCGAGCAGTACGACACGTTGGTCGCCAGACCCGAACGCATCGAGGAAGCGCTGCGTGCGGGTGCGCTGCGCGCGCGCGGACTTGCGACGCCGCTCTTGGCGCAGTTGCGCCATGCGGCGGGCCTGCGCGATCTGACGCTAGGCGCTCAGGAGAAAACAAAAAAAGAACACGCAAAAAAATGGTCACAGGATGCGATCAAGCAATTTCGGAACAGTGATGGAACGTTCGGGTTCAAGCTTGTGGCTGGCGTGCCCAGCAAGAGGACAATTTTTGAGAGCATTGGCTTCAAAGACGCTAGGGCTTGCGGTGAGGCGATCGCATTTCTGCGCCGCGCTTATCGCGATGAGCACGCACTAGCGATTCGTGGCAGCGGGCACGAATGGGAGTTAGTTTTGCTCAGAGACGGGCAAGTCATCGGAAGTAACAGGGCTACAACAGAAGATCGCTTGAAAGGCGTTCGCATACTAATCCATCAGATATGCGAAGGCCTTGAGGAAGATTAGCTAATTCATCTCCACTCG
>VBNZ01000037.1 GCA_005877675.1 Gammaproteobacteria bacterium
AAATCCAGCGCGCGCTTGTCCACGCCCCATTGCAATTCGCTGGCCTTGCCGCAGGCGACGCCGGCAATGCGCAAGGTCTCGATCGGCGCGCCGCCTGGTTCGGCATTCTTTTGAAATACATTGCCGACTTCGAACAGGCGCACGCGTTCGTGCTGGCGGTTGCGATTGGCGATCAGCGCGCCGACGAGTCCCGGCAACAGACTCGTGCGCATCACACCGAGATCGGCCGAGAGCGGATTGTCGAGCGCGATCGCACCCGTATCGAGCTGCCAGGTGCGCAAGGTGTCGCCATGGACGAAGGCGTAGGTAATCGCTTCGTAATAATCGCGCGCAGCGAGCTGAGCCCGTAACGCGGCAACATCGACACGATCCTCAGCGAGCGCAGGCACATCCAATTCACCGCGCGGCGCCAGCGTCGGAATGCGCTCGTAGCCGTGGATGCGCGCGACCTCCTCGATCAGATCGACCTCGAGCGCGAGATCGAAACGCGCAGATGGCGGCGTCACCTGCCAATCTGGTCTCCTGCCATCATCAGAAACTATTTGATGAAAATTAGCCTCGTCCTCTGAGAATCGCTTTACGACCATACCAAGGTCGCGAAGGATGCGTTCAACCTCGGCATCCGGCACCTCGATACCGAGCACGCGCGCGATGCGTGCTCGGCGCAGCTCGATCGGTGCGCGTTGCGGCAGGTGCGCGAGCGACACGGCTTCGATGATCGGACCCGGTTTGCCGCCGCCGAATTCGACGACCAGCTGTGTCGCACGTTCGAGCGCGCGACGTGGCAGTTCCGCGTCGACACCACGCTCGAAGCGATGCGCAGCGTCGGTGTGCATGCCCAGACCACGCGCACGACCGGCAATTACGCCCGGGCGCCAATGCGCGGCTTCCAAAAATACGTCGCGTGTCGTCGCGGTCACCCGGGTGTCGAAACCGCCCATGATGCCGCCCAACGAGACGGCCTTGTCGGCATCGGTAACGACAAGAAATTTTTCGCTCAATTCGACTTCGCGTTCATCGAGCAGCTTGAGCTTCTCACCGGCATGCGCAAAGCGCACGCCGATCGGGCCCGCGAGCGTCGCCGCATCGAACGCGTGCAGCGGCTGGCCCAGCTCGATCATCACGTAATTGGTCACGTCGACCAGCAGGCTGATCGAGCGCAGACCGCAGCGACGCAGCCGTTCGGTGAGCCACAACGGCGCCTTCGCGTTCGGGTCGATGCCTTCAATGTAGCGTCCGCAGAAGCGCGGGCAATCGGCCGGCGCTTCGAGCTTGATTTCTATTTTGCGCGCGATCGCCGCATCGATCGGTGCGAGCGCAGGCGGCTTGTGCGCCACACCGAACGCCGCGGCGACATCGTTCGCGACGCCATGCAGCGCAAGGCAGTCCGCGCGATTCGGCGTGAGGCCAAGATCGATCATGCAATCGGGCAGACCGAGATACTCGGCGAGCGGCTTGCCGACCGGCGCATCGGCGGCGAGTTCGAGCAGGCCCGACGCGTCGGCATCGATGCCGAGTTCCTTGGCCGAGCACAGCATGCCAGACGATTCGACACCACGCAGCTTTGCCGCCTTGATCGTGATCTCGCCGACTTTGGTGCCGACCGTTGCGAGCGGTGCCTTCAATCCGGGCCGCGCATTCGGCGCGCCGCAGACAATCTGCAGCGTATTGCCGCCACCTGCGTCTACCTTGCATACCTGCAGGCGGTCGGCTTCCGGATGCTTGGCGCAGTCGACGATCTGCGCAACGACTACGCCGGCGAGACCCTCGCCGAGCGGCGCGGCTTCCTCGACCTCGTGGCCGATCATGTTGAGCTTTTCGATCAGTGTTGCGCGATTGGCATCGAGCGCGACGAGTTCGCGCAGCCAGTTTTCGGAGATTTTCATTTTACGGGACTCGGGACTCGGGACTCGGGACCCGGGGAAAACGGAAAAGAGGATCGCAGCGCCGTAGAGGGCTTTTGCGAGTCCCGAGTCCCGAGTCCCAAGTCCCGTCTTTCATGCAAATTGCTTCAAAAACCGCACATCATTCTCGAAAAACGCGCGCAGATCGGTGACGCCGTAGCGCAGCATCGCAAGGCGCTCGACGCCCATGCCGAAAGCAAAGCCGGTGTAGCGCTCCGGATCGATACCGCAGTTCGCGAGCACATTCGGATGCACCATGCCGCAGCCGAGCACTTCGAGCCAGCGCGAGCCGCCGTCCGGCAGGTCCCAGCGGATGATCACATCGGCGCCGGGCTCGACGAATGGGAAGAACGTCGGCTTGAACATCATCTCGAAATCGCGCTCGAAGAACGCGTTGAGGAACGCACGCAGCGTACCCTTGAGATCGGCCATCGTCGAAGTCTCGTCGACGAGCAGGCCTTCGACCTGATGGAACATCGGCGAGTGCGTCTGATCCGAATCGCTGCGATACACCTTGCCCGGCGCGATCAGGCGCAACGGCGGCTGCTTGCCGTTCATCGCGCGGATCTGCACGGGCGAGGTATGCGTGCGCAGCAGACGTCCATCACCGAAGTAGAACGTGTCGTGCATCGCACGCGCCGGATGATCGGGCGGAAAATTCAGCGCGCCGAAGTTATGCCAGTCGTCTTCGATTTCCGGACCGTCGGCAACGCTGTAACCGAGTCGCCCGAAAATCTGCGTGATGCGATCGAGCGCACGCGTGAGCGGATGCACGCTGCCACGCGCGCTGTTGCGACCAGGCAGCGTGACATCGATGCCTTCGCTCGCCAGTCGCTGCGCAAGCACTGCGTCTTCGAGCGTGGCGCGGCGCGCGAGGATCGCAGCGTTGAGTCCTTCCTTGGCGCGATTGACGCGCTCGCCCTGCGCCTTGCGTTCGTCGGGCGGCAGTTTGCCCAGCGCTTTGAGCTGCTCGGTGACCAGGCCAGACTTACCGAGCAGGTGCACGCGCAACGCATCGAGTGCTTCGAGCGTCGGCGCTGCGGCGATCTGCGTGAGCGCGCCATTGACTTGCTGATCGAGGCTATCCGCCATTTTCCGCGTTCCAATCGTGTGCCATCTGCACAACACCGTTGTTGAAGAGTGCGCCCAAGACGGGTGCTTTTGATCCGCTATTGCGCTCACGCATGAACGCAAAAAATAAGGGAGCAAGGCTGAAGCCCGCTCCCTTGTTGATCACAGCAGCGGGCGCGCGATGAATCGCGCCCATGCCATGCGATTACGCCGCGAGGCTGGCTTTGGCTTTTTCTGCGAGCTTGCCAAACGCTGCAATGTCGTGCATCGCGATGTCGGCGAGCACCTTGCGGTCGACCGTGATGTTGGCCTTCTTCAGACCATTCATCAGGCGGCTGTAGGACAGACCAAACTGACGCGCGCCGGCGTTGATGCGCACGATCCACAGGCTGCGGAACTGGCGCTTCTTCTGCTTGCGGCCGATATAGGCGTATTGCTGCGCCTTGATCACCGCCTGCTTGGCTACGCGGAAGACTTTGCTGCGGGCGTTGTAATAGCCCTTCGCGCGCGAGAGGATTTTCTTGTGCCGACGACGTGCGACGACACCACGTTTTACTCGTGCCATGGTTTCGTCTCCTTATGCGTACGGCAGCATGCGCGCAATACGACCGGAGTCTTCCTTGCGCACGATGTTGGGACCGCGAAGATTACGCTTACGCTTGGTGCTCTTCTTGGTCAGAATGTGGCTCTTGAACGCGTGGCCGGCCTTGAATTTGCCGGACGCCGTTTTGCGGAACCGCTTGGCAGCGGCCCGGTTGGTTTTGATCTTGGGCATAACCCATTCCTTTAGTTGATTTATATACTCGCGCGAGCGGCGGCGTGAACCGCGCTTTCCATCCTGCTCGGGCCGTAGCTTGTTTAAGTCTGCCTTGCGGCAGACGGGTTCCAATTCGTTTTGCCTTTGCGATCATCCGTCATCGCGAGAATTACAAGCAGCCATCCCGACTGCAATTTTCAACGCTTACTGCTTTTTCTTTGGAGCAATCATCATCACCATCTGGCGGCCTTCGAAACGCGGGAAGCTTTCGATCACCGCCTCCTCGAGCGTGTCGGCCTGGATGCGCTTGACCATCTGCTCACCCAGTTCCGTGTGCGCCATTTCGCGACCCTTGAAGCGGACGATGACCTTTACCTTGTCGCCCTCTTCGAGGAAGCGCTTCAAATTGCGCAGCTTCACGTTGTAGTCGCCGTCTTCGGTCGAGGGGCGGAACTTCAGTTCCTTGATCTCGACCTGCTTGGTCTTGCGCTTGGCCGCATGCGCTTTCTTCTGCTGCTCGAACTTGAACTTGCCGAAGTCCATGATGCGGCAGACCGGGGGGTCCGCCGTCGGCTGGATTTCGACCAGGTCCAAGCCCAGGTCGATCGCCATATTGAGCGCGTCGTCGCGCCCGAGGACTCCAATCTGTTCACCGTCGGCGCCGATCACGCGCACCCGCGGAACCCTTATTTCGAGATTCCTGCGGTTAGATTTTTCAGTGGCGATGACTCATTTCTCCATAGACCTGTCGACTAATCAAACCGGCGTTCAGGCGGAGCCGGTTTGCGATTGAAATCAATGCTTTACGCTTTCTGCGCGCAGGCGCTCGGCGAACTCCGTCGGGGTCATCGACCCCAGGTCTTCGCCACTGCGCGCGCGGACGGCAATAAGGCCATTTTCCTTCTCGCGATCACCGATCACGAGGAGGTACGGCACCTTCTGCAGCGTGTGTTCACGTATTTTATAGCCAATCTTCTCGTTACGCAAATCCGCCTGTACGCGGAATCCTTGTTTTACAAGGGCTTGCGCGGCGTCACTCACCGCGCCGGCCTGCGCATCGGTGATGTTCATCACGACTGCCTGGATCGGCGCCAGCCAGGCCGGGAACTGGCCGGCGTGGTGTTCGATCAAGATACCGATAAAACGCTCCATCGAACCGACTATGGCCCGATGCAGCATCACCGGATGGCGACGCTGGCTGTGCTCGTCGACGTATTCGGCACCGAGGCGGCCCGGCATCATGAAGTCGACCTGCATCGTGCCGAGCTGCCAGGTGCGGCCGATCGCATCGCGCAGGTGGTATTCGATCTTCGGGCCGTAGAACGCGCCCTCGCCCGGCAGTTCCTGCCATTCGACGCCGGCCGCGCGCAGGGCCGAGCGCAATGCGTTCTCGGCCTTGTCCCAGGTCGCATCGTCGCCGAGGCGCGGCTCGGGACGCAGCGCGATCTTGAGCTGCACGTCGGTAAAACCGAACTCGCTGTACACCTGCATCGCCTGACGATGGAACGCAGTCACCTCAGACTCGATCTGGTCCTCGGTGCAGAAGATGTGGCCGTCGTCCTGGGTGAAGCCGCGCACGCGCAGGATGCCGTGCAGCGCGCCCGAAGGCTCGTTGCGATGGCAGGCACCGAACTCGCCGTAGCGGATCGGCAGATCGCGATAGCTGTGCAGGCCGTGATTGAACACCTGCACGTGGCCGGGACAGTTCATCGGTTTGAGCGCGTAGGTGCGCTTCTCCGACTCGGTGAAGAACATGTTGTTCTGGTAGTTGTCCCAGTGCCCCGATGCCTTCCACAGCGACACGTCGAGCACCTGCGGGCAGCGCACTTCCTGATAGCCCGAATCGCGATAT
>VBNZ01000038.1:0-5577 GCA_005877675.1 Gammaproteobacteria bacterium
GGCGTGGTGACCTATGAAGGATTTGCGCACATGATGCGGCTAGGGTTGGCCGGCGCCAAGATGGTCTTCATCGAACAGGACATTGAGGACACTCAAACCGAAGTTCCGGATAAATCTTTCGACTCAGTCCAGATTCTGGATAAGGCGGGTCCGGGGCTCGTGAGCGTGAAAGCAATGTATCGCGCTCTTCAAGACGTGGAAGTCTACTACTGCGCGATAGTCGACCCGGCCGACAACCTACTTTCGCTCGCTCAAATGCCCGGTGGTGCCATTCACTTGTCCCGCGACGAACACTTTATTTCAACGCTATCCTATCGTCTGTGCAACAACAGCAGCCCTCGCTTTGATTTCGAATGACGGCCTTGAGCCGGATCCGCTTTGAGGATAGTCGCGATGCCTGCATTTTTTCTGGCTGGAGTGCCGTTTCCTTGCAGAATTGGCATCAGTCTCTCGCTTGTTCTAAGATCACGCCTGCTGCAACTGATTGATTTTTTAGCTGGTACTTGCGCGTTTTTGAAGCTCCCACAGCATGGCGAGAAAGTACGCTGCTCTAAAAGAACAGCTTCTACTTCAGTACTCCGAGGGGCTGAAGCAGTTCCGTCCGTGGGAAACGGACTCATTCTTGTGCCCCGTTTGCCTTAAGGCAATCTCCGCGAGCAAGAAAGAGGAAATATCCATCGCTCACATCATTCCGAACGCTTCGGCTGGAAAACCAGTCACGCTCGTATGCCGAGAGTGCAACAGTTTTTTCGGCGCAAACCAGGACCGGTGGTTTGGCGATTACCGTCGTATGCGAGGCGCGGGCGGGACAATATTTGACTTACCCACACCTGCCAGGGTTACAGGGTTGAATGACACGTCAGCTGCGGGTTGGATCCAACGCCGATCGAAAGATGGCCCTGTAGAGGTCCACGTTCTCGATCAAACCGTGCCGGAAGATTTCGATTGGAAATCCATCCAGAAGGTTTCAATCACCCATCAGTTTTACAACAAAAATCATGTTGTGAATTTAGGGGCGCTCACGGCAGCATTTCTCGCTTACTTTTCGGTATTCGGCTACTCCTGGGCGATGTCTTGGGCCGCGCAAGCCGTGCGCGATCAGATCCGCCGTCCGAGCGAGCAAATCGTTACAGGGTTTTGTATTTGCGTTCCATCACATGCGGGAAACACGCTCGGCGTGGCGACTCTGGGCGATGAAATCCTGTGTCCTTATGCAGCATTTGATGACCGGTTCGTTCTGTTGCCGCCAGTAGACTGGGAAGGATTTTATGAAAAGGCACATTCCGTCCTTTCTAGTCCCACGACTCTCAAGTGGAGGCCCTTTGGTCCGCTCCCGGAAGAGCTCAGGATGGTCGTTTCGTTCCTCATGGTCGACGGCAAACTGTTGCTAGGAAGAAGCGATGTACCGCGCCCAGGTCAGCTTTGTGTTTATTCACCTTCCTTCGACACCCCAGTACAAGTTCGACGAACAATCGATCATCGCGGCGCTGCTGCTGGGTCTTACCAAGAGATACAGTTTAGTTAGCCACCAATCTGAGTGTTTCAGCATAGACGCATGAAGTGCAGCGGAATCCAAGCTCTTCCCAAGCGCGACTGAGTCAGAGCCGTTTGGCTCTAGCGTGAAATACGGGTCGTGAGTTGGAAAAATGCCGCCCGCATTGCGCGGGCGGCTAATCGTTCCGATCGGTTCGATGCGGGCTGGTACCAGCCAGCATCTCAGCCGTTCGCCTTGAAGTTGACGAGCTGGCTCAGCACGCCTTCCAGGCCGCCGAACACGGTGAGCTTGTCGATCTTCTCGGTCACCTTCTCGAGCACCTCCAGCTCCTTGAGGCGCATCAGGGTCGGGCTGTCCTCGATCAGCTTGGCAGTGTTGAGCGCCGAACGCATCGCGTTCGACTCTTCACGACGACGGATCACGTTGGCTTGCGCCGCCTTCTCCGCCTGCACCACGCTGTTCAAGATTTCCTTCATCTCGCCCGGCAGGATCACATCCTTGACACCCACGCCGAGCAACTCGATGCCGAACTCGCCGACGCGGCCGCGCGCATAGGCAAAGATGTCGCCGTCAAGCGACGCCTTGTCGCCAAGCAGTTCGTCGAGCGTCTTTGCCGCGACGGTCTTGCGCAGGCCGAACTGCAGCTCGCGGTACAGAAACTCGTCGAACTTCGCCACCTTCGTACGCAGCACGACCGCGTCGACTACGCGATAGGTCGCCGCCAGGTTCACACGCAGCGAGACCTTGTCGCGCGTCAGCATTTCCTGACCCGAGACCTCGACACCCTGCACGCGCAAGTCGACCACGACAGCGCCGACGTTCTTGCCGAAGTTCCAGAACGCGTAGGCGCCCGGAGCCAGCGTACGCGCCAGCTTGCCATCGACGAACACTAGACCCGTCGACTCGGCCGGTACATCAACAACGAGCGCGTAACGGTTCAACGTACCAAGCTGGCGCAAGCGCTTGGCGACCGCGGCCGGCACTTCCATATCGCTCGCCATCGCCACGCCCTCGATTTCAACCGCGAGCTTACTGCGGCCATACAGCTTGCGCGAACCCGGTGCGAGCACCTCTTCGAGCTTGCCGTTCTTCGACACCAGACCGACTTCGCCCACGCCGATATCGGCGAGCACGAACGTATCGGTCAAGGCAGCGCCGAGACGCTCGATCAAGGCGTCGGCATCCTTGCCCTCGAATTCGGCGCGCTGCAAATCCAGCGTGCGTACCTCGACGCGACCGAATGCGTCGACCAAGCGATACACGCCCGGTGCGAGCACGCGCACGAAACGACGGTTACGGTACAACAGGCCGCGCTCGCCGTCGCCAATTACGACCCTGTTCCACAACTTCATGACACAACCTCCTTTTAGTTAAGGTGAGGCCGCCCCTGACGGCAATACCGCGGAGACCAGGCGCGCGACGTCGGTAAATGGAATCGCGTCCGATGACGTGCGCCGCCAACCGCTCGCGTTGCGCATCATGTTCTGCAAGACCTCCGCCGCCGTTGCGGACAAGATCCCGGCGGATATCGCCGCTGCATCGAATTGCCTTGTCGTTCGACCGAAGTCGCGCGACGCCACAACGCAATACACGGGGCGTCCCCGGTGGTGGGACTTGCGTCCCGATAGCACTGCGTGACAGGCAGTTTCAAAGTACGGGATTCGAACCCGTGACCCGCGAATTATGAGTTCGCTGCTCTACCCAACTGAGCTACCTTTGCGGAACGGACGGGACTCGAACCCGCGACCTTTCGATCGACAATCGAATGCTCTACCTCTGAGCTACCGTTCCATTGGGCGAATGACGACGTGCGTTCCGCGGCATACGTATCGGCACAGCCGGACGCACCGGCCGGGACTCGCGAGCCCGGGCCGCTGCAGAACGTCGTTTCATCAAGCGCATATTGACGCCGCTTTCGAAGCGTCAATTCTTTGGCGGTCAACCGCCGAATTCGTCACTTTGCGAACGCAGAAAACAAAACGCCCTCGGGGGCAAGCCTCCCGAGGGCGTTCGCAGTTCACGGGAGGTCGGTTCGACCGACCTCCATCAGCATGATGTCAGGTCGGGTTCACACGCGGAAAGTCGCTTCGCAGCGAGTCGCGGACGTGCGCATGCATGCCGCGATATGCGGTGCATGGTGCAATATCTGCGATATTTCGATTGATCCGTTTCATGACACTCACTGAAGATTTGTTTCGCGCGACAACACGCGAGGGCGCGGACAATACGCCGGTCGAAAATGTTTTGCAACACAAATTTAACGCCTGCCCATGGACGCTGACATTCGATAACGAGCCATCAAAGCGCGGATCAACCGGCTCGCTCTCAAGCGCCAGCACGCCAAACACACATTCGTGCACGCGGTACAACGGCTCGCCTTCGACGAAACGATGGAGCGATTCGAGTCCCAGCGCAAATTCCCGCGATACCGTGCCAAGCACAAAGGACGCAATCGGGTGGAATACGAAGGCGGCATGGAACAGGCACAGGCCTGAGGCGAGTTTTTTGCGCACACACCGAATTCTTGTCCTTGCCGATTGCGGCTCCGATCGCCCCATCCATGTTGGCGCCGTCGCGCCATTGCGCCAGCGGCGCGATTTTCCTAGGCGTCCGAGCAAAGAGCGCTTTGGCTGCCGCGTCAAGAACTCAATCGATGATGTCGGACAGTCGAGCTCTCAAACGGGGAACAGAGAAGTCGAGAAATGCGCGCAATTTTAACGGCAGCCGTCCCTGGCCTGTGTAGGCCAGACTCACTGGCCATGGCTTGGGTTCAAACTTGCTGAGCACGACGTCGAGCTCTCCGGCTGCTTGCGCGGAGGCAATCTGATACGAGAGCACGCGCGTGATTCCCGCGCCGGAAATCGCAGCTTCAACGGCAGCTTCAGCGGTGTTGACGACAAGGCGTGAGTGGATCGCCACGAACTCGTCGGTTTTTCCTGCTGGGAATTTCCAAGCATGTGCTGACGTAAGCCCATCGAATGAAATGCAGTCGTGCTTGCAAAGCTGGTCCGGACGCTTCGGTCTGCCGCGTGCGGCGAAGTAGGCTCGGCTGCCACACACGACTTGTCGAATCGAGCCGATACCAGTGGCAACGAGGGTACTGTCGGGCAACTCACCGATGCGTACAGCGAGATCGACGTGATCGTCCAAGAGATTGATGATCCGATCACCTAGAACGAGGCGGACATCGACCTCCGGATACGCCTTTAGAAACTCTGTCGTTACCGGCACGACGTAAAGCCGACCGAAAACTATCGGTGCTGTGATGACCAGGTCACCACGCGGCGCACTGTATTCGCCGGCGGCCATGCGCTCGGCTTCAGCGACATCGTTGAGTATCTGTTTGCACGCGTCGACATACGCCTGTCCCGCATCAGTTAGCGTCAGCCGCCGCGTTGAGCGATGCAGAAGGCGAGATCCGATATGAGCCTCCAATTCGGAAACCTTTCGACTCACCGTCGGCAGCGGCATTTTCAGTTTCCGGCCAGCGGCGGAAAGACTGCCTGATTCTATGGCAGTCAGCAGCACGCGCATGGCTTCGAGGCGGTCCATCGATATTCCATAATATGGAAGAGTGCATACAGAATATGATGTCTAGTACCGAAATGCGATAGGAAATAGTCTAGCTGGGCACTGGGCCATCCCGGTCCAACCCTGAGGAAATGACCATGTCGCGTATTTCAACCCCGGCCACGATCCACGCAGCGCCAGCCGCTTCGCAGTCGATGCTCGAAGCTGTCAAGAAGCAGCTTGGCGTCGTGCCGAATTTGTTCCGCCTTGTGTCCAATAGTCCGGCCGCTCTGGAAGGATATCTGGGACTATCCGGCGCATTGAGCAAGGGCGCACTGCCTGCGCCGACGCGCGAGCGCATCGCGCTGACCATCGCCGAAATCAACGGCTGCAACTATTGCCTGTCCGCGCACACGTACATGGGTAAGAATCTTGCCAAGCTCGACGATGCTGAAATGACGGCAAATCGAAGCGGCGCCTCCAACGACACCATGGCAAATGCTGCTGTACGCTTTGCGGCCAAAGTCGCGCGCGAGCGTGGCCATGTCCGAGAAGAAGATGTGCGTGCCGTC
>VBNZ01000038.1:5657-7000 GCA_005877675.1 Gammaproteobacteria bacterium
GGAAATCGATTTTCCTGCAGTCACCGCGCGCAAGGCGGCGTGAATTGGACAAGTTGCATGAGCGGCCGGTGATGTGGAATATGTCGCCGGCTCCCGACCTTCACTCCACCGAGAAATATCCATGAGTCGTCCTCCTCTGCCACCGTTTACGCTTGAAACTGCTATCCAGAAAGTGCGCTTGGCCGAGGATGCGTGGAATACGCGGGATCCTGCGCGCGTCGCGCTCGCGTATACCGAAGACAGCCGCTGGCGAAATCGAACCGAGTTTCTGCAGGGCAGAATCGCGATCGAAGCTTTCCTGAAGCGCAAATGGCTGCGTGAACTGGACTATCGGCTGATCAAGGAGATCTGGGGCTGCCGGGAAAATCGTATCGCTGTGCGTTTCGCATACGAATGGCATGATGACAGCGGCAATTGGTTCCGCAGCTATGGTAATGAGAACTGGGAGTTCGATGGGTTTGGTCTCATGCGCTTGCGCATCGCCAGCATCAACGACGCGCCGATCAAGGAAGATGAGCGAAAGTATTTCTGGCCTCTTGGGCGCCGACCCGACGAACATCCGTCGCTTTCCGAATTCGGCTTCTAGAGTCGCTGGATTTCGGCATGCGTGTGTCGTGACGATAAGTAGTTCATCGTCAGACGGGAAGCGTGGCTGCGCCAGGCGGAGCGTGCAGGCGCATCGTCGCCAGCCACCAGGCTGGCTGCAGGCGCACCCACGGATGCTCATGTTGTCGAAAGTGCGTGCTCGGGACTCGGCAAAATGAATCGTCGATGCGATAGTATCGGCGCTCATATTGATCGCAAGGCGTGCTCCGCATTCGAACGTCCACTTCGCACCGTCGAGTTGAGCGCATCGACCTTTCGCAGTTGGCCGGGAACACTCGTTGGCAGTCAGCGCCAACGTTAGTTTTTCGGCGGCGCCTCTTGAACGATCATCGACGGGTCAGGGCCGCTTGCGGCCGCTGATCATCCCCGGAACCGGTGATCAAAGTGACTGGCGCTCGCACGTTGCAAACAAAGCTTCTCGATCGGCACCTTTGGGCTGCGCAGTGAACGTGCAAGCGGGGTACTTTGAAGTGACTGCAGGTGGCGTACTTTGGGTGACTCTCAGGACGCTCAGAAAAGTCGGTTTCGGCCCGAGGCAGACCGTCCCGAATGACTGCCCCACGGCTCGGGCTTCGCCGGCGTTTGACCGGGCGAAGCAAACAGTAGACTGAATCGCGTGAGGTGGCGACTCGTTTCGTCGCGGCTTGCCGACAACAAGAGCGCAAGACCCTGATACCACCGCACCTTCATACTCCTTCCCGTGGCTCGCGACGTCTTTTTTTGTTGATGTCATTTGA
>VBNZ01000038.1:7018-11413 GCA_005877675.1 Gammaproteobacteria bacterium
GTCCCGCATTGATGTGTCAATCGCTCCAGTTGATCTTGCATGCTGGTGCCGCTGGGATTACTCCCTTCACCGGGGGTTTGGGGAAATATTGTGTCGTGACCTGCACGCTCTTGGCGCTCTCATCGCCGAACAGTAAGGAAATCAGCTTTAGCGCTTCATCTAGGCCCGAGGAGATGCCGCCTCCGGTCAGCCGGTTGCCGGACACGACGAAGCGCTTGTGCTTGGTGTCCACTTTGATCTCAGGAAATCGCTGCAGGCACTTGACGAAGGCCCAGTGAGTCGTTGCCGCATGGCCATCCAATAAGCCTGCCCGTGCGAGGAGCAGCGCGCCTTCGCATACGGAGCACACCCATTTCGCATTGACCGCAATCTTTCGAAGATATTGGAGGTATGGCGACTTGGAATTCTTCATGATCTTCGTCAGCGCGGCAGGAGCTCCCCCCGGAACCCAAAGGACATCGAGCGCGGGTGTCTGAGCGAAGCTTGCGTGTGGCGCGAAGTGAACGCCGCTCATGGACGTTACGCTGCGACCGTCTAAGGACAAGATCATCGTTTCCAGCTTATGGTCCCGACCTGCCCAGTAAAACATCTCCAGCGGGCCGGCGACGTCGAGCAGATCGACGCCTTGATAGACTGGTATACCTAGCTTCACGTCGCCTCCTGAAATCGGCAGCCGCAGCCAAGCCGTAGAGGCTATCAACAGCGAATTGGCTGATGACGACACCTCCCGATCGGCTGATGGAGCAGGTCGGTTCGCCGGATCATCCTGATCCGCGAACTAACCCGTTGGAGCAGCCCCCAAGCATTCTTCTTGTGTAGATGTAGCAGGACGGCGCAGATCGCGATACTGACAACTTTGTCAGGCACTCCGAAGGGGATCTTTGTGGCGCTCTCTATTGTCCGCTCGTTGATGGGTTGTAGCACGCGCCAACAAGCGAGTCTGACCCTTATTTTCCTTCCTTCACCGGGGCTTTTCGTCCAATAGTCCAAAAGCCAATGTAGACCTCGTAACGGCGGCACATGTAACGCCATTCGCACTTTCGATCTCGACCCGGGCTTTACAACCCAGGTCAGTGTCGGAGTGCGATCAGCCGCTATAGCAGTCACGGAATCGCGCACCCCGCAGGGGAGTCTGACCCTTATTTTCCTTCCTTCACCGGGGGCTTTTCGTCCAATAGTTCGCGCAGTTTCAGGTACACGCCATTGCTCCAGCCGAAGCCGATCACGTTATCTTTGTAGCCGGCCTTGATTGCGACCTTGGCGTTGCCGGTGACCATGTTGTATTTCTCGCGGATCGTGCCGTCATCGGCAAGGCCGCGGTCGATCGTTGCGAGGAACTTGCGCGCGAGGCGCTGCGCGTCGTCGTGAAAACCGTAACGATCGAGGCCTGCGATCGCGAGCCAGTTCGTCGGCGCCCAGCCGAACGGCTCGTCCCACTGCACGCCGGAGTCGGTTGTGCTCATCGCAAGGCCGCCTTTGCGTTCGAGCAACGTAATTTTTGATTGCATCGCCGCGGCCTGCTGCGGGCTCGCGGCGCCAGCCCAGAGCGGGTAAAACGCGCTGATATACGCATAATGCGAAGGCTTGCCGGCGACGAAGTCGTAGTCTGCATACATGCCTTGGTCGGGTTGCCAGAGATATTTGTCGATCGCCGTGCGCCGTGCCTTCGCTACGGCGTCCCAATGCTGCGCGTCGGCGTTGAGGCCCAGGCGCGTGGCGAAGTCGCGCAGATCTTCCTCATAGCGGAATAGCAGGCTGTTGAGGCAGACCGGCGCATAGTGATGCGTGGAACCGGCGAACGGGCCGAAGCGGAACGTCACGTCGAAACCGGATTCGCGCATCGCGCGGTCGCCGCGATAGAAATCGGCGCTCAGACGGTAGCCGTCAAGCCAGGCGTCGGCGCAGACCTTCGACGCGCCCACATCGCAGCTTGTCTGCTTGAGCTGCGTCGCCTCGGCCGCACCAGGTTTCTCGCTCGCCTTGACCAGATAGCCCCGATCGTCCTTGGGATGCCCGCGCAGCCAGCGGATCACATCCTTGAGGTATTTCGCATCGCGAAGTTCCAGCACCGGGCCTTCGCCGTAGTCGAAGTAGCGCGCGAGGCCGGTGTCGCCGGATTGATGCGGCTTGCTCGTCCAGATGTCGTGATCGCGCACAGCCAGCGGATACGCGCGTTGCAGCCATGCTTGCGCTTCCTCCTTGCTGCGGAAGCTTTTCGCATCGTCGAGCACGGCGCGCATCATCGACGACAAAAATGGCGGCTGCGAGCGCGTCAGGTAGTAGCTGCGATTCGCGTTGAGCACGCCGCCGTAGTGTTCGACTTCGAACAGCTGGTTTTCGACCATGTCCCGCGCGAGCTCGCCGCGCCCGTCCGCAACGAGGCCGAGCACGATGAAATAACTGTCCCAGCCGTACATCTCGTTGAAAAAACCGCCCGGCACGACGTAGGGGTTGGGCAGATAAAGCACGCCCTGGCGCGGCAGTTCCGCAGGTTTGACGTCACCTATCTGCGCGAGTTTGCGCGGAAGCACGCGTATTTCGACGCTGCATTTCTTCGCTGTTGCCGCAAGTTCGACGGAGGCGGGCAATTCCGCCGGCAGATACAGCAGCGGGTGCGTCGCGACCTTGCTGTCGGCCAGCGAGCGCGTCAAGGTCGGCCAAGCTTTGTGAATATAGGCCAGGGTCTTGTCGGCGTCTGGCTGTGCCGCGAAGGCGGATGTGGCGGCGAGCAGGCCGACGACGAGGCAGGCGGGCGTTTTCATCGGGCTATCTCTATCAATGGGCGGAGACACACGCACGGCGCCAACAAGCAAATCTCGGCGGCGAGCGCAGATGATCGGACACGGCATGCGGCAAAGTCCACAATTTTGCAATTTCCATTTTTCCGACACGAGGATGTGTCGATCTGATCATGAATGTCACCGGACCCTCTCGGTTCTTAAGGATGGTCTGCAAAACCCCATCCTGGTGTTTCGCAGACGCGACGAGTCCGGTACACGCCCGGACTCGTCTACGCCAGATCAAGCACTTGCGTGCTCGATCTGCGGCGGGCCCTCCCTGGCCCGCGGGAAACCCTGCATTGTGCAGAGTTTCCCTAACTCCCAATCACCGTGCCCTGCGTGTCAATTTCGTGCTGCCGCTTGCATCGCGCTCGATCGTGAAATCGTAGTGCGCGCCGCGAAACGAAACATTCTGCAGCTTGATCGATCGCCACTGCGGCGGCAGCGTCGGCGGGTAGGATTCCTCGAGGCCCTTGTCGCCGATGCGCAAGCCGGTGAAGCCGTAGAGGAAGCTCTGCACGAACCCGGCCGATGTCGC
Organism: Gammaproteobacteria bacterium; assembly: GCA_005877675.1. Classification (GTDB taxonomy): domain Bacteria; phylum Pseudomonadota; class Gammaproteobacteria; order Xanthomonadales; family Rhodanobacteraceae; genus Rudaea. Next base: position 10,337 of record VBNZ01000038.1, read on the forward strand.
CAGAATATAACCCGCATTGTTCGCGACGGTCTCGGTGCGCACGTTGAACGGCGCCTTCAGGAAACCGACCAGGTTGCGTTCGACCCAGTCACCCGCAGCCTTGGCCTCGCCGAGTTGCGCGGCGTGCACGGCGAGCATGACCATCATCATCTCGTTCGGATCGTCGCCATGTACCTTGAGTTCGTGCAACTGGAAGTCGTAATTGTTCCTGCGTACCTCGGGCGACATGGGTAAGTCGAGATTCGGGTACGACAGCCACGATAGTGACGACCCCATCCAGGTGATCTTGTCGTGCGGCACGCTCTCGTCGAAGTCGAGATGGCGCTGGTTCTTCTCATCGAACGGGATATACATTTTCCTTGCGATCTCGGCCCACTGCGGATCGGCTTTGTCTCCGACAGCAATGGCGGCCTTGGTCGCAATCTCGAGCGCCTTGCGCGCTGCGCCGTTGGTGAACGAATCGTTCGGCACGTCGTTATAGGCCTCGTCGGGCGAGGTGACGTGATGGATCTCATAGCGGTCGCGCTGCTGGTCGTACGTCACGCGGCTGACCCAAAATTCGGCAATCTCGCGGATCACCGGCCAGCCACCTTCCTTCAACCACTTCTTGTCGCCGCTCGCGAGCCAGTACTGCCACTGCGCGATCGCGATATCCGCGTTGACATGGATTTCGCGATAGACCTCATAGGCGAAGCGCGGTGTATGGTCGACGCCGGTCTCCGGATCGGACTCCCACGGATACATAGTGCCTTTCACGTCGTACTGCTTCGCGCGCGCACGCGCGGGCGCCATGGTGCGCGCGCGAAATTGCACGATCGGCTTGGCGCGTTCGGGATGCAGTAGAAGCAGCGACGGGAAAACCCAGGAGTCCGAATCCCAGAATGCATGCCCGGCATAATTCGGCGTCAACGCACAAGCGCCCATGGGCCATGCAGTGCCGACCGTCGTGTTCGAAAGCAGGTAGTACAAGTCGGAGTGGATTGCCTTCTGCACGTTCGCATCGCCGTCGACAAGGATGTCGGACTTCCACAATGCATGCCACGCGGCTCGATGCGCGGCGAGCAGTTTGTCGAAGCC
>VBNZ01000038.1:11503-15908 GCA_005877675.1 Gammaproteobacteria bacterium
GCAACTTTCGCGCTGAGGTTCAGCGACAACTTGTGCGGGCCGTTTTCAAGTTTCACGTCCTCGATGGCCAATCCCTGCGGCAGACTGATCGCCGCCGCTTCGGCCATCGACAGACCCTGCTCGGCGCGGCCGTCCAGCCACAGGGCCATATCCTTCGCGTCGCCGTCGCTGCCGAGGATGCGTGTCACCCCTGAATACCAGACCGCATCGCGATCCGATATCGGGAGCGCCTTGTTGTCCAGCGTCTGCCCGCTGGCGATCACCGCGGCGACCATCTCGTCGCCGGACATCTCGCCGATCGCAAAACGCGGCGCGTGCTCCGACCACAAGCGGATCGGAAAGGTGAGTTGTACGCTGCCGTCGAATTGCGGCGTGATGGATAACTGCGTGGCAGCGAGGTGATTCGCTGCCTGACTGATGAAAGTCGTCACTTTCACATCGGTCGATTTGTTCGCGTAGACGAAGCGGTAACTCGTCGTCAATGTTGCGTTGTGCATATCCAGCGTCTGCACGTAGTCGGTAAAGATATGTGGCGCAACGCGAGTCGAATTGAGCCAGCCCCCACCGGGGTTGTAGTCGATCTCGCTCCAGCCAGGAATCACCGCGGGACGCGCGATATCGCCTTTCGCATAGTCCATGAACGCGACCATATAGGCCATGTTGCCCTCGGTGCCGCGCACCGATGTCATCGTCGAAAAATAGCCGTTGGCGAGATAACTGGGGAAATAGGTGCCGAAATCCTTGGCCGTTCCGCTGAGCAGAAAGCTCGGGTCGGTCGCGGCGAAGGTGGGCGCAATGGCCAGCGAAAGAACGGCAATGAGCAGGCGGCGAAATTTCATGCGGACTCCGGCAACGCCTTCTCCGGGAGCGAAGAGGAATTGTATACCGGGACCAGTCCGATCGCCGCAGGCCCGCTAACTGCTGCGCGGTCGATTTCCCGCTTGAAGAAGAACAGCGCGATCAGCACGAGCGTCATTGGCACCAGCGAGAAATAGAAAGCGTGGATGCCGTCGAACGCGGAGAACACTATCGCCGTAATGCGCGAGCCCAGCGTACCGCCGAGTGCGGAGAATACGACGATCAGGCCCGTCATCGCCGCATGCTGTGTCTTCGGCAGTGAGCTTAGCGCGACCGAAATTATCACGGGATAAATCGGCGCCATAAGCAGGCCGATCAGCGGAATCAGGTAAGCCGCAGCCGGCGCATTGAGCAAGCCCGCATCGGGCCGCACGCCGACGTCGCGCGCCATCGGCAGCACGACCACGACGACGAGACCCATGCCGACGACGCAAACGTTTAGCAGCACGCTCCACCGCACACGACGCAGAATCTGTCCCGCCGCGATGCGGCCGACGGCCGTCGCCGCTGCAAGAATGCTCGCGAGCTGGATGCTTACTGTGTTCGGCAACTTGAGAATCTCGTTGTTGAACGTCGGCAGCCACGTCGAGAAGCTCTGCTCGATCAGCACGTACAGAAACGCAGAGATCAGGAAGACATAGATCAACGGACGCAGGAACAGGCCCCGCATTTCCTTGAGCGAACTGGCGAACGAACTGGCCTCGCTGCTCTGCGCCTCGGATTCATCGAGCTGCGACGTCGCAAGCAGGGCGATGACGACGGTGCACAGTCCACCCAGTACCCAGTAGACGTTGAACCAGGATGGATTGGCCGGATTGACCGGATCGACATAGGTGCTGAACAGCCAGTTGCCGGCGAGCACGCCCATCATGAACATGCCCTCGATCGTATTGGTCAGGCGCGAATGTTCGATCTGATCGTTCGTGAGCAGGCCAATCGAGGAATACACCGACACTTTCACGAGCGCAAAGCCGATGCCGACGCACATGAACAGGAATTCGGTCGTGCCGAAGCTTGGGTACAGCGGCATCAGCACGCATGCGCAGCCGGCGATGGCGAGACCAAAAATCATCGCGCGACGGTAGCCGAGCATCGGCAGAAACGAGGCGATAAGAAAGGACGCAACTGCGATAGTCAGGTCCTTGAATTGTTCGAGCATGCTCGCATGCGGTTTGTCGACGCCAAATGTGGCGATCGACTGCAGGATCACCGTGCCTACACTGTTGAGCAGGATGGCGAAGACGACGTAGATCAGCGCCAACGCGAGAATCATTCGTGATCGGTTCGTCATGGGTTCTGGCCGTCGTAGAGTCCAATCAAAGGGCATCGCCGGAACGGCGAATACTCACTTTCCAAATCACTGCGATCAAACGCAAAGCTTGTCGAAAATGACGGCCCGGATCGGCGTTGGATTCGATCCGGACCGTTCGTCAGGGACGAAAAACCCTTTGTTTCAGAACTTGTACTTCACCTGGAAGTTGACTTCGCGACCCTCGATCGGACGCGCCAGCAGCACGCCGCTGGTCAAGCCGCCGGTTGCCGAACCTGCAACGCGCGAGTTCGATTCGGTCAGACCCAGCTCGTTGGTAACGTTGGTGCCTTGCAAGCGAAACTCCCAGTTCTTGGTGTAGTTCGCGATGATGCCGAAGTCGAGCGTGTTGTAGCTGCCCAAAGACTGCAGGCCCGTCTGGTCCTGGGTGTGATCGCCGACGTGTTTGTACGTAACGAATGCGACGAGGTCTCCCCACTGCATCGGGATCTTGTAGCTCGGCGTCAGTGCGACCTGGAACTTCGGCTGGCGCTGCAACTGCACGCCGTCGATCGGATAATAGGCCGTGATGGTGTTTACGCCATCCGCAGCGAGCACCGTGAACGGCACGTTGCCGGCGTAATGCGAGTAATGACCGTCCATGTAGTCGCCGACCGCCTGCACCGAGAAGTTCTCGAACGGCGTCACCTTGACGTTGAAGTTCACGCCCTTGGTGTCAGTACCGTACAGACTGACCCCGCCCAGCGGCACACCGTTTTTCGACGGGGTGTAGGTCAAGCCCGAGAACTGCTTGTGATACCCCACAAGATCGGCGAATAACAACTCGGATTGATATTTGAAGCCTATTTCATAGTTGCGAATCTTGAGCAGCGGATTTGGATCGGTCGGGTTCGAACCGCGCAAATCGTCGAAGTTGTTGAAGTGCGCACCCTTGTTGATACGCGCGTAGACCGACATGTTGTCGGCCAGCTCGTAGTTGGCGCCGACCGTCCACGACGTATGCGTCTTGTCGTAGTCGTAATGTGTGATCGCGGTATTGAAGCCTGGCGCGCAGGCGCGGAAGCTGTTGTTGTACAGCGTGTACGGATTGTTGTCCGCGTCGAATTCCTTGTCGCTGGGACCGTAGCCATTGCACAGGTTGTTGGTGACGTGTTCGTTTTCGAGGCGCGCCGAGGCGTCGAACAGCCAGCGGTCGATGCGCCATGAGTCGGACAGGTACAACGCCTTGTTCTTGCCGTCGCCGTCCTCGACGATGTTATAGCCGCCGTTGAAGTCGAAGCCCTGCGGATCGGTCACATAATAGGCATGGCCGTTCTTCGTGTAGCTGTAGGTCAAAGCGCGTGCGTTCGGCGTGTTGGTCATCAGCATCTGATTGCCGAGTGACCACTTGTCGTGCGAGGAGTAATCGGCGAAGTAAATGCCGGCGGTGAGCGTATTGCCGTCGAACAGTTCCTTCGACACGCGGAAGTCGTTGTTGAAATTCTTCATATGCTTGTGGATATACCACCAGCCTTGCTGAATCACGGTCTTGGTCGGGTCGTACGCGCCACCGCCATTGGCGTAGGTGAGCGTGCCCGCGGTCGCGCCTGTCGGCGTGTTACCTGCGATAAAGTTCGTGCCGGTCTGCGGGTTGGGGCCCGAGAACAGCGCGTTCGTATCCATATCGCCGCCAGTGAAGATGAACTTGTCCGCCAGGGTAAATCCACCGCCGAGCTCGTAATCGAAGTTGCCGCCGAAGAAGTGCAGATCGGCACCGCGGCCGTTCGCCAGATCGGCGTCGGTACCGCCGCCCGGATAGGTCGGCAGATGGACGTGACGAATATCGTTCGAGAAATAGGTATCGGTCAGCGGATCGAAGCCGGGATAGCGCGTGAAATGGCCCGGCGAGGTCTGGATCACCGGAATGGGCACGATGAACTGGTTCTTGTCGTCGAGCACGCGCGCGTAAAGCATCAGTGAACCATTATCCAGATCGTGCGTCAGCGTAGCGGTCAACTGATAGCCGTCGTCGGCAGGAAAGCCCGGTGAACGAACGCCGTCCGACTTGCGCCAAAAACCACCCACGCTGCCGTACCAACCCTCGGTGAGTTTGAAGCCGTAAAAGCCGTCGACGCGCCACAGCCCTTCCGAGCCGTAGGTCACGCCGACATCGCCGGACGGTTCGCTGGTGCCCTGTCTGAGTATGAAGTTGGTCGACGCGCCGATCTGTCCATCGGCAAACACGACTCCCGGGCCGCCCTGGATGATTTCTACGCGCTCGATCGTATCGTCGAGGCG
>VBNZ01000039.1 GCA_005877675.1 Gammaproteobacteria bacterium
TCTTGAGCGTTGCGAACAATACCGTTTCCGGCAATCACATCGTGAGCGCTCTGGGTTCGGCAAACACCGGCACCATACCGGCCGCCCGCTTGGGCACTTCGTCCGGAGCCGCCACCACGTTTCTGAATGGCACAGGAGCGTTTTCAGCACCTTTCTCGCTCACGACCACGGGGACAAGCGGCGCGGCCACGTTCTCGGCCGGGACGCTGAATATTCCGCAGTACGGCAGCGGCGGCATCGTGATCAGCACGGGTCAGAACGGCCCCAACACATCTGTCGGCGGCGCAAATACTCTAGTAGCAACTTGCCCCGCCGGGAAATCGGTTATCAGTGGCGGCTGCCAAGCCGACATCAACTTCGATTCTATTGCCGGGTCATATCGCAGTTCGTCAACCCAATGGACCTGCCTCATCGGTAGCGCGGGAAACACACAGATCACCGCGTTTGCATATTGCAACTGATCGGCGTCGGGTTTGCGTTGCACGGCACTGCATCCAGCGCGATCTCGGCGTAACGCGACACGGCATTGCTGACTCGCGTTCAGGCACAATTCGCGCATGTCAAAAACGAATCCGCCGTGATCGCACGCTGCCTGCGTTCGGTCCGGCCGTACATCCACGCGTGGGCGATCGCGGATACCGGATCGACCGATGGCACGCAGGAGATCGTGCGGCGGGTTATGGCCGATCTACCGGGCGAGTTGATCGAGCGTCCGTGGGTGGATTTTTCGACCAACCGTAACGAAGCGCTCGAACTGGCGCGCGGTTATGGCGACTACGCACTGATCATCGACGCCGACGAGGTGCTCGAGGCCGATCCTGGTTTCCGCTGGGGCGAGCTCGATGCGCCAGGCTATCTGCTCGAACTTATCTACAGCGAACTGCGCTACCGCCGCGTTGCATTGCCGCGGCTCGATGCGCAGTGGCAATGGAAGGGCGTGCTGCACGAGGCGCTGAACTCGCCGCAATTGGCACAGGCGCAATTCCTGCCGGGAATACGCATCCGTGTGCACAGCGACGGCGCGCGCAGCCAGCAATCGCAGTGGCAGAAATTTTCGCACGATGCAGAAGTGCTGCGCCGCGCGCTCGAGGCGGAGCCCGACAACGCGCGCTATGCCTTCTATCTCGCGCAGAGCCTGCGCGATGCCGGCGACTTGCACGCTGCTATCGTCGCCTACGAGAAGCGCATTGCGATGGGCGGCTGGGCTGAAGAAGTGTACTTTTCCCGCCTGCAAGTCGCTCGCCTCAAGGAAAGCACCGGCGCCGCGTACGCCGACATCGTAGCGGCCTATATCGACGCCTACGATTTCCGCCCGATTCGCGCAGAGGCGCCGTGCGAACTCGCGCGCTACCTGCGCCTGCAGCAGCGTTATGCAGTCGCGCGCGACTTTGCGCGCAGCGCGAGCGCGATCGAGCGGCCTGCGGATATGTTGTTCATCGACGAAAGCGTATACGCGTGGCGCGCACGTGACGAATGGGCAGTGTCGTCGTATTGGTGCGGCGACCGCGCCACGAGTGCGCGACTGTGCCGCGAACTGCTCGACGATGCATGCGCGCCGCAATCCGAACGCGCGCGCTTTCAGAAGAATCTTGAATTTGCGGAAGGTGCGGCATGATCGACTTCGACCACGGTATCAGCGCGATCGATACAGGTTTCTTTCGCCCGCAATTCGATGCGAGCCACATCATCATCGAACGCGGCCGCGCGGCATTCATCGATTGCGGTACCAATTATTCGATTCCGCGTCTGCTCGACGCGCTGAAGCAGAAGGGTCTCGGTGTCGACGCAGTCGACTGGCTGATTCTGACCCATGTGCATCTCGACCACGCCGGCGGCGCGGGCCTGCTGATGCAGCAGCTGCCGCAAGCAAAGCTCGTCGTGCATCCGCGCGGCGCGCGCCATATGATCAATCCGTCGCAGCTGGTCGCCGGCGCGACCGCGGTGTACGGCGCCGAGGAAATCGAGCGCAGCTACGGCACGCTCGTACCGGTGCCGGCGCAGCGCGTGATCGAGGCACCCGACGGCCATGTTATCGATCTCGCCGGTCGCGCCCTGCTCTGCCTCGACACGCCCGGGCACGCACGCCACCACATCAGCATTTACGATGCGGCAAGCCGTACATTTTTTACCGGCGACACGTTCGGACTGTCGTATCGCGAGTTCGACACGTCCAAGGGCGCATTCATCCTGCCGACTTCGACCCCGGTGCAGTTCGAACCCGATGCGCTCAAGGCCTCGATCGCGCGCATGCTCGAACGCGAGCCGCAGCAGATGTTCCTCACCCACTACAGCCGCGTGACCGACGTTGCGCGCCTCGCACGGGACCTGTACGTGCAGATCGATGCGATGGTCGCGATCGCTCGCGCGCACGCGAGTGATGCCGACCGCCATGCGCGCATCGCCGACGACCTGGCGGATTTGTACACGTCACGCGCGCGCGCGCATGGCTGCACGATGGATGCCGCGCAGATCCGCGGGTTGCTAGAAATGGATATCGAGCTCAACACGCAAGGCCTCGAAGTCTGGCTTGATAAATCGAAGTAGCCGATCCATCCAAGGTGCAAATGCTCGAGTGTGGTGGCACCATGCTCATCGACCCGTTCGCCGGGTCAATGAATTCGGTCAGCGGAAGAGTTGCACCCATCGGTGTCGGGTGAGACGAAGCGAGGCAGTAAAGACGTGTGCGGATTTGCAGGGTTTTTGACGTTCGGAAATTCACGCCTCGATTCGGAAGAACGGCGAGCTGTGCTGGTGCGTATGGGAAAGCTCCTCTCGCATCGCGGCCCTGACGATGAGCAGTTCTACGATGACGGTACGCTCTCGCTGGTTTATCGACGCCTTTCGATCGTCGATCTCGATGGCGGACAGCAGCCGATATTCAACGAAGACGGCGATCGCTTCATCGTCGTCAACGGAGAAATCTACAACCATCTCGAACTGCGCAAAGATCTGACGCAGCGCCACACCTTCTCCACGCATTCCGACTCTGAAGTCGCGTTGCATTTGTTCGAAGACCAGGGCGTCGACGCGCTGGCCCACCTTCGCGGCATGTTCGCGCTGGCGATCTGGGAGCGGCGTGAGCGCGCGCTGTTTCTCGCGCGCGATCGACTCGGGATCAAGCCGTTATACGTGTGCCGCCTGCCGAACGGCCTGCTGTTCGGGTCGGAGCTAAAAGCGCTGCTGGCACACCCGGATTGCCCGCGCGAGATTCAGTGGCAGGACCTGCGCGAAACCGAGGCGGTGCCGTTGTCACCCGTGCCCTCCTATGTGCGGCATGTCGAGCATCTGCCTGGCGGTCACTACCTACTCGCAAAAGGCGGTCGCATAGAGACACATTGCTGGTGGCGCATCAGCGATCACTTCGACGACGCGCCATTCGGCATGAATTCGACGGGCTACAGAAAAGAATTCGAACGTCTCGTGGATGAAGCGACACAGGAGCACCTGCTCGGCGACGTGCCGATCGGACTGCATCTGTCGGGCGGCGTCGATTCCTCGTTGCTTGCGACGGTTATCGCCCAAAAGAGACACGATGTGGCGTGCTTTTCGGTGGTCGATCGCAACACCTGGAAATGCGGCGATGCATCGAGTGCCCGACAGGTCACCACGCAGCTCGGCCTGCCGTGGTTTCCGGTACTGTTCGACCACCACACGCTGCTGGATGAAATCGCTTTCGACTTGAGGCGGCTCGAGCAGACCGTGCATATGATGGATTCACCGAGATTCGATCTCGAGTGGTTCTTCAAGGAGGAGCTGCATCGGTTTGCGCGGCGCCAATATCCGGATTTGAAAGTCGTCCTGCTCGGACAAGGCATCGACGAGTTCGCAGGCGGTTATTCGCGGCGCCTGGACAATCCTCACAGCAGTTGGGATGCGTATCTCACGGAGGAGGTCGAACCCAACCTGCGCTACTGGCGCGGCGTGGAAGATCGCAGGCCGGAACACCTGCGCGAATTCACACAAGGTGCCGACCATGGATTGTCGCCTTACCAGCGGCAGATGCTCGCGTTTGCCAATCAGCTGCAGCACTTCCAACTCTGGCACGAGGACCGCAGCAGCTCCTCGCAGAGCCTGGAAGCACGCGTGCCTTACCTCGATCATCGCATCGTGGAGCTGCTCGCATCCGTGCCCGCCGACCTGCAGTCGTATCTGTTCTGGAACAAGCGCGTTGTACGCGACACATTGGGGCGCAGGCTCCCCTCATATGATCTTGAACATCCGAAAGTGCAGTTCTTTCTGACCGACGACAAGCAGTCGCTTAATATCGTCATGCACGAAATGCTGCAGCGTTGTATTCCCGCGTTTCTGGATAAATACCTCGACGATCCGCATCTGCCTTTCGATGCCGACGCGTTGCGCCGTTTTTCATACCGCGTCCTCAGTCGTCAGGGCAATTTCTACCGCGAAGGCTGGCGCCTCATGGAGTGCCTCGCAATCGCCATTTTTGCCCGGCAGCTGCATAGCCCGGATGCCGACGATTTCAGCGATATCCGCCGGCGTCGCGACGGCGCGCCGGAAATCCATACCTCGCAATGGGATGAAGTGCAAGCGAGCTTCGCCAATATGCCTCCGACCACGAAGATCGCCTGGAATCCGCAAGACAGACTCGCGCTACCCGACGGTGTCCAAGTGATGGCGTCCATCAGCGACGACCACTCGTACGAGCTGGTCAGCGCCAGCGCCGGGTTTTCCTCAATTTCCGTTCCGCAGGGTCTGGCCTGGGTCGAGCGGTTCTTGCGCCACCTTGGAAATCCCGCGGCCGCCGATTTCACCATCAACGACTGGGCGGACGAGTTCGAAATCGACCGGCAGGTTCTAGTCGAGACGCTCGATACTTTGCATCTGGCGGGGTTTCTCGTTCGCCGGCCGGCCGAAGCCGTGCCTCATTTCGACGCAGTCGACAAGGCGTAAGCGGTTTCGCGCGACACTTCAACGGGATAACCGTACGCAATCAGACGATTTTGCACTTGTTGCGCAAGGCGGGCGCGCTTCAGGAAACCGAATTTATGTTTGCTTTGGAGTTTGCGCGCGGCATCTGTTATCCCGCTGATCGCGAGCGCGGTTGGGTCGGGGTGTCCGGTCTTGCGCTGCACGTTCGCGGCCCGCGGCCGACTCGCTACGCGATGAAACTCTTCCGCCAACTCCGCCGCAAGCCGATCGACGAGACGGTATGAAAACCAGGAATCAAACACAACCCGCACCTCGTAGTGCAATATCTTTCTGATTACAAATGTTTACATCAATTCGAAGATGAAGCCAAGTTCCATGCATAACGAACGCAGCCCACCTGCAGCCATCGCCACCGCACGCATCGACGCCTTGCTGCCGCAGACGCAGTGTACGCGCTGCGGCTATCCGGCCTGTCGCGATTACGCCGCTGCAATTGCGCTTGGCGAAGCCGAGATCAACCAATGCCCGCCGGGTGGCGCGGCAGGCATCGCGGCGTTGGCTCACCTGCTCGGCCGTGCACCGAAGCCGCTCAATCCCGCCAACGGGGTCGAGCAGCCGATGCAGGTCGCTTGGATCGATGAGACGCTTTGCATCGGCTGCACCAAATGCATCCAGGTCTGTCCGGTCGACGCGATCGTCGGCGCGAACAAATTCATGCACACCATACTCGCCAACGAATGCAGCGGCTGCGAGCTGTGCATTCCGGCCTGCCCGGTCGATTGCATCACGATGACGGATGATCCGGTCGGCGCAGCGCCGATGCAGCGCGCAGCGCAGTTCCGCCAGCGCTTTCTCACACGCGAGGCGCGGCTCGCGCGCGAGCGCGAAGCGCGCGACGCCGCGATCGCCGCTCGCAAGGCGCAAGTGCACGGCGCGAGCGGCACGCGCAGCGCCGTGCTCGAGGCGATCGCGCGCGCTAAGGCGCGCAAAGCCGGCACGGGAATGCAAAATTCATGAATGCACAAAAACGTGTGGAAATTTTCCGCCGCCTGCGCGAAGTCAACCCAAAGCCGCGCAGCGAACTCGAATATACGACACCGTTTCAGCTCTTGATCTCGGTGATCCTGTCGGCGCAAGCAACCGATGTAGGCGTGAACAAGGCCACGCGCAAGCTTTATCCGATCGCGGGCACG
>VBNZ01000040.1:0-5548 GCA_005877675.1 Gammaproteobacteria bacterium
GGTTTGATGATTAGGGTTGCTGGGTCCGCAGAGCGCCAGTGCCTTTCGTGTTGGCATCCAGCCAGTTGCACATCTGCATCGCTTCCCACTCGATGAAAGCTTTGTCGCGGAAAGCATTGGCCAACGTAGCTACGCCTTGGCTACGAGCGAGCAGATGCATCGCTAGCGCATCAGCGTCTTCTCGGCCCAGCAAGTTGAACTGTTTACGCAGCCAAGTCCGAAATAGCGTGAAGAGTTTGTTGGCTTGGTCTTGCGAGGCATGATCAAGCTTTGCGAGCTCCGTCGTGAGGGAGCCAACCGGACAGCCGTACAGCATGATCTTTGCTCTGTTGGCGATCAGGATGCGAATAAAGCATCGGATGCGTTCTGCCGGCGTAGTACCTTCCGCCTCCCATTGCTCCAACATTTTGCGGGTATGGATGATGCGCAAGGCAATTACAGCCTCCAAGATTTCGTCCTTGGTTTTGAAATGGTGATAGAAATTGCCGCGCGAAATCTTCACGGCGTCGGCGATATCTGCGAACGACGTATGTTCATAGCCGCGCTGATAGAACAACTTGTCGGCAGCTTCAACGATGCAATCACGAGTAGTCTTGTAGGACATCTGAAAGCTCCGATCAGGCTCGCAACATCAAACAGATTCGCCTAGGACGAGCGTCCTAGACACAAATTAGGACAACAGTCCTAATTTGTCAACGCCAAGCGCTGTGCTTGACTACCAGGCTCTTTGCGCGAACAAAGACAAGGTAACTCGCTCGCCCGTGGGGCGAGTGAAAGCTCTTGCTCTCGATTGGAGACGCGCAGAGCAAGAAACTGGATTACACGCGACTCCTGTCGCGTGCCCTTCGGGCCATTCGTTGCGCGAATGTTCGATTCGGCATCCTGTTCCGCAGTAACATTTTTCGCGGGAATGACGAGCAAAAATCGTGCGCACGCACTACCGATCTACCAGCGTAGCGACGACAGGCGCGACCTGCGCCTCGCGCCCGAGCGCACGCGCGACGCGCGCGAGGCGCGCCCGCATTTCGGTCGCGCTATCCGCGCACAATGTCGCGTGCCCCACCTTGCGACCCGCGCGCGGCGATTTGCCGTAGTCGTGCCAATGCGCGCGTGGCTCGGCCAGCACCGGCTGTGCCGCGGGCAGTTCGCCGATCCAGTTGAGCATCACGCTGACGCCGAGTGCGCTCGTGTCGCCGAGCGGCAGGCCGAGCACCGCGCGCACGTGGTTTTCAAACTGGCTGCAGGGCGCACCTTCGATCGTCCAGTGACCGGAGTTGTGCACGCGCGGCGCCATCTCGTTGCCCAGCAGGCGGCCGTCCTTGACGAACAACTCCAGCGCGAATGCGCCGACATAGTCGAGATGCTCGGCGATCGCACGCGCGTGGCGCGTGGCCGGTTCGATCAGCGCCTGTGCGTGCGGCGCCGGCGCAAGGCTCGCGGAAAGAATACCGTCGGCGTGCCAATTCTGTACAAGTGGATAAGTGGAAAATTCCCCATTGCGCCCGCGTACGGCAATCAGCGAAACCTCGCGTTCGAATGCGATCCAGGCCTCGAGTATCAGCGGCACGCCGCCTAGCGCCTGCCAGGCGACATCGATATCGGCCGACGACTTGATACGAAACTGCCCCTTGCCGTCGTAACCCAGGCGACGCGTTTTGAGCACCGCCGGAGAGCCGATTTCGGCCAGCGCACGCTGCAAGTCCTGATAGCTGTCGACCGCAGCAAACGCCGGCGTGTCGATGCCGAGTTCGCGAAACAGAGTCTTCTCGATCAGGCGATCCTGTGTCGCCGCCAGTGCAGGCGGCTCCGGAAATACGCAGACACGCTCTGCCAGCCATGCCGCTGTGTCGGCGGGTACGTTCTCGAAATCAAAGGTTGCGACATCGATGCGCTTGGCGAAAGCGTCGAGCGCGTCGAAATCGCGCCAGTCGGCCTTGAGCAGCGGCGCGACTTGGCCGGCACAGGCATCGGCGGCGCTGTCGACGATCAGAAAGCGCACGCCGAGCGGCGCACCGGCGAGCGCCAGCATACGGGCCAGTTGCCCGCCGCCAAGTATGCCGACGGTGCTCATGCCTGGCGCGGATCGGGTTTGGCCAGCACCTGCTCGGTCTGGGTCTTGCGGAACGCATCGAGGGCGCGCGCGACTGCGGCGTCTTGGAGCGCTAGCAGGCTGGCGACGAATAACGCCGCATTGATCGCGCCGGCCTTGCCGATCGCGAATGTCGCGACCGGCACGCCCGCGGGCATTTGCACGATCGACAGCAACGAATCCATGCCATTGAGCGCATGCGACTGCACTGGCACGCCGAGCACCGGCAGCGCGGTCTTGGCCGCGAGCATGCCAGGCAGATGCGCAGCGCCGCCGGCGCCGGCGATGATCGCCTTCAGACCGCGCGCGGAAGCGCGCTCGGCATAATCGAACAGCAGATCAGGCGTGCGATGCGCCGACACCACGCGCACCTCATGCGCGATGCCGAATTTCTCCAGCATCTGTGCGGCGTGCTCAAGGGTTTCCCAATCGGAACGTGAACCCATCACGACGCCGACGACGGGTGTCGTTTGCTTGATCTTTTTGTTCGACATCGTCAGCTCGCTCCGGGACCCATCCCTGGTGCGGCAACCAGCCTGACCATGCGTGGCCGGTCGCTCGGCGGCGTGGACTGCGCTTCAACGCAGTCCGCGTCAAATCCCGCCTCGCCCATCACGATGCCGATGCGCGGGTTCGACTCTGCTTTGGTCATGGCGGCGTGCGGGGACGTGGCAAAGGCGATATTCTAGGACAAATCGCCATGTATCCGATCACGATGGACAAACGCCTGCTCGATATCCTGTGTTGCCCGGTCAGCAAGACACCGGTGAAATTGATGAACCGCACGCAGCTCGATGCGCTGAATCGCGAAATCGCGCAGCACATGGTGAAGACGACCGCAGGCGTCGAGGTACAGTCCGCGCTTGCTGCCGGGCTGATTACGACCGACGGCAAGCTGATCTACCGTATCGATGACGACATCCCAGTGATGCTGGCGGATGAGGCGGTGGCGACCACGCAGTTTGCGAGCTTTCCTTCCTGACGCACGCATTTGTTGCATTCGCGTGTCGCGCCGCACACTTTTTGCTGAACGTAGTGGGATGCAGTTCAAGGCTTTTTTCACAGGCTTTACGCTACGCTAGCGCGTAGGGGAATCGAAGAGGTGGCCTGCGCTTGCGCAGGGTACACAGGCGTGTGGTCGAGCGACGCATGAGCAGCATCCCCGACAATTCAAATATCGTCTCGTTCAACAGCCGCCAGCCGGCTGCTGCGACGCCCGCAGTGAGCGACCGCCTCGGCGAACCGCTGCAGACGATCCGCGAAGTCCTCCTCAAGCGCTTTTCGCAACTCTGCGGAACGATGTTCGACAGCGTCGATGACGCTCTGTTCGATCGCGCCGAGCACACCCAGGCAGGCGCGCAGCAAACCGAGTTCTTCGACGGCATGCGCGAAACGCGCAAGAAGCGCCAGCGCGCCGAACGCCTCACGCTCGATCGCATCAGCCAGCTGTTCGTTGATTTCGGCCTCGGGCGCATCCAGGCGCCTCTCGCCGCACCATCGCGCGAGGCATCGGGCGGACTATCGCTGGTCGAAGACGATGATCTCGAGGAAGTGCTCGCGATTTCGACCATGGTGACCAAGGCCGAGACGCGCCTCGCCGAGCCGTTAAGCGCATTGTGCCGCCGTTTCTCTGCGTTGCGCGGCGGCGCCGTGGTCGAGAACGCGACCAATCCGGTCGGTCCGGCGCAACTGTGCGACGCATTCCGCCGCGGCGTGGATCAGCTCGAGGTCGGCGTGTCCGTGCGCCTGATCATTTACAAGTTGTTCGAACGCCATGTCATGGCTGGTCTCGATCCGATTTACGACGAGATCAACGTCAAGTTCGTCGAAGCGGGCGTTCTGCCGCAACTGCGCTATGCGCCCGCCCCGTCCGCAGCGCCCCCGCCGACGGCACGCCGCGTCAATGTGGCGGACCAAGTCGCAGCCCTGTCACCCGATACCGAATACGCAGCCGCCGCGCCGAGCGGCATCGAAGCGGAGATCTATCAGACACTGCGCTCGCTGCTGGCGATGCGCCATGCTCCGGCACCTGCAGCCTCAATCGACGATTTCGCCGCGCCGGCGCGGCCGAGCCTCGCGCCGACCGCGCTGTTGTCCGCGCTACAAATCTTGCAGAACCAGTCGGTTCAGATGCAGGCGCGCGCGGCAGCCGAGGCGATTCCGAGCGGCCTTGGCGGGAGCATGGCTGCCGTTGCCAGCGCCATGCAGCTCAAGCAAGCGCTGTTTGAGGAAACCGACCGCATGCAGGCCGGTCCGAAGGCGCGCGTTGCGAGCGTCGACGAGGACACGATCGATCTGGTCGGCATGGTGTTCGAATTCATCGTGCAGGATCGCAATCTGCCGTCCGAAATGCAGGCCCTGCTCGCGCGCCTGCAGATCCCATATCTCAAGGTTGCGCTGCTCGACCGCCATCTGTTCACGCAGAAATCGCACCCGGCACGTCAGCTGCTCGACAGCATGGCGCAGGCCTGCATCGGCAAGGCCGAGGGCGCCGAAGCCGACACCGCGCTGCACAACAAGATTCGTGACATCGTCGAAACGATCATGCGCGACTTCGACGACGACGTCGGTCTGATCGAACGCGCCAACGAGGATTTCACGCAGTTTCTCGAAGGCGCGCGCCGCCGCATCGAACTGGCCGAAAAGCGCACGACCGAAAGCATTCAGGGCCGTGAAAAGCTCGAGTATGCGCGCCGTCTGGCCGCGGGCGAGATGCGCAAGCGCTGCGAAAGCAAAGACCTCCCGCCGCTGGTGCATGGCCTGCTCAACGGTCCGTTCGCGCAGTTCCTGGTGCAGATCGCGCTACGCCAGGGCGACAAATCGGTCGAGTGGAAGCAGGCGCTCGGGTTTGCCGACGCGGTGGCCTGGAGCACGTTGCCGAAGACCACCGACGCCGATGTGAATCGCCTGAAGAATCTCGCGCCGTCGATGCTCAACTATATGTATCAGTCGCTCGGCAAGATTGGCTGGCAGGATGCCGACACGCACGACATGATTGGCGAGTTCGACGCCCTCTTCAAGCGCCAGATTACGCCGCCGAATGCGCCGGCCGATATCGATATCGCGGCTGCAACGTTCGCACCGCTCACGCGCGCCGGCGCTGTCACCGCGCCGATGCCCGCAAACGACGCACCGACGGCGATCGTGGGCAATCTCATCGGTTTGATGCAAAAGAGCGTGATCAAGCAGGAGGAGCCCGAACCGGAGCCTGTCGCGCCCGCCGCGGTTGCGGAAGATCATGTTACGCAGGTCAAGGCGATGAAGGTCGGGACCTGGGTCGAGTTCAACAACCCCCAGACCGGTGCAAAGGAACGCGCCAAGCTGTCGTGGATCAGTCCGATCAGCTCGAAGTACCTGTTCGTCGACCGCAAGGGACTCAAGGTCGCCGACAAGACCGTTGCAGACCTCGCCGCAATGTTCGCGGCCGGCCACGTCACGCCGCTCGACGACAGCATGCCG
>VBNZ01000040.1:5568-6202 GCA_005877675.1 Gammaproteobacteria bacterium
CGGCATACCGCCTAGCTTCTCCTCGCGGGCTTGCGCGCATAGCGCAAGTTCTGCAACGCTGCGCGCCTCGCAGCTGATCGGAGTCACCGATGAACGTACTCGCGCCCCCTGCGCCCGACGTGATCGCACGCGATGTCGAACGCGCCCTTGCCGAAGATTTCGGCGCCGGCGATGCGACCGCGGACCTGCTGCCCGCCGACGCGCAAGCGCGTGCGCACGTGATCACGCGCGACGACGCGGTGCTCGCGGGCACGGCCTGGTTCAATGCCTGCTTTCTCGCGCGCGATCCCAAAATCGAAATCCTCTGGAATGCGCGCGACGGCGAACGCGTCGCCGCCACGGCGACGCTGTGCACGTTGCACGGCAATGCGCGCGCGCTGGTCGGCGCCGAGCGCGCGGCGCTGAATTTTCTGCAAACGCTGTCCGCTACTGCGACAGTCACCGCACAATATGTCGCCGCCGTGCGTGGCACGCAGGCGCAAGTCCTCGATACGCGCAAGACCCTGCCGGGTCTGCGCCTCGCGCAGAAATACGCCGTGCGCTGTGGCGGCGGGGTGAATCACCGCATCGGCTTGTTCGATGCGATCCTGATCAAGGAAAACCATATCGCCGCGACGGGCTCGCTCGCTGCCCC
>VBNZ01000040.1:6274-10221 GCA_005877675.1 Gammaproteobacteria bacterium
GCTCGACGAATTCAGCCCCGAGAATTTGCGCAAAGCGGTCGCCCACGTTGCGCGCCGCGTGCCGCTCGAAGTTTCAGGTGGCGTCGGCCTCGAGCGCGTGCGCGCAATCGCCGAAACCGGCGTCGATTTCATCTCGATCGGCTCGCTGACCAAGCACGTGCGCGCAATCGATCTGTCGATGCGCGTACAGATGCAATGACGTCAGAACAGCTGCGCTTTCCATGCAGCGAATGCCAGGGCAGCGAGCGCTATCACGCCAGCGACAATCCAGATCGCCGCTGACGAGCCTTTTGCTGTGGACGCTGACGCTGCGGCGTTTTTTGGCGCAGACTCGCTCTCCTTGCCCGGCGCGATCAACTGGAAGCGTACGACGTCCATGCGCAACTCGCCGCCGGCCTTGAGCAGGGTCGGTCCCGCCACGCGCTGATCATTGACGTAGGTGCCATTGGCCGAGCCCATGTCCTCGACCATCACGCCGTCGGGGACCAGTTGCAGGCGCGCGTGGTGGCGCGAGATTTCCTCGCTCGCGATGCAAATGTCGCAATCGCTCGCGCGCCCGACGAGCATGCTGCCGTGCACCGGGAAGACTTTGCCGAAGGTCGCACCCGACACGCCGCGCAACACGATCTTCGGCAGCGCCATGCGCACGCGCGTCGCGCCGCTTTCGTCGGCGGCGCGCGACGCAGCGGGGGCGGGGCCCGCCGCTTTGCGTTCGCTCGCCACGGCGCGACAAGCCACGCCGGCGAGCATGAGCAGATCGCCGCCCTTGATCTCAGTCGCAGCCGTGATGGCCTTGCCGTTGAGCAGCGTCGGCGCGCTCAGCGCAAGCGGCGCGACGTTGACGCGCTCGCCTTGCGCCGTGATCTCGCAATGCCGTGGCGCAACGCCCTCCACGTTGAGCACGACCTGGCAAGCAGGACTGCTGCCGATCACGAGTGCGCCATCCGTTACGTCGACTGCTGCGTGTTCACCCTTCGGAAAAAACAATTTCATCTACGCACCCTCGCTAAGGTTTCCTATTTTTCTAGATCGCGTGCGACTCTGAATCCCACCGTATTCAGGCCCACATCGTTGCTGAAATTATCGCTTGCGGCATCCTTTGCCGCGCTCGCCCAGGAGCGCCCTTTGGCCAGATGATCGCGACAGGCGGCGCTGGCGGCACTGCCGTTGCCGCAGGCATTGACCCAAAGACGCACATTGCTGCCGGTCTCGAAACGGCCGGCCGGAGCGGTCGCGGCGAAACCATCATCGCAGCTCGCGCCGTCTTTGCTGTCGAATTTCTTGTTGAACGAAGCATCCGCGAGATTCGCGCTGCAATCGCTCGCGCGACTGGCGAGCTGATCGAACTCGCCCGTACTCAACAAGCGATAGCGCTTGCCGGTTTCGCGTGCGAGCCATTGCGCGTAGGCCGCGGCCTCGGCCCAGCTTACGCACACGACCGGATGGCTGTCGTCCTGCTCGAAGCCCGGATTCTGCCAGCTGCGATCGCGCGACGAACGGAAGATCGATTCGCGATCGCGGCAGGCCGGCTCGCGTCCGCCAAATTGTGCGCTGCCGGCAGCAGCCCAGAAGCGGCGGAATTCGCCGCGCGTTACATCGCGCCTTGCGGCCGCGGCACGGCCGCCGCCAAGCACGCTCATTTCCGGTCCCTGCCCCGCGCCAATCTTGTCGTGGAACGTGTAGCCGGGCTCGCCGATCATCGAAGCGGCCTTGAGCCCCTCGCGGGCGACGGTGTTGTTCGGATCGATCTGCAGAACTTTTTCGTACGCCGCCTTGGCGTCAACCTTGTTCCAGTCCGCCACGGCGTTGCGCGCCTGCGTCAGGTACGGTTCGGCCACCTTGGCGCGGCGAGCGGCGATGTCCTTGCGCACGTCGGCGCCTTCGTCGAGCGTCTTGGCGACGTCGTCGGCGCTGGCGAGATTCGACAGATACGCGTTCTGATCCGTCGCACCCGCCTTATCGGCAAGCTCGACATATTTTTTTGCGACGTCGACGATGCCCTGCTTTGCGGCCTTGCTCTTCGGGTCGCGCTTCAACACGTACTGGAAAAATTCGAGCGCATTGTTGCCGCGCGGCTGGGTCAGACGCTGCGAGGCAAGATAAGCGCGGCCGAGGCGGATACCTTCGTTCATTGGATCGCCGGCCGAGGGCAGCAGCGCCGGATCACCTATCTTCACGAACAACGCAGCGTCGGCGGCAGCATCCAGGCTCGGCAGCGCGGTCGCATCGGTGGCCGCAAGCTTGGACGCGGCCCGGTGCCGAAGTGGCAGCGATCGTCGCGGCCTCGCCGACCCTATTTGCCGGGAGTGGCGCAGCAGCCGTCGCCGTATCTGTGGGCGCAGTCGCAGTTGGAACAGACGGCGCGGGCGACGCTATGGGAGCGGCAGCAGCTACCGGCACATTGGCGGCGACTTGCGCGCTCGGCGGCTCGGCATCGCGACGTGACGCACTCGGTCCACCGAATTGCCAGTACAAGGTGAAACCGATCGCGGCGACGCCCGCAGCAATCGCCGCGAGCGGCCACCAACGCGCTGCCACACGCGGCGCCTCGCCTGCGTTCGCGGGTGCGCGCGGCGCAGGAGCCGGCAATACGGGGCGCCGACGCGTGATTGTCGGCCCTGCCGGTGGCGCCGGGGCAGCCGGTGCTTCGGCACTGCGCATGGCCTCGGCGTTCGCCGGTTGGCGCACGCTCGGCTCGGATACGGCAGGCCCCGCCACAGGCGATGCCGGCGCTGAGAGGTCTGGCAGCGAGCCTTGCTGCGTCGCGTAAGAATTGCTTGAAGCTGTTGCCGCCGCGGATTCGATCTGCGCCGCCGTAGGGACCGGGGCGATCTGCGTTGCCGCTTCGTCGGCGACCGCGGCCCCGCTCGCACCTGTACTCACCTGCGCGATCGCGTCGAGGAATTCGCGCGCCGAAGCAAAGCGCTGCGCGGGCTCTTTGGCCAGCGCGCGGTCGATCAGCGGCTGCCAGTGCGCTTTTTCCTTCGGCAGGCGCGGGATCGCCTCGAACACGTGCGCATAGGCGACCGCGAATCCATCGGCGCCCTCGTACGGCGGTCGCCCGGTCAGACCAAACCAAGTCAACGCGCCGAGGCTGTACAGATCGGCACGCGCATCGAGGCTGCCGCCGCGCGCCTGTTCCGGGCTGATGTAGTGCCCGGTCGCTGCGGAAAAATCCGTGCCGGTGCTGGCCGCCGAACCGACCGCGCGCGCAATGCCGAAGTCGGTGAGGATCGGCACGCCCGAATCGTCGTACAGCACATTGGTCGGGCGTACGTCGCGGTGCACGAGTCCGCGCTGATGCACGTAATCGAGCGCCTGCGCCACGCCCTCGAGGGTCTCGATCAGCGCGCTCTCGCTCATGCCGCGTCCGACACGCGCCGCAAGATCGCCGCCGGGCAGATACTGCATGGAAAAATACGGGCGCCGATCTGGCGCCGTGTCGACGTCGTAGACGGCGACGATATGCGGATGCGCGAGCGAGGCCAGCGTGCGCGCCTCCTGAATGAAGCGCTGGGTCAGCGCAACATCCTCGACCAGACCCGGAACCATGATCTTGAGCGCAACCTCACGGTCGAGCGAGGTCTGCAGCGCGAGGTAGACCGTCGCCGCGGCACTGCTGCCGAGTTCGCGTTTGATCTCGAATCCGGGAATTTCGGTCACGACTTTGCCCCAAGCAACTGAAAGATCGCCGCAATCCTAAAGGATCGGACTAGCCCCTCGATCCATTCTAGCCTAGCAGCGCCGTATTGCATCCGTTCAAAGCGGCCCTACACTACTCGGATGTTCGGTCCCATGCTCTCCCTGCTCTCCCTGCTCGCCACGTTGTACCTGTGGCAAAACGCGCTGCGTGCACGCGATCGCGCACGCGCGATCGGCCACGACTTATGCGCGCGGGCCGGCGTGCAGTTGCTCGATCAGAGCGTGACTTTGTCGGGATTGGCGTT
>VBNZ01000041.1:0-8575 GCA_005877675.1 Gammaproteobacteria bacterium
CATGTCCTCGGGCAAACCTCCGACGTTGTGATGCGACTTGATCACATGCGCCTTGCCGGTCTTGCTGCCGGCCGACTCGATCACGTCGGGATAGATCGTGCCCTGCGCGAGCCACCGAATGCCCTGCAGCTTGTGCGCCTCTTCGTCGAAAATTTCGATAAAGAGACGACCGATGACCTTGCGCTTGGCTTCGGGGTCGTCCTGACCGCCCAATGCGGCGAAATAACGCTCGGCGGCGTTGACGCGTATCACGTTCACACCCATGTTCTTGGCCATCGTCGCCATGACCTGATCGCCTTCGCGCCAACGCAGGAGGCCGGTGTCGACGAACACGCAGGTCAACTGATCACCGATCGCGCGCTTGAGCAGTGCGGCGACGACGGACGAGTCGACGCCGCCGGAAAGCCCGAGCAGCACGCGATCGTTGCCAACTTGCGCACGAATGCGCGCGACGGCGTCGTCGATGATGTTCGCCGGTGTCCACAGCGTGCGGCAACCGCAGATATCGACGACGAAGCGGCGCAGGATTTCCGCGCCGTGTTCGGTGTGCGTGACCTCGGGATGAAACTGCACGCCGTACCACCGACGCGATTCGTCGGCCATCGCTGCGATCGGCAGATCGTCGGTCGCCGCCGTGATCGCGAAGCCCGGCGGCACGGCGGTGACGCGATCGCCATGCGACATCCAGACATCGATGGAGCCGTCGGGCGCAAGATACGGCACGACCGACGGCGCAGCATTCGATTGCGCAGCGCCGCTTTGCGGACCAATCCAGCTCTCACCCTCGCCGATGTTTTGCGGCACATCGGGCTGCAACTGACTCAGCAACGCGCTCTGGCGCAACACGCGTACACGCGCGTGGCCGAATTCGCGCGTGTGCTCGGCCTCGGTCTTGCCGCCGAGCTGCGCGGCCATCGTCTGCATGCCATAGCAGATGCCAAGCAGCGGCCGCTTGGCATCGAACACCTGCTGCGGCGCGGCCGGCGCGTCGACCAGAGTCGTCGATTCAGGACCGCCGGAAAGGATGATGCCCTTCGGCGCAAACTTCGCGATTTCGGCCGGATCGTGATCCCAAGCCCAGATCTCGCAGTACACGCCGATCTCGCGGATGCGCCGCGCGATCAGCTGCGTATACTGCGCGCCGAAGTCGAGGATCAGGATTTTGTCGGTGTGGATGTTCTGGGCGGTGGACATCGGGTATTTGGATTTGAGTTTATTCAGGGCTAGCGTCAGATAGGACCGCATCAAGCATCGGATGCGTCGACGCAGCGAACGGATCGACGACCGTCACGCCGCGCCAGGTGAATCCGTCCTGCATGTCTTTAGATAGCAGTAAACGGCAGTTTGCTTCGGCGGCGGTGGCGAGGATGACTGCGTCCCAAATGCGCAACTTGTGAGCGACGACGAGGTCCATCGCCGACAGCAGGGCCGCGTAAGAAGTGTCGGCCGGCGCAAACGCGTCGCGCCACCCGAGCACCGCCTCGCGCGCGTCCTCAGCGCGGCGTTTCGCCTTCCTCGTGAGCACATGGAATAGCTCTCCGAGCACTTGCACTGGCAGAAAGGTTTCGTTGCGCGGCAGACGACACACGATGTCGCGCGCAACGTCGCGCCGATGCCTGTCGTTGATATCCTCGGCGTAGACCAGGAAACTCGTATCGAGCGCGACCCGCATCAATCGCGCCCGTACAATTCGTCACGCGACCAGGGGCCGATTTTCACGAAAGATTGTGACGCCAAACGCGCGAGCAATGCGTTGCGCGCCGCCTCCGTGGTTTTCCGATCGGCGTCAATCGGCACGATCTTGGCGACGGGCTTGCCGTGCGACGTGACAACATAGGTTGCGCCTTCCTCGCGTACGCCACGCAACAACTGCGAAAAGTTTCGGTTGGCATCTGCGGCAGAAATGGGTTCTTCCATAGTGCGGCACCTAAATTGTAGTGATATTCACTACTATCTTATAAACCAATGGATAAGCAAGCGCCACCGTAGACATTTGCATGCCTGTAGGCCCGTCAATCCATCCGGTAATTCGGCGCTTCCTTGGTGATCGCTACATCGTGCACATGCGACTCACGCACCCCGGCGCTGGTGATGCGCACGAAATGCGGCTTGGCGCGCATCTCATCGATGGTCGCGCAGCCGACATAACCCATCGCCGAACGCAAGCCGCCGCTCAGCTGATGAATGATGGCGCGTAGCGGTCCACGGTACGGCACGCGACCTTCGATGCCTTCGGGTACGAGCTTGTCGGCATCGGATTCGTCTTGGAAATAACGATCCTTCGAGCCTTTCTGCATCGCGCCGAGCGAGCCCATGCCGCGATACGATTTGTAGCTGCGACCCTGATACAGCTCGACTTCCCCGGGTGCTTCTTCGGTGCCGGCGAACATGCCGCCGATCATTACGCAGTTCGCGCCGGCGCTGAGCGCCTTGGCTATATCGCCGGAATAACGAATGCCGCCGTCGGCGATCAGGCACGCGCCGGTATCGCGGATTGCCTCGGCTACCATGTTCACCGCGGAAATCTGCGGCATGGTGCAGATCGAGCCCGGACCGACGCCGACCTTGACCGCGTCCGCACCCGCATCGATGAGCGCCTTCGCCGCATCGCCGGTGACGATGTTGCCGCCGATCACCTGCATCTGCGGAAAGTTCTTCTTCACCCAGCGCACGCGATCGAGCACGCCCTGCGAGTGGCCATGCGCGGTATCGACGACGATCACATCGACGCCGGCCTCGACCAGCGCGCGCACGCGCTCGTCGGTATCGCCACCGACGCCGACCGCGGCGCCGACACGCAGGCGCTCGTGCTGGTCTTTGGCCGCATCCGGATTGTCGTGCGCCTTCTGGATGTCCTTGACCGTGATCAGGCCGCGCAGCTGGAACGCGTCGTTGACGACAAGCACTTTCTCGATGCGGTGCCTGTGCAGGAGCTGCAGCACCTCATCCTCGCTCGCGCCTTCCTTCACCGTAACGAGGCGCTCCTTGCGCGTCATGATGTTCTTTACCGGATCTTCAGGCTTCTTCTCGAAACGCAAATCGCGGCTGGTAACGATACCGACGAGCTGCTCGCCGTCGACGACCGGCACGCCGGAAATATTCTTCGCGCGCACGAGCGCCATGACTTCGCGGATCGATGTCGCCGGCCCGACCGTGATCGGGTCGCGAATCACGCCGGCTTCGAACTTCTTGACCAGCCGTACTTCGGCCGCCTGTTGTTCGACCGACATGCTCTTGTGGATGATGCCGATGCCGCCGCACTGCGCCATCGTGATCGCGAGGCGTGCCTCCGTCACGGTGTCCATCGCGGAGGAAAGGATCGGAATATTCAGGTGAATGTCGCGCGTCAGACGCGTGCCGAGGCTGACGTCGCGCGGCAACACGTTGGAGTAAGCGGGGACAAGCGAGACGTCGTCGAACGTCAAAGCTTCGGTCAGGATGCGCATGGAGGAAAGACCTGAGCGAACGAGCGGATAAACCCGTTATTATACGGCATCGTCCGGCGCTGCGCATTTGTTCGAGTCTCAGTTCGCGTCGCATTCCTTACCACCGGTTCCCGATGCGCCAACCGATACGCGGCTCCACCTCATTCCTCCCGCCTCGTCGCACCGGGCTGATCGGCGCTGTCGGCGTGTTAGTGCTGTTCTGTGCGCTGATCGCGTTGCGCGCCGCGGTGTTGTACGAAGTCACCGACGGCCTTGCCGACTGCCCGATCTGCATGGCAGCGACAGCCGCACAGCAGGATGCGACCCTGTACGCCCTGCTGCTGGTATTCACAGGGCTGGCGTTCCTCACGCGGCGCTATTGGCTGCAATTGCCATGGCTGCTGCTCAGCGCGTGTTTGATTTTCGTCTACGCGATCGATGCCACGGTGACCAAGACGCTGACCCAGCGCCTGTACCTGTTCGACGTGATCAAATTCGGCAAGGAGCTCAGCGCAATCACGCGCTTCAGCAATATTTTTCTCGAAACGGCCGCAGGCAAGCTTGCGCTTGCGGTCGCTTTGGTCGGCATCGCCGTGCTGGTCCTCGCTGCGCTGCCGCGGCCATCGCGGCCGCGAATGAGTATCTATTGTTTCGTCGCCGCTGTACCGCTCGCACTGCTCGGGCGCTGGCAGCCGCCGACCATGCAATACATCCACAACGAATTGCTGCTGAACCTGCTCGCAGCGAATCTCAACCTCGGCGTGGACAAGCCCTATAGCGCCGTTTTCGAAAGAAAAATCGCCGAGGAATACGCGCCGCCGCAGCCGCTGTGCGAGGCCGGGCAGGCGCTGCATCCCAATGTCATCGTCGTGGCCGTCGAATCCTTGTCGACACATCACAGCCAGCTTTTCGGCGGTTTTCGCGATCTGACGCCGCGGCTCGACGCGATGGCGCGCGAGCATACCTATTTTCCGGATTTCATCGCCAACGGCTTCACCACCGACGGCGGCATGATCGCGATGATCACCGGGCAATCGCCGATTCCGCAGATCGGGCGCTATCAGAGTGCGGAGGCCTTTGCCGGATTCGACGACCCGCACGGCGCCCTGCCCGAGATCGTGCACGCGCAAGGCTACACCGCGCACTTCTTCACGACCGGCGACCTGGGTTTTCTGGACAAGTCCAAATGGCTCAAGACGCTGCAATTCGACAGCTGGGAGGGCGCCGAGCAGCCATTCTACGAGGGCTGGAAGCGTCGCCATTTCAATGCAGCCGAAGACAAGGCGCTGTATCTGCGCTTCCTGCAGTGGCTCGATGCGCGCAAGGACAACGCGGCGCCGTATCTTGCGTATGTGCTTACGGTTTCGACTCACCCGCCCTTCATCAATCCGCAGACCGATCAACCCGACGAACTCGGGGCGTTCCGCTATGCCGATGCGCAGCTGGGAATGTTCTACGACGAACTGCAGAAACGCGGCTTTTTCAGCAACGGCATTTTGCTCGTTTCCGGCGACCATCGCAGCATGAGTCCGCTGTGGGCACAGGAACAGCAGCGTTTCGGCTCGAGCGCGCTGGCGCGCACGCCGTTCGTCGTCGCCACCGACCTGCCGATCGCGCGAGGTGCGATCGCATCGAGGTTTTCGCAAACCGATATTGCCCCATCGATCGCCGACATGACCGGTGCACAGAGCTGTCGCACGCCCGCACAAGGCGTGTTTCTGCGCGCGCAACCGCAGGCACCGCAATACATCACGCATGTCGGCGGTGATCGTCGCAACGACGTCGATATCTACTTCGAACAGCAACGGGCGAAGATTGCGCTCGACGGCGATGCGACGCGCTGGATCGGTCCGCAACCGGAAAACTGGCGTCAGATCTACGACGGCATCTTGCTCGATCGCATGCGTCGCGGTGCTGTCAACGAGAACATAATCGACGAGATCGTACGGCTGCGCACCCCGCAACCGCCGCCGGCTACCACGAAGTGAGCGAGTTCGAGAATTACCTCACCAGCACCAGCGAAAGTTCCGGCCAGTAAGTGACGATCAGCACACACAGCAGCAAGATCGCGTAGAACGGCAGGCAGGCGCGGATGATCGTGGTCGCCGGTTTATTGAAGCGCGCGGCTGCGATGAACAGGTTCATGCCGGCCGGCGGCAGGAAGATGCCGATTTGCAGATTGGCGAGGAAGATGATGCCCAGATGCACCGGATCGACCTTGTAATGCAACGCAATCGGCAGCACCAGCGGCACGAGAATGATGATCGCCGGAAACCCTTCGAGCAGCATACCGAACACGAGCAGGAACGCGTTGAGTACGAGCAGGAAGCCGAGCTTGCTCGAGATTCCCGATTGCAGCCAGCCGAACAGTTGCTCCGGCACGTCGGCATCGATCAGCCAGTTGGTCAGCGCGAGCGAAAAGCCGAGCACGATGAGAATCGCACCGACCAGCAGCATCGCCTCGCGGATCACGCGCGGCAGTTCGACGAGCTTGATCTCGCGCCGGATCAGCACGGTAACGATCAAAACGTACAGCGCGGTCGCCGCCGCGGCCTCCGATGGCGCAAGTACGTGCGCATAGATGCCGATCAGGATCACGAACGGCAACGGCAGTTCCCACGCCGCATCTTTCACGGCAGCCCACAATTCGCCGCGCGCAGGCGCGGGCGGGCGTGGTAGGCCACGTGCGTGCCAGCCGCTGTACAGCGACAGCAGCGCGATCATCAACAGGCTCGGCAAGAGACCCGCCTTGAACAGCGCATCGATCGCAACCGGCGGCGTGGTGTGGAACTGTTGCGCCACCACGCCGTAGAGAATCAGCGGCATCGATGGCGCAAGCAGCAGGCCGAGACTGCCCGCCGACGTGAGCAAACCGAGTGAGAAACGCTCACCGTACTGCGCCTGGCGCATCGCCGGATAAAGCACCGCACCGAGCGCGACGAGCGTCACGCCAGTCGCACCAGTAAAGGCGGTAAAGAATGCGCAAGCGCACACGGCCACGATCGCGAGCCCGCCCGGCAGCCAGCCGAACAATGCATTGGTCAGGCGCACGAGTCGGCGTGGCGCCTGGCTTTCCGCGAGCAGATAGCCGGCAAGCGTGAACAGCGGGATCGCGATCAGCGCCGGCATGTCGGCGAGGCGATAGAACTCGATCGCGACAGCCGTACCAGGCTGCCCCGATGCGCCGAAGCCGAGCAGCGCTATCGCGGCGATCAGTGCGAATAGCGGCGCACCGAGCGCGGCGAGGACCAACAGCGCGCCGCTGATCAGCCAGATCATGCGCGCCCCTCATCGTTCTCACCAACTGCTGGTGGCGCGTGCAGCAATTCGGTTGTGGCAAGCCCAGGAACGTGGCTGGGCTCGGCGAAGGCGCGCAGCACAAAGCGCAGCGCCATCATGCCGAATCCGAACGGCAGCACGCTTTCGAGCAACCATGGCGGCAGCCACGGCACGCCATCGCCGGTTGCATTTGCCGGCGTACTGAAATCGATGCCGACGAAGCCAATGCTGTACCACGTCATGGCCGCACAAATGCCTGCGGCAAATAGCATCGTCAGCACGCGAGCGACACGCTGTGCACCGCGCGGTAGAAAGCGTTGCAGCACATCGACCGCGATGTGCTTGTCCTCACGCACCGCGGCGAGCGCGCCGAGCATTGCGGCCCACACGACGAGCGTGCGCAGAAACGGATCGGCCCAGGAGAATCCGCCGCCGATCGCATTGCGCAGAAAAATCTGCGCGCCAGCGAGCACGACCAGCACGAGCACGAGCACGGTCAATGCCCATTCCTCGATCCCGTGCAGCCAGCGCAACGCCGTCTTGGCCGCGGTCCCCGGTTTCGTATCGTTCACTCGCCGCGCCTTAATGCCGGGCTTCGGCCAGCGCCCTGTCGGCCGCAGTCGCCAGCGCCGGCGAGATGCCACTGCCGGTTGCAAGCTCCTTGCGCGCAGCAACGCCGATTTCGTCCCAGGCCTTGCTTTCAGCAGCGTTTGGCTGCGTAATCGTGATGCCCTGCTTGCGCAGCGCATCGCGCGCCTGCGCATTGTCGTCACGCGTGATTTTTTCGAGGCGGGTGAATGCGCCGCCGATTTCTTCGTTGAGCGTCTTCTGATCTTCCGGACTCAGCGCATCGACTGCCTTCTTGTCGATCACCAGCACGCCGATCACATAGATCAGCGGCGAATCGACCATGTACTTGACCTTGGTGTGCCACTGGAACGCCAGTGCGCCCGAGGTCGTGTTCGCCGCCGTGTCGATCAGACCAGTCTGCAAACTGGTGTAAACGTCGGCGAGCTGCAGTGGAATCGGCGTGACGCCCGCAGCCTTGAACGCGACTTCGGCAATGTGGTCGCCCTGCGGCACCCACACCTTGGCCGATTTCAGATCGTCCTTGCCGTGGATATCCTTCACACTCATCAGATAGGCGAAGCCGCCGCCCGAAATGCCGGGCGCATAGTAGCCCGCCTTCTCGAAGCTCGCCTTGAGCTGCGCATCGAGCTTGGCGCGCACCTTGTCGACTTCATCCAGCGTGCGGAACTGGAACGGCTGGCTGTACACCGCGGCATCGGGCGTGATCGCCGATCTTGATCTTGCGCAGCACGGTTGCGTCGTCGCCCATCACGCCGCCCGGGTAGAACTTGAGCTCGACGCGGTCGGAAGTGCGCGTCTTGATCGCGGTTGCCGCCGCACGCATCTCCGTCATCCACGCATTGCCGTCCGGCGCGATCGTGGCGATCTTGATCGTTGCCGCTTGTACGTTCAGCGCTGTCAGCGCCAGCGCCGAAGCGAAAAATATGATCTTTTTCATTTTTATACCTACCTCAAAAAAAGTCTTTGCCGGATTCGAGCAAGGCCCTGGCCTTGCGCTTGGCGAGCGTGTTGATCAATGTCAGGCGCGGCGCAACCGGGTCGGCGGCGAGCACTTCGTTGAGCAGTTTGTCGTGCAGTTCCTGATCGAACACGAGCCGCGCGTAGAACTGCGCGTAGAGCACACGCACCATCTGGTTCTTGCCGCCGGACAATTCCAGCGCCTTGTCGAAATACATCTTGCCCTCCTCGGGCTTGCCGCCGAGCGAGGCAGGGCGGATCGAATTGATCACCCCCAGATACAGCGAGGCACCGCCCTCGTCGTAGTGCGCGTCGCACTCGTT
>VBNZ01000041.1:8588-9110 GCA_005877675.1 Gammaproteobacteria bacterium
CAGATCGGCGATCGCATTCCAGTCGCCGGCGTTGACCTGGATCTGGCCGGCCCAGGCCGCGGCGAAGCCGTACATCGTGGCGACATCCTTCGCATCGACCCCTTTGAGTGCGGTGGCGAACTGCTCGTAGGGCGCATCGAGCGTCGCGCACAGCGGCTTCTCATGCACGCACAGGGCGCGCCGCGCGTAGCCGTAGGCACGCTCGGCGAGGTGCTTGGCGCGCGCGTTGTCATCGACGAAACCGCCGGCATAAGCGCCGTAGAGTTTCGCGCCCGCGAGCAGCGTGTCCGGATCAAGCGGATCACCTTCGATCATGCTGTCGATCAACAGCAGATATGCCGGCACGCCGTCGCGCACCGTGCCCGCATCGTCCTCGTTGAGCATCGCCGTCGACAAATTGTCGGCAAAGCGATGCGTCGCCTTGCGCACCGCGCCGCCGCAGGCGGCAACGAGCACCGCACACAGCAGCAATGCAAAACGCAGGCGGTTCGCGGAAATGACCATCAGATTGCGATTCGAGAC
>VBNZ01000157.1:0-444 GCA_005877675.1 Gammaproteobacteria bacterium
CTACGCGCGCATCGACGACATTGACGGTCGCCATCGCCTGCTGCGCGGGCGTGATGCGAACAAGGATCAAAGCTACTTTCTCTATACCCTCGGGCAGGAGCAGCTCGCCGCCACGCTGTTCCCGGTTGGCGATCTGCCCAAGCCCGAGGTACGTGCACTTGCGCGCGAGGCTGCGCTGCCGACGCACGACAAGAAGGATTCGACCGGCATCTGCTTTATCGGCGAGCGCGATTTCCGCGAGTTTCTCAGCCAATACATTCCGGCGCAGCGCGGTGAGCTGCGCACACCCGCGGGCGAGCTGCTCGGCGAGCACGACGGCGTGATGTACTACACGCTCGGTCAGCGCAGCGGCCTGCGCATCGGCGGGCGGCGCGGCGCGGATGGCAAGGCGTGGTACGTCGTCGGCAAGGACGTAACAAAAAATGTCCTCTACGTCGCGCAGGG
>VBNZ01000157.1:669-11453 GCA_005877675.1 Gammaproteobacteria bacterium
GCGACGAGTGCCTTGGCGGTGGCATCATCGATGCGACGGATGCACCCTACGGGGGATTGGAACAGTAGTGGCCTGCAACAAAGAAATTGAAAGTAGCTCGCTTGGCTTCGCGGCCCGGCGCTTGGTCCGCAATCGGCCTATGGCAACCGCTATGGGCCTCATTGCGGACCGGCGCCCAGCACCGCGATTCCGGCGCGATCTTACTTCCCCTTCCTCTGTCGCAGCAGGCCACGCGCTATGAGAGAAGAGCGCGTCATCGCCCTCGCCGGCATGTTCCAGGCCATCGCGCTCGTGCGCGCGATCGCCACGCGCGGCAGCGCGGACATGGCGGCGATGCGCGCTTCGCTCGCGAGCGTTTTCAAGATCGACTCCGACAGCCCGGCGGACGTGTTCGGCGGCATCGGCAATCTGCGCCTGGGCCTGGAAAACCTGATCACGCAGCTCGACGACAAGAAGCGCGATCTCGCCACGACGCGCATTGCTGTCACGGTGCTGCGCCTCGAGCGCAAAGTCTCGGCGCGCACACAGACGCTGCGCGATCTGCGCGCCGGCATCAGCGCGATCGCGCCCTTGCTCGGCGAGCGCGGCGTCGCTGCGGACGAGATCGTCGGACGCCTTGCGCGGCTTTACGTCGACAACATCTCGAGCCTGCAGCCGCGCATCGTCGTCGAAGGCAATCCGCAATTCCTGCAACATGCGCCACGCGTCGAACAAGTACGCGCCCTGTTGCTCGCGGCGATCCGCGCCGCCGTACTGTGGGATCAGCTCGGCGGCACGCAGTGGCGTCTGTTATTCCGTCGCCGCCAGTACGCGATGATGGCGCGCGGGCTGCTGGCGCAGTGCACGCTGTCGGGTTCCTGAGAAGCTCAACCCTGCTGTGTGGCGCAATATGCGGTGGGAGGGTTTCTCTTCCGCAGCGCAGCAGACTGCGCGATAATTACATGTTATCCGGCAGCCGCGTCGCGGCAGCCGGATCAACTCGCCTCGTTCGAGCGGCCATGCGGCCGCTCAACTCGGCGCATTCCCTCCATCTTTCGACGCTGTAGGAGCATGAGCGCTATGACCGATACCTTTGCCACCCGCGATACGCTCGAAGTCAACGGCAAAAAATACGCGATCGCGAGCCTCGCCAAGCTAGGTCAGAAGTTCAATCTCGCGCGCCTGCCCTACTCGATGAAGATCCTGCTGGAAAATCTGCTGCGGCAGGAGGACGGCGTCAACGTCACGGCGAAGGAGATCGAAGCGGTCGCCAAATGGGAGCCGAAGAAGGAACCCGATACCGAAATCTCGTTCATGCCCGCGCGCGTGGTGCTGCAGGATTTCACTGGGGTACCCTGCGTGGTCGACCTCGCCGCGATGCGCGATGCGATCGTCGCTCTGGGCGGCGATGCGAAAAAAATCAATCCGCTGATCCCGTCGGAGCTCGTGATCGACCATTCGGTTCAGGTCGATTCGTTCGGCGCTGCAAACTCACTCGATCTCAACGTGCAGATCGAATTCGACCGCAACAAGGAACGCTACAGCTTTCTGCGCTGGGGTCAGACCGCGTTCAACAATTTCAAGGTCGTGCCGCCGCGCACCGGCATCGTGCATCAGGTCAATCTTGAATATCTCGCGCGCGTCGTGATGACGGCGGAGAAGGACGGCGCAACCTGGGCCTTCCCCGACACGGTGTTCGGCACCGACTCGCACACCACGATGATCAACGGTATCGGCGTGCTCGGCTGGGGCGTCGGCGGCATCGAGGCGGAGGCAGCGATGCTCGGCCAGCCCTCGTCGATGCTGATTCCGCAGGTCGTCGGTTTCAAGCTCACCGGCAAGCTGCCGGAAGGCGCGACCGCGACCGACCTCGTGCTGACCGTGACGCAGATGCTGCGCAAGCACGGTGTCGTCGGCAAGTTCGTCGAGTTCTATGGCGACGGCCTGCAACACCTGCCGCTCGCCGATCGCGCGACGATCGCAAACATGGCGCCGGAGTACGGCGCGACCTGCGGCATCTTCCCGGTCGATGCCGAAGCGCTTACTTATCTGCGCCTGTCGGGCCGCGACGAGTCGCTGATCGCGCTGGTCGAGGCCTATGCGAAGGCACAGGGTCTGTGGCACGACGCGAACACGCCGCATGCGGAGTTTTCCTCGGTGCTCGAATTGAACCTAGCCGACGTGAAACCTTCGCTCGCCGGTCCGAAGCGTCCGCAGGATCGCGTGCTGCTCGAAAAAGTCGGCGCGAGCTATCGCGAATCGCTTGGCCCGCTCACTGCGAATCGCAAACCGACCGCGCGCGCCGAGGCGCGCCTCACCGGCGAAGGCGGCGGCACGGCGGTCGGACACCACGCAAGCGTCGATGCGCAGGGCCAGCACGTGCGCAATGGCACGGATCTGCGCGACGGCGCAGTGGTGATCGCCGCGATTACTTCATGCACGAATACGTCGAATCCGGCCGTAATGCTTGGTGCGGGTCTGCTCGCACGCAAAGCGGTGAAGAAGGGCCTGAAGGCCGCGCCGTGGGTCAAGACTTCGCTCGGACCGGGTTCGCTCGTCGTCACCGATTATTTGAAGAAAGCCGGCGTGCTCGGTGATCTGGAAAAACTCGGCTTTTACGTCGTCGGCTACGGCTGCACCACGTGTATCGGCAACTCTGGCCCGCTGCCCGCGGAAATTTCCAAGGGCATCGCCGAAGGTGATCTCGTCGTCGCTTCGGTGCTGTCGGGCAATCGCAACTTCGAAGGTCGCGTACATCCCGAAGTGAAGATGAACTATCTCGCCTCGCCGCCGCTGGTCGTCGCGTACGCGCTCGCGGGCACGGTCGATATCGATCTCACGACGCAGCCGCTCGGCACAGGCAGCGATGGCCAGCCAGTGTTCCTCAAGGACATCTGGCCGACAAACAAGGAAATCGGCGACATGATCGCGCAGACCGTCGGCCCTGATCTGTTCAAGCAGAACTACGCCGATGTGTTCAAGGGCGATTCGCGCTGGAACCAGATCGACGCGCCGGTCGGCGAGCGTTACGGCTGGGACGGCGGTTCGACCTACATCAAGAATCCGCCCTACTTCGACGGCATGCGCATGCAGATCGGCAAGATCGCCGATATCCACGGCGCGCGCGTGCTCGGCATCTTCGGCGATTCGATCACGACCGACCACATCTCGCCCGCCGGCGACATCAAGGCGACGTCGCCCGCCGGCCAGTTCCTGCAGGGCCACGGCGTGACCAAGGCCGATTTCAATTCCTACGGCTCGCGCCGCGGCAACGACGACGTGATGGTGCGCGGCACCTTCGCCAATATCCGTATCAAGAACCTGATGTTCGGCGGCGAGGAAGGCGGCAACACGCTTTACTTCACGGCTGGCTCGAACAACGGTCAGAAACTGCCGATCTACGACGCCGCGATGAAGTACAAAAACGACAGCGTGCCGCTGGTCGTATTGGCCGGCAAAGAGTACGGCACCGGCTCGTCGCGCGACTGGGCGGCGAAGGGCACGATGCTGCTGGGCGTGAAGGCGGTCATCGCGGAGAGCTTCGAGCGCATCCACCGCTCCAACCTCGTCGGCATGGGCGTGCTGCCGCTGCAGTTTGCCGACGGTCAGAATGCACAGACACTGGGCTTGAAGGGCGACGAGACCGTCGAGATCGCCGGGCTCAACGACGGTGCGGCGAAGGAGGTAGAAGTCGTCGCCACGGGCAGCGCCGGCGAGAAGCGCTTCAAAGTGAAAGTGCTGCTGCTGACGCCGAAGGAAGTCGAATACTTCCGTCACGGCGGGCTGCTGCCCTACGTGCTCCGCCAACTCGCCTCGGGGGCCAAGGCGGCCTGACGCTTCCGCCGACTGCATCATCATGTCGTGAGAGAAGTACAAACGGCGCCTTGTGCGCCGTTTGTGTTTTCCGGCCCTGTAATAATTCAAACGACCGCTTGCCGAGCCGAGCGCGCGCATGCTCAAATCGGCTGCACAGCACGCGACATGGATTTGTAATGAAGGACGAAGCCGTCCCGCGCGCGAAGATCAGCAACCTTGGGGAGGGGAACCATGAGCAGCAGCGCGTATCCGTGGCTGGCGAATTATCCGTCAGGCGTACCGGAACAGATTGACGTCAACACCTACAAATCGGTCGCTGACGTGCTCATCACCGCGTTCGACAAGTTCCGCCACCGCCCCGCTTTTTCCAACATGGGCAAGCTGCTGAGCTATGGCGACGTCGACCGGCTCAGCGCGCAATTTGCGTCTTACCTGCTCAACGACCTCAAGCTCAGCAAGGGCGACCGCGTCGCGATCATGCTGCCGAACGTGCTGCAGTACCCGATCGCGGCGTTCGGCATCCTGCGTGCCGGACTTACGGTGGTCAACACCAACCCGCTTTACACCGCGCGCGAGCTCAAGCATCAGCTGAACGACTCCGGCGCGAGCGCCATCGTCGTGCTCGACAACTTCGCCGCAACGCTGGCGGAGGTTCTGCCGCAGACACCGATGGTCAAGCACGTAATCACGACCGCGCTCGGCGACATGCTCGGTTTCCCGAAAGCGTTGATCACCAACCTCGTCGTGCGGCACGTGAAAAAGATGGTGCCGCCATACAAGATCGACCACGAAGTGCGTTTCAACGACGCGCTGACGCTCGGCAGCCTGAAGCCGGCGCCGAACGTCGAAGTCGGTCACGACGATATCGCGTTCCTGCAGTACACCGGCGGCACCACGGGCGTGTCCAAGGGCGCGATGCTGACCCATCGCAACATGGTCGCGAACATGCTGCAGGCCGGCGCCTGGCTCGGCAGCAACCTCAGAGTCGGCGAGGAGATCGTGATCACCGCGATTCCGCTGTATCACATCTTTGCACTGACCGCGAATTGCCTCGTGTTCATCCAGCTCGGCGGCATGAGCCTGCTGATCACCAATCCGCGCGATATGCCGGGCTTCGTCAAGGAATTGTCGAAAGTGCGGTTCAGCGTGCTCACCGGCGTCAATACGCTGTTCAACGGCCTGCTCAACACGCCCGGATTCGACGCACTCGATTTCTCCAACCTGCGCCTGACGCTCGGCGGCGGCATGGCAGTGCAGCGAGCAGTGGCGGAAAAATGGAAAAAAGTGACAAAGTGTACTTTGATCGAGGCCTACGGGCTGACCGAGACTTCGCCCGCCGCCTGCATGAACCCGCTCGATCTGGCCGAATACAACGGCTCGATCGGCATGCCGATCTCCTCCACCGGGGCGTGCATTCAGGACGACAACGGCAAGATGCTCGGCACCGGCGAGATCGGCGAAATCTGCATCAAAGGTCCACAGGTGATGCGCGGTTACTGGCAGCGCCAGGACGAGACCGTCAAAGTGATCACGCCGGACGGCTGGCTGCACACCGGCGACATCGGCCGGATGGACGAACGCGGATATTTCTACATCGTCGACCGCAAGAAGGACATGATCCTCGTGTCCGGTTTCAACGTTTATCCGTCGTTGCGACCTGCCCCGGTGTGCTCGAATGTGCGGCGGTCGGCGTGCCGGACGAAAAATCGGGCGAGGCGGTCAAGGTCGTCGTCGTGAAGAAAGATCCGAATCTCACCGCCGAGATGATCAAGGAATACTGCCGTGCCAACCTCACCGGCTACAAGTTGCCGAAGGTGATCGAATTCCGCGACTCGCTGCCGAAGACCAACGTCGGCAAGATACTGCGGCGCGAATTACGCGATGGACCCAAGCCGTAGCCTCAGGCGGAGCGATCAGGCTGCACCAGTTGCAGCTTGGTTTTCACCCGCCGCGGGTCGGGTGCAAGCATGCGCGTGATCTCGCTCGCTTCAAGCGGCACGGCGTAGAGGAAACCCTGCCCCTCCACGCAGCCCTCGCGCAGCAGGTATTCGTGCTGCGCTTCGCTCTCGATGCCTTCGGCAATGGTGCGTAAACCCAGACTTTTTGACATGGCCAGCATCGCCTGGATGATCGCGACGTCGTTCGGATTGTTGGGCAGTCCCGAGACAAACGAGCGGTCGATCTTCAAGTAAGCGACCGCCGGCAGCTTCAGATAAGCCAGCGACGAATAACCGGTACCGAAATCGTCGATCGCGACGCTCACGCCGAGCGCATGCAGCGCGTGCATGATGCGATTGGTGTCCTCGCCCATCGCGAGTACCGAACCTTCGGTGATTTCGAGCAGCAGCCGCGACGGTGCGAGGCCAAGCGCGAGCACGCTGCGCGTCAGACATTCGACGAAGGCCGAGTGTCCGAACCAGCTCGCCGATACATTAAGCGCGACGCGTATCGACGGCACCCCGGCCGCGTCCCAGGCATTGAGCTGTTTGCACGCAGCCTGCATCACCCATTGGTCGATGTGACGGATCAGACCGAGCGTCTCAGCGACAGGAATGAAGTCGCCCGGCATGATTTGGCCGCGCTCAGGATGATGCCAGCGCAGCAACGCCTCGACTGCGACGATGCGGCCCGTGCGCAATTCCACGCAGGGCTGGTACAGCAGGCGGAATTCATCGTGCGCGAGCGCCTGGCGCAATTCGGTCGCGAGATGTACGCGCTTGTGCATGTCCGCATGCATGATCGGCGTGTAGAAGCGGATCGAATTGCGCTGCTTGGTTTTGGCCGCGTACATCGCAGCATCGGCATTGCCGATCAGCGCCGTCGCATCCTTGCCGTCGAGTGGATAACCGGCGACGCCGATGCTCGCGGTCAGGCTGATCTCATGGTCGTTGATCACGAACGGTTCGGACAGCACGACGAGCAGGCGGTTGGCCAGCGCCGCCGCGTCTTCGCGCGCGCGCAGACGGCGAATGAGCACGGTGAATTCATCGCCTCCGATGCGGCTCGCGACATCGCCATCGCTCAGCTGATGCGTGATGCGCGCCGCGACTTCGGCCAGCAGGCGGTCGCCGAAAGCATGGCTATAACTGTCGTTGACAATCTTGAACGCGTCCAGATCGATGAACAGCACCGCGGTGGTGGCGCGGTCGCGCTCGGCCGCATTGATCGCGTCGGTACAGGCCTCTTCGAAACGCGCGCGATTGAGCAGGCCGGTGAGCGGATCATGCGCGGCGAGATGCTCGAGGCGCTGCTGACTGGCCTTGCTCGCGCTGATGTCGGTGAACACGGCGACATAGTGCTGCACGCGACCGCCGTCGTCGCGGATCACGCTGACGCTGAGCTGCTCGACGTAGTGACTGCCGTCGCGTCGGCGTGTTTTGACTTCGCCGATCCAGTTGCCATCGCGCACGATGGTCTGCCAAATGCTTTCCGGCAACGGACGACCGTCGGGCAGAGTGCGCAGATCGCCCAGGCGCAGCGTGCGTGCGGTTTCGGCCTCGTATCCGGTAATCAGCGTGTGCGCGACATTGACCGCGACGACGCGCCGTTCCGCGTCGGCGATGATCACGCCCTCGGCGATCGACGCGAGCGCCTCCGCCGCAATGCGCCGCTCCTGCTCCATCGCAACGCGTTCGGAGCCCCATTTGGCCAGACTGCTCTGCGTCTCGA
Source organism: Gammaproteobacteria bacterium (assembly GCA_005877675.1). GTDB lineage: Bacteria > Pseudomonadota > Gammaproteobacteria > Xanthomonadales > Rhodanobacteraceae > Rudaea. Next base: position 8,134 of record VBNZ01000157.1, read on the forward strand.
CCGGTCGTAAACTGCCGTCGAGTGCGCGCAGACGATCCTGCGCCGGCGTCGACGCATCGCCGACCGTACCTGACTCGAACAGATCCGAATAACGCTGGCCAATGATTTCACGCGCCGCCTTGCCCACCCAGCTCGCGGCCGTACGGTTGGCATCGACGATCGCGCCGGAATCCTCATCCACCATCACGATCGCGTCAGCCGCGCTGTCGAACAGCAGACGATAGCGCTCTTCGGTGCCGCGCACACTGGCGAGAATGCGCCGTGCCAGACTGAACCAAAGCAATGAGGCCAGTCCGCCGGCAACGAACAGTACGCCGAACAGCAAGCGACCGAGCCACTTCGCGCCGTCGGCGATTGCATTCGAAAAAATATTCGTGCGCGGCTGGATATAGTCGTTCAGTGCCGCAATGCGCGCGCCCTGGCGCACCATCTCGGCATCGGACCAGGCCCGCGTGGCGCGCGTATGCCTGAGCTCGCCGGCAATCTCGCGCAGCTGTGCGATGGCATCGTCGGTCGAACGCCAGGCTGCGAGCGCATCGCGCAGATACGGCGCACTGCTCAGATTGTGCAGTGCGAAGAGGATGACTGGCACCGCCTCGCGCATCGCGTTGTCGTGGCGCAGCGCTTCTTCCGCTGCCGCATAGTCGTACTCCGTCTTGGCCGCTTCGTCGCGCGCGAACTTGTCGTACTGCAGCAGCTGGTAGTTGCGCTCGAACGCAACGAGGTTCTCCTGATCGCCGCTGACCGCATAGGCTTGCAGGTTGATGACCAGCTGCTTCTGCGCCTTCGACCACACGCTCTCTCCATTGAGCAGGGCGGCTAGAGCAAGCTGGATCTGCATCGCGCCCCAGGTCAGCCCAAGCAGCAGGCCGACCAGGGCGAGCAATGCCCACGCGAGCGGCAACAGACGTCGCGACAGGGCGTGCGGTGAAGCAATGTCCGATGCAATACGCTGAATCACCCAACGTCCCTCGTCACGAATGCACCCCTAAGCCAAGCAATTACGCTGCCACTTCGATCGGCCGTGCCAGGCGATTCGGTGCGACGCAGCGATCGGCCAGCATACGCATGCTCGTGTAGGTACGTTTGATGCATTCGGCGACATGCGCAACTTCGTGCGCCGCCGGCGTCATGCCCAGCAGTGTGCAGACGATTTCCAGCGCCTCCCACGGGTGCGTGTCGTCGTATGCCGCATGCAACTGTAGCCAGCGCAGGCTGCCGGTACGCACTTCGGCGGCTAGATGATTGCGATAGGTTTGACTGTCATAGACGAGTTGGGACCACTCGCCCGTCGCACCTTCGACGGCGTAATTCGTCGCGGCAATGCCGGCGGCAAGCGTGCCGGTGCGACTGATTTCCTCGCACCAATCCGCGAGCGCGTGTGATTCATGCGAAATCCAGCGGGTATTGAGCACCTTCTCCCGCGCGATGCCCTCGCCTTCGGCCCAGTTGAGCCAATATTCGGCGTGATTCTGCTCCACACGAATATTGCGCACGAGCCAGCGCCGCGCAAGGTTGTCGCCCGCGCTGCGTCCGAAACTCGTCTTGAGCAGGTTCATCGCCATATAGCCCGGGAAACGCTCGATCAACGGCCAGATGCCGATCATGAAGTTTGCGGTGGATTCTTCGTCGAGCCGCGCTTCACGCATCAACGCGAAAAGTTCGTGGCTGACAACGCTTTTTTTTGTGCTCTCGCAGTCGGCAATCATGTCTTGCGCCCAATTCGGGTAGCTCGACAGTTGCTCAAGCGGGCCAGTACGTTCGAAACGGGGATTCATGTGGATCTCCTCGGGGGTCAGGGATCGCGGCGGGCAGCGTACGCCGCGCGTTGCGGCATCAGGGGGTCGCGCTGCCCGTCTCCCTCACTGCGAATGCACGGGCGGCGTCGTATTGAAATTTAATCTATTTTTTAGATTAGTGATATAGATCACAGAAAAACAAGGTATTTCTGCGCGCGGCATAGGCAAAAAGTATGCCTAGCGCCAGCGATTTGGTGCGAGCGTGCCGTAAAGTCAGTGAATCAGCGCTCACTTAGAGATCGCGCGCAACGCGGATTCCCACTTGCGCATTGCGCGCATCGGCGGACAGGTTCGTACGAAACGCCGAACGCGCCTGCTCGGGCGCGCTGCCCCAGGACGCACCGCGCACAACATGGCGTTCGCAACCAGGATTGACCCAGGCGCGGCTGTCGGCCGGCGCGCGCAGATAGCTGTCGTGCCAGCAATCCTCCACCCAGGCGGAAACATTGCCGTCGATATCGCGCAGGCCGAATGGGTTGGCGGGGAACTTGCCGATCGGCGCCGGCCCCCAGAATCCGTCGGTGTAATGCGGAAACGAATTGGTCCAGCGCCGCAGCGAGGGCGATTTGTCGCCATCGCCGGTGAGGTTCGCAACTACACGCGTCGGTGTGCCTTCGCCCCACCAGAACCGCGTCTGCGTGCCAGCGCGCAAGGCGTACTCGTATTCTGCCTCGCTCGGCAGGCGATAGCGCTTGCCGGTATGCGCCGACAGCCAGTGCGCGTAGGCGTTGGCATCGTTCCACGACACGTGGATTACCGGCTGGTTGTCGCTCGCGGTGGCCCCGGTGTAGTCGCTGCGCCAGTTGACCTCGCGCTTGTCGATCGTGTGCCCGGATTCCTCATCGTAAACGATCGAGACACCGAGGCGATCGGCATCGGTTTCGTAGCGCACATCCTCGACGAAACTGCGGAATTCGGCGACCGTGATCTCGTCGCGCCCGAGCGCAAAGCCGCTGCTGATCTTCACTTCGCGCTGCGGCTCCTCGCTTGCGCGATGCCCGATTTCCTGCGCCGGCGAGCCCATGACGAAACCACCCGTCGGCACCACGACGAGTGCCGGCGCCTTGCCGCCGCGGTCGACGAACGCATCGGCGATCACCTGCCCCGGTTTGAAGCTCGCGTACAGGCGCGCATTGCGCAGACGCTCGTTGAACGCATCGACACCGGCGACGTCGGGGCTCAGGCCTTGTGCTCTCGTGGCCAGCAGCTGCGCCAGATCGGCATTGCCGGCATCGAGCGCGGAATTGGCCTGCGTCATCACCGCGGTCGCGCGCTGGTGCCTGATGCCTTCGATCTGCGTGCGCGCGTCGAGCAGCTCATGCGAGCCCGGATGAATCGGCGCCGCATCGGCCAGCACCTGATCGGCGCCGGCGAAGTCGTCCTGCGCCGCCGCCGCGAGCGCACGATCGATATAGCCGCGCTCGATCTGCGCGAGTCCCTGATCGGCAAGCTTGTTGCCCGCATCGATCTTGAGCACCTGGCGATAGATGCCAAGCGCCGCCGATTCGTTCTTCGCCCGCC
>VBNZ01000157.1:11485-15701 GCA_005877675.1 Gammaproteobacteria bacterium
GGCGTCGTCAGGCGCAGCTTTTTCAGGCGCACTTCGAGCGCCGCGACGTGTTCGTCGTCGAACGACTGCTCCTGCAACGCGCCGATCAAGCGCGTCGTCGTGGGCTCGTCGCCGCGATCGAGCGCATCGCCAGCCTGCTGCAACAGCGCGTTGTGGATCTTTTCCACGCCCGCACGCGCCGCGGTGCTGCGCGCATCGCTGGCGAGCACCTGCCGATACAATGCGAGTGCGCCGTCCTTGTCATCCAGGAGGCGACCTCTCTCAAGAGCGAGATCGGCCTTTTTGAGTTGTGCTGCGATCGCCTTGGTCGACGGTGGCGCCGGCTGAGCGAGACTGATCGGCGGTCCCCATTGCGTCGCGCCGGGTTGCGCCAAATCCGCAGGTTCGGCGCCGGGCGCGCCCGCCGGTGCACGCATAGTCAGTACCGATCCGCCCGACACGGCCGTCGCGCCCGGCTGACTCGACGGGCGCAGACCGCTCGGCAGGCCCGGATAAAACCGGTAGATCAACGCGAACGCCAGGATCGCGATACCCGCGATGCCACCGAGCACACTCTGCTTGTGGACGACATCGCTACCGGGCATGGCAACAAAAATTCCGCCTGACAAATTCCTGTCCGCACCTTAGGCTATGCCGTCGATCGCCGCAAGCGGCGCAATCACTCGCTTCAGCTCGCGTTGTCGTCGCATCGCGTGCGACAACAACTCTCAAGGTCACCGCATGTCGTTCGACTGGATTGCCGATACCGCTACGCTCGACGCCTGGCTCGCCAGCGCGCCTGCGCATATGCGCGCTGGGCTCGATACCGAGTTCATGCGCACCAACACGTTCTCGCCAAAGCTTGCGCTGGTGCAGATCAACATCGGCGGACGCACCGCGCTGATCGATGCGCCGCTGCTCGGCGCGCACGCAAGACTCGCCGCACGCCTCGGCGATCCGACAAACCTCTGCATCATGCACAGCGCGAGTGAAGATCTCGACGCGCTGTCGCAACTGCTGCCGACCGGCCCGGGCGAATTGTTCGATACCCAGATCGCGGCCGCACTCGCAGGCATCGGCTTCGGACTGTCGTACCAGAAACTCGTCGCAACGATGCTCGGTGTCGATCTGCCCAAATCCGAGACGCGCTCGGACTGGCTGCAGCGCCCCCTGAGCGCCGCACAGCTCGACTATGCCGCGCAGGATGTCGTGCATCTCGACGAACTGCACGCGTTGCTCGCCGAGAAGCTCGACGCGCTCGATCGCGGCAACTGGTTGCGCGAGGATTGCCACCGTTTGATCGATCGCGTCGTGCACGCGCAGCCCGATGCGCAGCCGCAGCTGGCATTCCGCGGCGCCAGCGAATGGCCGCGCGAGGCGCAGATGCGCCTGCGCCGCCTGCTGCTGTGGCGCGAAGCAAGCGCGCGTACCCTCGACAAGCCGCGCCCCTGGTTGCTCGATGACGCGGCCGCAATGAACCTCGCCGGGCAGCCGCCTGCGAACACGGATGAATTGTTTGAACGCACGCGTGGCTTGCGCGCCTTGCGCAGCGCGCAGCGTCACGAGGTATTTGAACTTCTGCATCGTCCGCTCGACGCCAGCGACGAGGCGACGCAGCCGATCCCGCCGCCTCTGACGAGTGCGGAAAAGCGCACACTCGCCAGAATGAAGGACGAGGTCGCACGCATCGCGCAGACGCTCGGCATCGCAGAAGGTCTGCTCTGCTCGCGCCGCCATCTCGAAGCCCTATTGACCGATCGCGCCTGGCCCGCCGCGCTCGAAGGTTGGCGCAAGCCGTTGCTGCACGATGCGCTCACGACGCTGGCCGCACTCGACGCCGCGCCCTGAATGAGATTCCTGGTTTGCGAATCAGGAAATTTTTGCTACGACCTCATTCAATCGCCCAAGCACGGCGGCTGAATCCTGATCGAATGCCGGAGCGGCAAAAGGCGTCGGCCCGGGCGTGCGTCCGAATTTGATTGGTCGTGTCACGCCGTGATAGCGCCCGACGACCGCGTGCTCGATCGTCGTAACGATCTCCTCCGCCAGCACTTGCGGATGCTCGAACATGTCCTCGATGCGCCGGGCCGCGGCACAGGGCACCGCGTCGCCGAAGCGCGCCTCCCATTCGAGCGCGCTGCGCTGCGCCAGCGCGACATGCAGCGACGGGATGATTTCCGCGGCATGTTCGGCGCGCTTGCGCACGCTGTCGTAGCGCGGGTCGGCTGCCAGCGCAATCAATCCGGTGGCATCGCACAAGGCTTTCCAGAAACGCGGCGTATTGGCCGAAATATATAGATAGCCATCGCCGGTCGGATGAATGCCGGTGACACCGCCCGAGCGCATGTCGCGCCCGATATCGAGCGATTCGCCATCGACCCAGATCATGCGCGCCGATTGCATGGTCAACGCGCTGCGCAGCAGCGACACGCCGACGAACTGGCCACGCCCGGAACGTTCGCGCTCATACAAAGCCGATGACACGCCGGCGGCGAGGAGGGCCGCCGCATAATAGTCGACGACCGAGCCGTAGATGATTTCGGGTGGTCCGCCGCGCCTGCCCTGCAGCGCGCACATGCCGGTCATCGTCTGCAACACCTGGTCGTAGCCGGCCTTGTCCTTCATCGGGCCGCTCTCGCCGTAGCCAGAAATCGCGCAGTAGATCAGGCGCGGATGCAGCAGATTCAGGCGCTCGTGATCGATGCCGAGCCGCTGCGGCACGCTCGGCCGGAAGCTGTGCACGAGTACATCGGCCTCGCGCACGAGCCTGAGCAGCGCGGCGATGCCCTCGGGCTTCTTCAGATCGAGCGTGATGCCGAGCTTGCTGCGATTGACGCCCATGAACGCGCGGCTTTCCGCCTTGAGCGTCGACGGGTAGTTGCGCAGGTTGTCGCCATCGGGCGGCTCGATCTTGATCACCTCGGCGCCCTGATCTGCCAGCAAAGTGCAGCCGTAGGGGCCGGCGATATAGCTCGACAGATCGAGCACGCGCACGCCGCTGAGCGGCCCTTTCGCGCCGTCGCGTCTTATCAGGCCGAACGGTGATGAATCCGTCATCGTTGCACCCGCAATCTGCCGTTGCTTGAAGTCTGCGGGATAGTTGACACGGAAACCATCTTCGGCACCTTGTTTCTCGCGCTACAAATTCTTGCTTGATGATGCCGCAGCATCTGCGTGTGACGTGCCTTCTGGCGCAAGCGACATCCAGGTCAGGCGCCATGCGCCATCAGCGCGGGCGCCGGCACGATAGTACGGCACGAACCGCAGCGGAGCCCGCTGCTCCGGCATGAGCGAGAGCATCGGCCCCTGCTTCATCGCATCGGAATCGGGCACCTCGTCGCACCAGCGCTCGCTCGGCGAGGCTGGCAGACGCAGCGTCTCTTCGGTCTTGAAACCATCGATCAGACCGGTCGCGTAGACCAGCGGTCCGCGCGTGATGGCTGCGTACTCGTGGCGCAGCACCTCTTGCTGTACGGGCGAGCCGTCGGGCGCGCGCGACTCCTGCACATTGCGATGCACGCGCCGCTGCAGGAGCGGCTGCATCGGGAAGTTCAACGTGACGGCATCGCCGGGCCGCCAGTCGCGCTCGATCTGAGAATAACTCCCGGGCGCAATGACGCCGTCGAATACTGTGCCGTTCACCATGATCTGCGCGCCGCCCGCCCACGAGGGAATACGCAAACGCAGCGCGAAACGCGCGACGCGCTCAGGCGATATCGCTATGCGTATCGCGCCATCGAACGGATACGCGGTTGCTTGTTCGATACGCACCGGCCCGGTGTGGGGCAAACGCAATTCGACCAGACCCGGGCCATACATATTTATGCAAAGCGCGCCTTCAGCCGCCGTGCACGCGATGGAAGGCAAGACCTCCAATGCCATCGCACCCGACGATTTGCAGCAGCGCCAGTAAGTCGTGTGCACGCGCCGGCCGTTCGCGAACGAGTAGTAACACCAGTCCTCGCCGTTCGCCGCCTGCGCGCCGAGCAGATCGTTGTAGGCGCTGCGCTCGATCTCTTCGGCGTACTTGGCCTCGCCGCTGATCGCGAGCAGTTCGCGATTGAGTTCGATCCATGCAAGTGTCGAACAGGTTTCCACGTAGGCTTGCGGCGAAAACACGCCGGCCGGATTGAACACCTCGCGCGAGCGATGTGCGATGCCGCCGAACGGACCGCCGCCGAGACTCAAGTGAAACTCGCGCACATTGCGCCATACATGCTCTGCGGCTTCGCGATAG
>VBNZ01000158.1:0-5227 GCA_005877675.1 Gammaproteobacteria bacterium
AGGTATTCGACGCGTTCGCCAAGCGCAATATTTCCGCTGCGTACACGCCGCTCGTGCTCGCGCAGGGGTTGTCCGCATATCTTGCCGACTTCCCGCACCGCTGCACCGAACAGTTGATCAGCCAGGGCGTGCCGTCGCTGGTGTTCGCCGCGCATCCCGAATACGGCAGCCTTGCCGTCGATGCGAACGGCAAGCCGGTGAAGCCGGCGAGCGATCCGCTGCAGGGCCTGTTCGCGGTGATGCATTCGCGCCAGAACAACGAAGGCGGATTCGGCCTGTGGACGTCGACCCCGCAATCGCATCGCTTCGCCTCGGTCTATGCGATGCAGTTCCTGATTGAAGCGAAGGAGCGCGGCCAGCGCCTGCCTGGCGACATGCTCGACGCGGGCGAGCGCTATCTGATGCAACTCGCCGCGGACGAAAGCGATGGCTCGCTCGACGGCCTGCGCGAGCGCGCGTTCGCCGTGTACCTGCTCACGCGCCAGGGCACGGTGACGACGAACTACCTCGCCGCCGTGCAGAAGCGCCTCGATGACCGCCATACGAAGATCTGGCGCGACGATCTCGCCGCGGGCTACATCGCCGCTTCGCTCAAGCTGCTCAAGCAGGACCGCGAAGCCGATGCGCTGATCGCCGGCCCGCAGGCCAAGCTCACGCGCTCGACGATTGAAAACGCCTACCGCTTCCAGCCGTACTCGTACTACGGCCCACTCGTGCGCGACGCGGGCATCCTCTACCTGCTCGCCAAACACTTCCCCGAGCGCGCGAAGGCACTGCCGCCCGCGGCGGTCGCCAACCTGCTGCGGCCGGTGCAACGCGGCTGGTACAACACGCTGTCGTCGGCGCAGGTCATCCTTGCGCTCGACGCGTATGCGACGCAGGCTGCGGCCGACGGCAAGCTCAGCCTGACCGAACAGCACAAGGACGCCACGAGTGCGGCGATCAACGCCCAGGTCGGGGCGCTCGTGCGCGGCCCGTTCAGTGCGGCCGCGACGTCGCTTAAGGTTGACAACGGTGCCGACCTGCATGCGTGGTATGCGGTGACACAGGCTGGTTTCGATCGTACGCCGCCGACGAGCGAGCTCAAGCAGGGTCTCGAAATCATCCGCGAATTCACCGATACCGACGGCAAGCCCATCAAGACTGCGACGCTCGGGCAGGAGATCGACGTGCATCTGAAGATCCGCGCAACGCAGGTCGACAGCATCGGCAATATCGCGATCGTCGATCTATTGCCCGGCGGATTCGAACCCGTGCTGACGCCGCCATCCGCGCCGGAAGACGCGGCGAACGGCGATGCCGCGAACACGGACGCCAGCACGAACAACGCGCAGCAACCCGCTTGGCGCGCGCCGATCGGCGTGACCGGATCGAACTGGGCGCTCGAATATGCCGACGTGCGCGACGATCGCGTCGTGATCTACGGCACCGCCCAGCGCGACGCGCATGAATTCATCTACCGTATCCGCGCCACCAACGCCGGCAGCTTCAGCGTGCCGCCAGCCTACGGTGAATCGATGTACGACCGCACGGTGCAGGCGCGGTCGTTGGGGGCGAAGATCGAAGTGACGAAGAAATGACCAAGCCGCCACTCACGCAAGGGAAGCTGTTGCGCTTAATCGCAAGCGTCAGCGTCCTCTGGTGCGGCTATTTGTCCGCTGCGACATTTGCGACCAAGACATATCTGATAACGATCACCGAGCGATGTAAGGAAGGCGCGGTTGGCTGCGACCGCGTTGACTATCTTGGGATCAATCGAAAGAACAATGAGTCAATCCGGCTTAGGGGTAAAGTGCTGATGTCCGTTTGCAATGACGGCGTGACTCCATGCCATTTTCAAGGCTATCTATTCAAAAATTGGGGCGTCACGTATCGCCTAATTTTGCAAGGAGATAGCTGGCTCGATATCCAACAAGGAAGCAAAGTGCTCCTTCACGAAGAGGGCGAGTGGACACCATAGCCAATAGACACGTGCTGCTATGTTGAATTTCATCCGCCGCTGGCAGAACTGTCTAATGGCGATGCTGTTGATCGCCATCGCACTCGTTGCAATCCGCCTTTGGCCACATGCATCGCTATCGCAGCTCGCGCCGAGTTCGACCGCGGTGTACGACGATCATGGGCACCTGCTGCGCCTGACGCTGGCGAACGACCAGCGCTATCGGCAGTGGGTGCCGCTCAAGCAGATGCCGCCGGCGCTGGTCGATGGCGTGATGCTGCACGAGGATGCCTGGTTCCGCTGGCATCCGGGCTTCAATCCGATCAGCCTCGCGCGCGGCGCATTTGTGACGTATGTGCGCGGCGGCAATCGCCAGGGCGGCTCGACGCTGACGATGCAGCTTGCGAGACTGGTTTACCGGCTCAATACGCGCACACCCGGCGGCAAACTGCGCCAGGTATTGCGCGCGGTGCAGCTGGAGCTGTGCTACTCGAAGGATGCGATCCTCGAGGCGTACCTCAATTACGCACCGTATGGCCGCAATATCGAAGGCGCGGGCGCGGCGAGTCTGATTTATTTCGACAAGCCGGTGCAGCAGTTGACGCTGCCGGAGGCGCTGACGCTGGCGGTGATACCGCAGGATCCGAGCAGGCGCATCGGCGCTGCTGAAGACGAGCCCTCTCCTCCGAACAGTTTCACCGTTCGGGCGAGAGGGTTGGGTGAGGGGGGCTCTGCGCCGGAGCAGGATCAAAAGCCTCCCTCACCCAGCCTCTCCCTCTCCCCCGAGCACGGTTCGGGGGAGAGGGGACAAGCGGAAACGTTCAATTACCGCTTGTCCTCCGCGCGCTCGCGCCTGTTCGCACGCTGGATCGCTAGGCACCCCGAAGACAAGTCCAGCGCACCGCTGATGCAACTCCCGCTGCGTCTGCGCGCGCCGGAAAATCTGCCGTTCGCGGCACCGCATTTCGTCGAAGAAGTGCTGGCCGACGCGCATGCGAGCGGCGCCACGCCGGCGGTGTTGCGCACGACGCTCGATCTCGACCTGCAGCATGTGCTCGAACGTCAGCTGAAAAATCAGATCGAACACGCAGCCGATCGTGGCGTGCGCAATGCGGTCGCGCTGCTGGTCGATACGCGCGATCTCGGTATCAAGGCACTGGTCGGCTCAGCGGATTATTTCGACAAATCGATTGCGGGACAGGTCAATGGCGCGCTCGCGAAGCGCTCGCCGGGATCGGCGCTCAAACCCTTCATCTACGGGCTCGGCTTCGATCAGGGCGTGTTGCATCCACAGACCGTGCTGCGCGACGTGCCGACTTCGTTCGGTCCTTTCACGCCGGAGAATTTCGACGGGCGTTTTCTCGGGCCCGTCACTGCGACCGAAGCGCTGGTGCGTAGCCGCAATATCCCCGCAGTCTATGTTGCATCGAAATTGAAGGATCCGAGCTTCTATCAGTTTCTCAAAGATGCCGGCATCGGCCATATGGCGCGCGAGGAATTCTACGGCCTCGCGCTCGTGCTCGGCGGCGGCGAGGTGACGCCGGAGGAACTTGCCAAGCTCTACGCGATGCTCGCGAACCGCGGCACGCTCGCGCCGTTGCGTCGGCGCGCGGACGAGCCGCGCAGCGCAGGCGCGCGAGTCTTGAGCGACGAGGCGAGCTTCATGGTGCTCGATATGCTGCGCCAGAATCCGCGCCCAGACGATGCCGCGATCGCGCAGCCCGGCGGCTTGCCGGTGTACTGGAAGACCGGCACTTCATGGGGTTTTCGCGATGCATGGAGTGCGGGCATCGTCGGGCCGTATGTGCTGATCGTCTGGGTCGGCAATTTCGACGGCAGCGGCAATCCGGCATTCGTCGGTATCGAAGCGGCTGCGCCGTTGTTCTTCCACATCGTCGATGCCTTGCGCGCGCGCGATGCGCAGATGACCGAAGCGCCGCATGCGCCGCCGAAGAATCTGAAGCGCGTGGAAGTGTGCCTGGCTTCGGGCGACCTGCCGAATGCCTGGTGTCCGCGCCGCGGTACGACCTGGTTCATTCCCGGCAAATCGCCGATTCGCGTGAGCACGATCCATCGCCCGGTCGTGCTCGATACGGCGACGGGACAGGCCGCATGTCCGCCGTACGATCCGGCTACGACGCGCACGGAAGTGTTCGAGTTCTGGCCTTCGGACCTGGCGCGCGTATTTCGCCAGGCCGGGATTCCGCGCCGCACGCCGCCAGCGATTCCCGACTGCACGGCGGCCGCGGATGAAGGCCAGTCGCCGCAAATCATCTCGCCAATGCGCGGCGTCACGTTCACGCGGCGCACGAGTCGCGACGGGGAAGATCGCATCGCATTCAACGCCTCCGTCGACGCCTCGGTGCATGAGGTGTACTGGTTTGTCGACGACGGCTTCGTCGCGAGCGCCAAGCCCGGCGAACCCGTGTTCTGGCAGCCGGCGTCGGCAGGCCAGTACACCTTGCGTGTGGTCGATGATCATGGGCACGGCGATGCGCGGCCGTTGCGCGTCGATGTCGTCCAATAACCTTCCATTCGCTCTGATGCTTCGACAGCCTCGGCAGAAGGTACACTTCTCGTGTATCGAAGCACGAGCCCTGAGTTGAGAGAGCGCCTTTGATGCCCAGGTGAACGAAGCGAGGTACCGAACCGATGCGTATCGTGTTGTTGCTGACGGCTTGCCTGCTAACCGCCTGCACGACGGCGCATACCACGGCCAAACCGCCCGGCACCGCGATGGAAATGTTGCCGAGCTATGCCGGCTGGGTCGCGCTCAACGGCGCGGGCGCACAGGCGCGCGCAAGTAATGACGACTGGCATCTGCAGAACGATCTGCACCTCGCGCTCGGGCAGCGCGTACCGCTGCATTGGCGCGACGGCAAGGCAGCGGGCTATTCGTTGCAGCTTGCACGGCGCGATTATCCGGAACGCCACCTGATCGTGCTGCAGCTCGATGTAGTCGACGATGCGAACGGCAAGGTGCTCGCCTATGCCTGGGCCGATTCCAACGCAGCGTCGATCGGGCTCAATCTGGGCTGGCTGCAGGTCGGGCTGCAGCGTGAGGGAACGCCGCCGCCCGCACCCAAGCTGTAAACACACATTTCACGTTTGCGGCGATAAACTCTGGGGCCATCCGCGTCACAACAAGGAGTATCGGCCATGAACAAGCTCGAGAAAGTCGTCTACACCGCGCATGCCACCGCAACCGGTGGGCGCGACGGTCGCGGTAAATCTTCCGATGGGCGCATCGATGTCGTGCTCAAGCCGCCGAAAGAAATGGGCGGCACG
>VBNZ01000158.1:5233-5967 GCA_005877675.1 Gammaproteobacteria bacterium
GCGGTGGGCTACGCCGCATGCTTTATCGGCGCAGTGAAGTTTGTCGCGGGCCAGGAAAAAGTCGCGGTGCCCGCGGATACGACGATCGAAAGCGCCGTGAGCATCGGCCCGATTCCGAAGGGCTTCGGCATCGCGGTCGAGCTCAAGGTGTCCATGCCCGGCGTCGATCGCGCCGTCGCGCAGCGCCTGATCGATCGTGCGCACAACGAGGTGTGTCCATATTCGAATGCGACGCGCGGCAATATCGAAGTGACTATCACGCTCGCGTAGTCTTTATTCGAGCACGCAGCGAGCCAGGCTCGCTGCGTATGGATGTCCATCCGAGGAGCAACGCGATGGAATATCAATACGAGTATCTGATCGTCGGTGGCGGCATGACCGGCGATGCGGCTGCGAAGGCGATCCGGACAGCCGATGCCAGTGCGAGCATCGGCCTGATCAGCGACGACACGCACCCGCCTTACGAGCGCCCGCCGCTATCGAAGGCCCTGTGGAAAGGCGGCAAACCGCTCGGCTCGATCGATCTGGATACCGCGCGCAGCGGTGCGACGCTGCATCTCGGCCGCCGTGTCGAATCGATCGATCGTGCCGGACATACGCTGCAAGACAATGCGGGCGACACATACCGCTATCGCAAATTGCTGCTCGCCACCGGTGCCGCGCCACGGCGCCTGCCGTTCGAGGGCGAGCGCGTGATTGTTTTTCGCACGCTCGACGATTATCTCGCACTACGG
>VBNZ01000158.1:6016-6730 GCA_005877675.1 Gammaproteobacteria bacterium
GGCTGCAACGTGACGATGGCGTTCCCGGGCGTGGCGATCGGCGCAGGGCGCTATCCGCGAACACTGGCGCGTTATCTGAATGCGTATTTCACCGAACGCGGTGTGCGCTTGCTGGCGGGCGTGCGCGTCGTCGACGGCAAGGCCGCGGCGGACAAGGTCGAGGTCGCACTATCTGACGGCACGACGTTGCAGGCAGACGCGGTCGTCGCCGGATTGGGCGTGACCCCGAACACCGCGCTCGCCGAGCAGGCGGGCCTGAAGGTCGACAACGGCATCGTTGTCGATGCGCAACTGCGCACGAGCGATCCGGACATCTTCGCTGCCGGCGACGTCGCCAATTTCCATGCTGCGGCATTGGACATGCGCCTGCGCGTCGAACACGAGGACGCTGCGATCGGCATGGGCCGCCACGCGGGCAAGGTCATGACCGGCGCAACTGACGGGTACACGAGCCAGCCATTTTTCTATTCCGATCTGTTCGATCTCGGCTATGAAGCGGTCGGCCTGCTCGATGATCGCCTCGATGTAGTCGAGCAATGGACCGAGCCGTTCCGCGAAGGCGTGATTTATTATCTCGACAACGGTCGTGTGCGCGGGGTGCTGCTATGGAACGTCTGGGGACAGGTCGATGCGGCACGCGACCTGATCGCGGCGCGAGGACCATTCGATATCGATAGCGTACGCGGACGTTTGCCGCCGGCCGTTCGAGACGCC
>VBNZ01000158.1:6735-10866 GCA_005877675.1 Gammaproteobacteria bacterium
TCTGTCCATCCGACGCAAAAGTGTCGGATACTTGAGGCTGGGTCGATAATTCAAAAAGGGGAGAGGTGATGAGCTACTTCGTAACCGGGGCGACGGGTTTCATCGGCAAGCATCTGATACCGAAACTGCTCGCGCGCAAAGGCAATATTTACTGTCTCGTGCGCAAGGGGTCGCAGGCCAAGTTCGAGGCGCTGCGCAACCGTTTCGGCGACGAAGGCAAACGCCTGATCGCGGTGAGCGGTGACTTGTCCAAGCCCGGCCTCGGCGTAAGCCCAGCGTTGCGCAAGACGCTCGAAGGCAAGATCAAGCATTTCTTCCACCTTGGCGCGATCTATGACCTTGCAGCCAGCGCGGAGAGCCAGCACGCCGCCAATGTCGAAGGCACGCGCCACGCTGTTCAGTTCGCCGAACAGATCAAGGCTGGAATCTTCCACCATACGAGTTCCATTGCGGTTGCGGGCCTGTATCCGGGTGTATTCCGCGAGGACATGTTCGACGAGGCCGAGGATCTCGATCGCAATCCCTATTTCAAGACCAAGCACGAGTCCGAAGCGGTCTTACGCAAGGAATGCAAGCGGCCCTACCGCATCTATCGTCCGGCGATGGTGCTTGGGCATTCGCAGACCGGCGAGATCGACAAGATCGACGGCCCGTACTATTTCTTCCGCACGCTGAAGAAACTGCGCGACACGTTGCCGCAATGGATGCCAGTGCTCGGTCTCGAAGGCGGGCGCGTGAACATGGTACCGGTCGATTTTGTGGTCGATGCGATGGATCATATCGCGCACAAGGCCGGCCTCGACGGCGGCTGTTTTCATCTAACCGATCCCGCGCCGCGGCGCATCGGCCAGGTGCTCAACATCTTCGCCAACGCAGGCCACGCACCGCAGATGTCG
Organism: Gammaproteobacteria bacterium; assembly: GCA_005877675.1. Lineage (GTDB taxonomy): Bacteria > Pseudomonadota > Gammaproteobacteria > Xanthomonadales > Rhodanobacteraceae > Rudaea. The sequence goes on from VBNZ01000158.1 coordinate 7,632, forward strand.
ATGCGTCTGGATGCCCGCATGTTCGCCTTCATTCCGCCGGCGGTGAAGCAGGGACTTGGCAGTCTGCCGCCGGTCAAGCGCTTCACCAATGCCGTGCTGCGCGATCTAGGCATTCCTGCGGCCGCGCTGAAGCTGATCAACTATCCGACGCGCTTTGACTCGCGCGAGACCGAGCGTGCGCTCAAGGGCACGAAGATCCGCGTGCCCGACCTCGACACTTACGCCTGGCGTTTGTGGGACTACTGGGAGCGCCATCTCGATCCGGATCTGTTCGTCGATCACTCGCTCAGCGGCAAGGTGAAGGGGCGCACGGTGCTGATCACCGGCGGCTCGTCGGGCATCGGCAAAGCCGCAGCGCTCAAGGTCGCCGCTGCAGGCGCAAAGGTGCTGATCTGCGCGCGCGGCGAAGACGAACTCGCCGCAGTGAAAAAGGAAATCGTCGATGCGGGGGGTACCTGCCACACCTATGTCGCCGATCTATCGGAGCTCAAATCCTGCGACGAACTGGTCGCGAAGGTCGTCGCCGAGCATAAAGGCGTCGACATCCTGATCAACAACGCGGGACGTTCGATCCGCCGCGCGATCGCGTCGAGCTACGATCGCTTCCACGATTTCGAGCGCACGATGCAGCTCAACTATTTCGGTTCGCTGCGTCTGATCATGGGCTTCCTGCCCGCAATGACTGAGCGGCATCGCGGTCATATCATCAATATCTCGTCGATCGGCGTGCTGACCAATGCGCCGCGATTCTCCGCCTACGTCGCCTCGAAGGCGGCGCTCGACGCCTTCTCGCGTTGCGCGCAAGCGGAGTTCTCCGACAACGGCATCAACTTTACGACGATCAATATGCCGCTGGTGAAGACGCCGATGATCGCGCCGACCAAGATGTACGAGTCGGTGCCGACACTGTCGCCGGAGGAAGCCGCCGATCTGATCGTCGAGGCGATCATCAAGCGCCCCGTGCGCATCGCCACGCGTACCGGCGTGTTCGCACAACTGCTCTACGCCTGCATGCCGCGCATGTACGAGATCATCATGAACACCGCATTCCGCCTGTTCCCCGACTCGACCGCGGCAAAAGGTATGAAGGGCAGGGGGGACCTTGAGCAGCAACCGACCAGCGAGCAGGTGGCGTTCGCGTCGCTGATGCGCGGCGTGCATTGGTAGAGCGACGAGTGCTTGCGCGATGCGTTAGACGCGCATCGTGTGCGCGAAAAAACCGCCAGCCAGGACGAAAGGACGGGGAGGGTTGTCCGGCTCGTCTTGATAATGGCTGGCGGTTTTAAATCGCTGCCGTCGGCGCCATGGCGCCGCAGCATTATTTCTTCTTTGCGGATTTCTTCGCGGCAGCCTTCTTCGCCGCCGGCTTCTTCGCCGCGCCTTTCGGCGCAGGCTTCTTTGCCGGGGTGACGGCAGCGGCGGCGGCATCGGCTACCTTGGCCACGGTGCGCTGTACGGTCTGCTTCGCTGCGAGTTGTGCTTCCTCGATGTCCTTGACCAAGTCGCCGAAGTCGTCGCGCGCGCGGCGTACCGTGGCGTTCAATGCGTCGGTAAAGCCGCCTTTCTTCGGGTTGATCTTGCGCACTTCGCGATTGAGTTCTTCGATGCGCTTGAGCAGCTCGTCGAGCTCTTTGCGCCCCGGCACGCCGAGCTTGGACAGCGCGCGGGATACGCGCTGTTCGAATACCTGCTCGAGGCGATCCCATGTCTCCTGCGTGCGCTCGCGGACCTGACTCACGCTCGATTCGACCGCGCCGCGCATTTCGTCGACTTTGCCGGTCGCGAGCTTGCGCGTCTTCGCTTCAAGATTGAGGCCTTCCTTGACCAGCCCATCGAACAAATTCGAGCCCTTCTTCTGGGCATCACCGAAGGCGCCGAGACCGGCGAGCCAGATCTGCTGCGCGGATTCCATGATCGACTTGCCGGAGGCCGCCTTGGCCTCGTTCGCGGCAGCGCTGACTTTGCTCTTCAGTTTCGGTTTCTTAACCATGATGATGCTCCCTCCAATCCAGTTGTGTTTGTGCAAGTTCACTTGCGGTGGACGCAAAAATAGGCTTGCTGCCTAGAATATTCACACTATCCTTCGTTGCCGGCGAAGACGCGAGTGCTGGAAATCACCCCAGGCTGTCGTCAAGTTGCTTCTGTATCTCGTTCTCGATCAGCGGCTTCAATGCGCCGAGCAGGAAGCCCAGTTGCGCGGTAACGTGCACCTCGCTGGCGGTGACGTGAATCCGGCCGCTGGCCCCGGGGCGCTCGAATTCGAGCGTATTGCCGTTCCACGCACTTTTGATATCGAACTTTTTACCGATCGCCGTGGCGGTCTTCTTGACCGCATCTTTAGCTTCCTTGAGCGTATGCTTGTGCTTGCGGCGAATGTCGATACTGGACATGAATGTTTCCTTTCGTAACGGATGATCGGCGGATTTCTTGTGGTTCGTGCAGTGTGTTACATTCCCGCCATAACTAGTTGAAAAAGACCCGCATGCGACTGTCCTTTCCGAACGGGGAGCACGAGGACACCTTCATCGGCGCCGGCGACACGTCGATCGGCGCCGCGTCCGACAATACCATCGTCGTGGGTCACAGTGGCGTCGCGCCGCACCATCTAAGGCTTTCGGTCAACGCACAGGGCATCGTGCTCGGTGTGCTCGACGCGCAGGCGCGCACGCATGTGAATACGCGCCCGGTGCGCGAAAAGGCGCTGCTGCGGCTCGGCGACGTGGTGAGCATGGATACGCTGCAGTTTGTGCTGAAGCCCGATCGCGACGACAGCGTCCGCACGGAACTCCCAGCGGCGGTCACGCCGCTGCCACCACCCAGCCTCGGACCGAATCGCATCAACCCGGCGCGCGTGCTACTACGCGGGTTGAGCGGCGTGCAGTTCGGCAAGATCGTGCCGGTGCGCGGCAAGCTTGTGATCGGGCGCGGTCCCGGCGCTGACCTGGTGCTGGACGAGGCCGACATGGCGCCACGCCACAGCACGATCGAAAGCAATGACGATGCGATCTATCTGCGTGCGCTCGACGGCAACGGCTCGGCCTACGTCAACGGCGTGCGCGTACGCGACGCGGTGGTGCATGCGGGTGACCAGATCGCTTTTGGCCGCAATCGTTTCGTGATCGAGGCGCCCGGCCTGCGCGCGCGCAGCGAGGCACCTTTCGCGCACACGGCGCCGAACATCACCCAAACCATGCGGGCGATTCAGTTGCCGGATGAAGGCAATGCAAAACAGCCC
>VBNZ01000159.1:0-2612 GCA_005877675.1 Gammaproteobacteria bacterium
TGCGCATCGCCTGCTCGCTGAAGGTGCCCTCGGGACCGAGATAACCGACCTTGAGCGGTTCCTGCTGCGCGAGGCAGGCCGACATGATTTCGCGGAACACGCGCACCAGCACTTCGTCGGACAGCGGCCCCTGGTTGCGGTCGATCGCCATGCGCAGCACCTGCGATTCGCGTTCGGGCCGGTAGTACTCGACCGCGGCCTTGAGCGGTCCCTTCGCCTTGCCGACCTGGCGCGCCCAGCCGGCGCGCTCGGAAATCAGTTCCTGGATATGCCGGTCGATGCCGTCGATGCGTGCGCGCGCGTCGGCGAGGTTCATCGGGGGCGGACTCGCCTCGACCGCCTTCGCGATTTTTTTCTTTTTCGTGGTCATCATCGTCAACCGTTGCGGCGCGCGAAATCGCGCATGAAATCGACCAGCGCCTGGACCGCCTGCATGGGCACTGCGTTGTACAGCGAAGCGCGCATGCCACCGACCGCCTTGTGCCCTCTGAGTGCCATCAGGCCGGCGCCTTCGGATTCCTTAAGAAACGCGGCGTTCAAGTTGTCATCAGAGAGCGTGAATGGCACATTCATCCACGAGCGCGCAGCTTTATCGACCGGATTGCGATAGAAGCCGCCGGAGCCGTCGATACAGCCGTACAGCAGCGCCATCTTGGCACGATTACGCTCACCCATCGCGACGAGTCCGCCTTCGCGCAGCAGCCATTTGAACACGAGTCCAGCGAGATACCAGCCGAAGGTGTTCGGCGTGTTGAGCATCGAATCGTGTGCGGCGTGCTCGGCGTAATTGAAGATCTTTGGCATGTCCTTCGGACAGCGCTCGAGCAGATCTTCGCGCACGATCATCACGACGAGCCCGGCCGCGCCGATGTTCTTCTGCGCTCCGGCGTAGATCACACCGAACTTCGACACGTCGACCGGACGCGACAAGATGTCCGAGGACATGTCGGCGAACAGCGGTACTTTGCCGACGTCGGGTATCTGCTGGAACTCGACGCCGTGGATCGTCTCGTTCGGCGTGTAGTGCACGTACGCCGCATCGTCGTGCAGCGCCCACGAGTCGCGCGCCGGAATCGCGGTGTAGTTGCTCGCCGCGCTGTTCGCCGCGACGCGTACGTCGACGAGCGGCTTCGCCTCGCGCACGGCCTTTTCGCTCCAGTGCCCGGTCACGATGTAATCGGCGATCTGGTCGCGCCGCGCGAAATTCATCGGCAACTGCGCGAAGTGCTGCGTCGCCCCGCCCTGCAGGAACAGCGTCTTGTAGTTGTCAGGGATGTTGAGCAGAAAGCGCAGATCGCGTTCGGATTCGGCCGCGAGTTCGACGAAATGCTTGCCGCGATGGGAGAGTTCCATCACCGACGCGCCATACGGCTTCGGGCAGCGCCGCCGGACCGGCACTGAAGTTGTATACACGCGTCATCGGTTCACCCCACATGAATCCGCATTATGACGCGACGCAGCAAATTGGCAACAGCGTGCGCTTAGGTCTTGGGCGGAGCGGCCGGCATCACCTGCTTGAGCTTCACTTCGAGCGCAACCGGAGAAAATCCCAGACCGGCCGTGAAGCGCTCGAGAAACACGCGTTCGCCCGGCCGCAGGCGCAGGTCCGCTGCGGCGAGGCGCACGACGCTATCGTAGAGGCGTGTGACCTCGGGCGTGCCCTTGGGATAACGCGCAAGAAAGCGGGCAATTTCCGCATCGATATCGAGCTGTTTGCGTCTGCCGCGCAGGAAGGCGTCGTTCGCAAGCTCACGCGCGCGCGTGGACAACTCGAGTTCGTCCATCAAGCGATTCACGAACGCGGCTTCCTCGGAGGTAACGAGCCCGTCCGCCTGCGCCAGGCCGCCGAGCAGGCCGAACAGCACCTCGATTGTCATTTCCTGATCGGCATCGAGTTTGTAGCCGCGAAACAGCTCACCGAAGGCGAAGCGCACATCGCGCATCACCCCGCCCAAAGCACTTGTAGCTTCGCCCTGCATGCGGCCATCCCCCTTTGCGGTCGGTGCAAGTTTGCACCTTTGCGACGCGACTTGGAACAGTCACAGGCAAACGCAGGATTGCAGGTCAGGCCTTAGACCTGGATCTCGAACTCGTCCGCATCCATCCACGCGGGAAACCGCTCGCGATGCGCGGCGAGCGCCTGCGCATCGAGCGCCACGGTGATGACTTGTTCCTGCGCGCCGAGTTCGACCAGCGGCGCGCCGACAAAGTCGACCGCGGCACTGTCGCCCGAATAGGACAGATCATTGCCATCGATGCCGACACGATTGACGCCGACAACGTAGCAAAGATTTTCGATCGCGCGTGCACGCAGCAGCGTGCGCCAGGGTTCGCGCCGCGGCGATGGCCAGTTCGCGACGAAGATCGACAGATCGTAGTCGAAGCGGTCGCTCTCATGCTTGCCATGGCGATTGCGGATCCATACCGGAAAGCGCAGGTCGTAGCAGACCATCGGGCAGATGCGCCAGCCGTTGAGCTCGACGATCAAGCGCTGCTCGCCGCCCGCATAGCGCTCGTGCTCCTTCGCCATGCGGAACAGATGGCGCTTGTCGTAGGTTTCGAAACTGCCATCGGGCCGCATCCACACCAGCCGATTGACGCAACGTTCGCCA
>VBNZ01000159.1:2923-8321 GCA_005877675.1 Gammaproteobacteria bacterium
AGAAGCGGATCAGTCGCGTGTCGGGCGGCGTTTCATAGAAGGCCGACACCGGAATCGCCGCGACGCCGGCCTCGTGGATCAGCCACTCGCAGAAATTGAGATCGTCCTTGTCGCTGATCGCCGAATAGTCGACGACCTGAAAATACGCGCCCGCCACCGGCAGCAGCTCGAACTTCGACGGCTTGAGCAGCGTGCGGAAGGTGTCGCGTTTTGTTTCGTAGAATTTCGGCAGGTCGAGGTAGTGCTGCGGATCGTTTTCGAGCACTTCAGCGAACGCCCACTGCGCCGGATTGAAGGTACAGAAGGTCAGGTATTGATGCACCTTGCGGAACTCCGCGCTGAGCGGCTGCGGCGCGATGCAGTAGCCGACCTTCCAGCCGGTGCAGTGATAGGTCTTGCCGAACGAGGACACGACGAAACTGCGCGCAGCGAGTTCAGGATGACGCAGCACGCTCTCATGCTGCGCGCCGTCGAAGATGATGTGCTCGTAGACTTCGTCGGAAAGAACCAGAATATTCGTGCCGCGTACGATGCCCGCGAGCGCATCGAGATCAGCAGCCGACAGTACGGAGCCGCTCGGATTGTGCGGCGAGTTGATCAGGATCAGGCGCGTCTTCGGCGTGATCGCATCCGTGACGCGCTGCCAGTCGATCGAGAAATCCGGCAGATGCAGCGGTAGATGCACGGCACGCCCGCCCGCGAGTTCGATCGCCGGCTCGTAGCTGTCGTAGCACGGGTCGAACACGATCACTTCATCGCCCGGATGCACGACCGCAGCGATCGCTGCGAACAGCGCCTCGGTCGCGCCACTCGTTACCGTGACTTCGGTATCCGCATTGACCTTGGCGCCGTAAAGCCGCTCGGTTTTGAGCGCGATCTGCTCGCGCAACTTCGGAATGCCGGCCATCGGCGCATATTGGTTCTTGTGCGAGTTCATCGCTGCCGCGAGCGCGTCGCGCAGCGATTGCGGGCCGTCGAAATCCGGAAAGCCCTGCCCCAGGTTCACCGCCTGATGCTGTACGGCGAGCTGCGACATTACGGTGAAAATCGTCGTGCCGACTTTCGGCAGCTTGCTTTCGATCTGCATTCCGGTGTCCGTCTAGATGGCCAAATGAAACGCGACTATATCAGCTTGATTTCGCGCAGGCGCTGCTGCAGATACTCGTCCGCGGTGATCGAGGTGTCATAGCGGCGCGGATTGTCCGGCGTCACGCATTGCGGCAGCGGATCGAGCACGACATCGGGATTCGGATGCAGGAAGAACGGCACCGAATAACGCGGCTCGCGCGCCTTCTCACCGGGTGGATTGACCACGCGATGCGACGTCGACGGATATACATGATTGGTCAGGCGCTGCAGCATATCGCCGATGTTGACGACGATCGCATCGCCCTGCGTCGTGATCGGCAGCCAGGTGCCGTCCTTCTGCAGCAACTGCAGGCCTTCTGCGCTCGCACCGACGAGCAGCGTAATCAGATTGATGTCCTCATGCGCGCCGGCGCGTTCGTTCGGAATATCGACATCGGTGATCGGCGGGTAGTGCAGCGGGCGCAGGATCGAATTGCCGAACTGGGTCTTGTCGTCGAAATAGTTCTCCGGCAGGTCGATATGCAGCGCGAGCGCGCGCAATACGCGTGAACCGAGCTGGTCGAGCGCATCGAACAGGCCGTAGCCGTATTCATGAAACTCGGGCACTTCCACGGGCCAGACGTTGGGCGGCATCGACGCGGCGTACTTCGAGCCGGCGGGCAGTTGGCGACCGATATGCCAGAACTCCTTGAGGTCGGCGTGCTTGGCATCCTTCGCCGTCTCGATGCCGAATGGCGTGTAGCCGCGCTGGCCGCCCATGCCTTTGAGCTGATATTTCGCTTTCACCGCGTCGGGGAGGTCGAAGAACCGTACGAAGGCGTCGTAAGCATTGTCGATCAGCGTTTGCGCAATGCCATGGCCGGAAATGCCGCAGAAGCCGAATTCGCGATAGGCCGCGCCGATCTCGGCGACGAAAGCCTTGCGGTCGGTGTCGTAGCGGGAAATATCGAGGGTGGGTACCTGATGGCTCATGGGAACTCGCGCACGATTGCCCCGATCGAGACGAGGTGATGCCTCATCGCCAGTCGCGGCTTCTTGTGGAAGGCGCAGCCAGACACGGCCGCGCTTGATTGATTCACGCAATCATGGATGACTGCGTAAGCTTGCCGCTAATTTTACCGCGTCGGCGAGGCTCGCTGCCAGCGCACGCACTTCCGCTTCATCTGCGCCTTCCACCGTTACGCGCACGAGCGGCTCTGTGCCCGAAGGACGCAGCACTACGCGCCCGCGGCCGTTCAGCGTATCGCGCACATGCGCGAATGCACTCTGCACCTGCGCACTTGCTACGATCTCGCCGGCCGCGCCGGTCACCGGCACGTTGAGCGTGATCTGCGGCACGCGCGTGACGTCCGCGCGTGCTTGCGCGAGCGTCGCGCCACTGCGCTGTAAGGCATCGAGTACGAGGAGCGCGGTGAGCATGCCGTCGCCCGTGGTCGTGCGATCGAGGCACAGCACATGCCCTGACGCTTCGCCGCCGAGCATGCCGCCATGTTCCTTCAGCATTTGCAGCACATAGCGATCGCCGACGCGCGAGCGCAGAAACGGCACGCCGAGCCGCGCGATCGCCTGTTCGACGCCGTAGTTGGTCATCAACGTGCCCACCACCGGGCCCTTGAGCCGGCCTCGCGCAATGAGATCTTGCGCAAGCAGATAGACGATGTCGTCGCCGTCGACGAGCGCACCATTGTGATCGATGAACTGTACGCGATCGCCATCGCCGTCGAAGGCAATACCGAGGTCGGCACGCTGATCGAGTACCGTCTTGCGCAATGCCGCCGTATGCGTCGCACCGCAGTCGGCGTTGATGTTGAAGCCATCCGGCTGCGCGCCGATCGTTACGACATCGGCACCGAAATCGGCAAATAGGCGCGGCGCGATCTGATAAGTCGCACCGTGCGCGCAGTCGAGCACGATGCGGCGACCGCGCAGATCGAGCGCATCGACGCTGGCACTGCAGAATGCCTCGTAACGTGCCGCGCCGTCGGTCACGCGCACGGCCTTGCCGATCTGTTCCGAGGCGACCGTGCGCATCGGTTCGGCAAGTCGCGTTTCGATCGCAAGCTCGATTTCGTCGGAAAGCTTCTCGCCCACGGCGCTGAAGAATTTCACGCCGTTGTCGAAGTACGGATTGTGCGAGGCGCTGATCACGATGCCCGCGCTCGCGCCCTGCGCACGCGTGAGCCAGGCAACTGCGGGCGTCGGCATCGGGCCGAGCAATTGCACGCCCGCACCGGCAGCGACGAGCCCCGCTTCGAGTGCCGATTCGAACATATAACCCGAGACGCGTGTGTCCTTGCCGATCAGCACCTCGGCGTGGTCGCTCGATTCGCGCAGCACACTACCGAGGGCATGACCGACGCGCAGCATGAAATCTGCGGTAATCGGCTCCACGCCGACACGGCCGCGGATGCCGTCGGTACCGAAGTATACTTTTTTACTCATGCGCGGTCTGCGCTGTAACGCCGCCAACGATGTTTCATTACATCGTCTGCGTGGGCTTGTCGGAATTGACCAGGCCGGCGAGCGCCGTCTCGATCTTCGTGCGCGCCGCATCGCCCTCGGCCGAGTCGGCGAACTGTACGCCGACGCCGGCGACGCGGTTGCCCTGCGCGCCCGGCGGCGTGAGCCACACCACCTTGCAGGCGATGCCGAGGCGCTCGGGGTCGTCGAGCAGGGTCAGCAAAAGGAATACGTCGTCGCCGATCGAATAGCGCTTTGCGGTCGGCACGAACAGACCGCCGCCGCGCAGAAATGGCATATAGGTGTTGTAGAGCTGGCTCTTTTCCTTGATCACCAGCGGCAAAATGCCGAGTGCGCTAGTTGGTCCTGCCATCGGAAATCTCCAAGGTCGCAGTCTAGGCCGCCGCCGGTGTGGTCCACGCGGCGAGCAGTTCGAGCAGCGCAAGTTCGGGCCGCAGCGGACCGCGCAGCAATTCACGCGTCCGGTTGGCCCGGTCGAACCACGCCGTTAGCTTGGACATTTCAGTGGCGTGGGTCAAGGCGAGTGCCGCGTCGCGCGCACGCCCGCGTGCCTGCGCCTGTGCCGCCTCGCGCACGAGCGCGGCGGCGAAATGCAGGCGCAGGTCGACGCCGTCCTTAGACCAGCGCTGGGCGACCTCGTAGGCGCTGGCGCTGCCCGCGGCGAGATCGCGCAGATCCTGTGCGACTTCGCGGCGCAGCTTGAGCGCGCCTGAACGGGCCCAGGCGAGCGCGCGTCCCGGATTGCCATCGCTGGCGAGCAGTGCATCCTGCGCCGCCTTGGCATCGATATCGCGCGCGCTCAGCCAGCGCTGCGCGGTTTCGCTCGGCGGCAAACGGAATTCGATGCGCTGACAACGGCTGCGGATCGTCGCCGACAGGCGCGCAGGATGATCGCCGATCAGCATGAGCATCGTGCGGGAGGTCGGTTCTTCGAGGGTCTTGAGCAGTGCATTGCTTGCGCTGACATTCATCGCATCGGCCGGGTCGATCAGCGCGATCTGCATGCCGCCGAACTGCGCCGTGAGCACGAGGCGCTCGCTCAGCATGCGCATCTGGTCGACGGTGATCTCGGTGCGCGGCTTGCCGTCGTCGCGCAACTCCAGATTGACGCGCACAAGATCAGGATGTGTGCCTGCAGCGAATAGCTGACAGGCACGGCAGGCGCCGCAGGCGGAACCATCGGCACGAGTTGACTGGCACAGCAAGGCTTGCGCGAACCCATCGGCGAATTCGCGCTTGCCCAGACCCGCGGGGCCCGCGAGCAGCAAAGCATGCGGCAGGGCGTCATGGCGGCGGCGCTCGATGAGGCGTGTCCAAGCCTCGGCGTTCCAGGGCGCGAGCGTCATGCCGAAACATCCTTGCGCTGCGCGGCAAGAAATTCCGCCATCACGCGATCGACCTGCGCGAGCACCGCATCGAGCGGCTGGCTCGCATCGATCACGCGGAAGCGCGCCGGCGCGCTTGCGGCGCGCACACGATACGCAGCGCGTACGCGCTCGAAAAACTCCACACTCTCCATCTCGATGCGATCGACCGGACCGCGCCCGCGTGCGCGCGCAAGACCCTCACCGACCGGCAGATCGAGCAACAGGGTCAGGTCGGGCTGGAGACCGCTTGCAGCCCAGCGTTCCAATTCAGCAATGCGCTCGCGCGGCTGGCCGCGCCCACCGCCCTGGTAGGCGTAGCTTGCATCGGTGAAGCGATCACTCAGCACCCAGCGCCCGGCCGCGAGCGCGGGTTCGACCACATCGCGCACGAGTTGCGCGCGCGAGGCGAACATCAGCAGCAATTCGGACTCGGCGCACAGACCGTGGCGATCCGGATCGAG
>VBNZ01000160.1:0-442 GCA_005877675.1 Gammaproteobacteria bacterium
ATCGCTCCGACAATGTTGTCGTTGAGCGCCTCGAGTTCTTCGGCTGGAATCCACCATTCCGTGTGGCGCGCCGCACCGACCTGCTGGACCTGATACCGGCGCATGAATGACGCTTTGACATTGAATCGAGTCACCGCACCATAGCCGCTATCCCGCACATTCCATTTCTGTGCGATCTCTGCGGCGTAGTCCTCGTTCGTGACAGGATAAAAGATTGGTTGACCGGGCAGGCGCGGCGGCCATCGCTTGAAGCCGCTCTCCGCGACAAGCGCCAGTTCTTCGGACCGGTGGGTCGGTACAATGTAACTACAGCCTCGTCGCTCATTGCACCAGTCTCCCCCGTTTGTCCGACACGCCGACGATCGCTTCCATGCCGGAGTTGAATTCGAGGAAGTCCTTTTCGATCCCATCGCTGAAGATGACGCCGTAGTCAGGCATTTGC
>VBNZ01000160.1:511-9541 GCA_005877675.1 Gammaproteobacteria bacterium
CTTGCTCGGAAACGGCTCGCGCACGGTGAAGTACAAGTGATGCGCGTCCCAGGCGAATCCTTTTGCTCGCAGGTGCGTAAGTTCCGGTACCGGCGTGCCGCCGGCCACGCCGAGTGCGCCGTTGATCAGGCTTTTGAACCAGCCGGTTGAGCCGAGTCCGGTCGATACGATGATGCCGCTGGAGGAATGCATCTCATGACGCTTGCCGAGATGCAACTCGTAGCGCGCCGAGACGTGCGTACGTGGACCGATGAATAGATCGTTCACGGCGTGCAGTTCCTGGCCGTCGCTCAACTTGGCGCGCGCCATCGTGATGCTCTTGGTCGGGCGTTTCTCCAGGAGTGCTTCCGGTGTAATCGTCTTAAGGTCCTCGACCTGGAACGACAACAACACGCCGTCCCAGCGTGCCGGATCGGGATTGACCCCGATCACGGCTTGGCCGTTGAGATACTTCAACGTATTCGCAACTAAACCATCCTGTCCGAGTACAACCACCAGGCATTGCGGTGGGAAAAGAAAGCTCGGAAGAAACGTGCGGTCGAGCCGATGCACACGGCCGAAGCGCGCCAACGACGCTTCGGCCGTGGCGATCGCCGCGTGATACGTGGTGTGTTCGTGCTCGTAGTCGGAGAAATCCGCACCCAAGTGCTCGACGTAGAATCGCGCTTGCTCGATCGTGTTGAACCGAGCGATCAGGTCCTCGAGCCGACTCTTTCGCACCACCAGGACAATCCGATGCTGCAGAGGATCCATAGCGATCACCCCTTGGCCGTCTTGCCCTTGGTCAATTGCTGTAGCAGCTCCGGCGAGATGTTGAGCTCGCCAATCTTGCTCGCGTTCTCGGCCAGTCCCTGGAATGCCGATGCGATGAGCGTGCTCGGATCGGTGCTGCCGAGCATGATCGCCTGCAATACCTTCGGATCGACGTTACCTACGGCCTTCATGATTGCCGAGAGCGCATAGGCCTTCGCGTCTGCTTCGCGCTGGGCGTTACCAGCCTTGAGCGTCGTGAGCGCCTCATTGCGCTTCTCGAGCTCGACCTTGCCGGCCATATCCTGTTCCTGGATTTGTTGGCGCTTTTCCAAGACCGCACGTTCGGCATCCATCTGCGTCTCGCGAATCTGCCGCTTCTTGGTTTCGATCGCGATTTCGGTATTGAGCTCGTTCTCCTTGATCGCGCGTTCCTGCTCGATCGCCGAGTTGCGACGCGTGTACGTCGCATCGTCGGCTTGTTTGAGGATCTGTTCGCGCACCTGCGCTTCCAGCGCACGCGCGGTCTCCGGGTTCGGCTTGATCGCGAGGATGGCGAGATCCATGAGTTCCAGGCCGAGCGCCGCAATGCCCGCTGCGGATTTCAACCGATCGCGCACCGCATTAACGAGCTGATCGGACTGGCGCAGCAGATCCTGCAGCGTCTTGCCTTGCAACAAAGAACGCAATTGAACTTGGACCGCATTGACCACGCGTGGCGCAAGCTTGGTCGGGTCGTCCGACAAATAGCCAGAGCCGTCGGCCTTCAGGGTGAAGTTCATCAGCCCCGCGAGCGTCTTGGGCGCCGCCACGCGGAACGTGACTTGGCCTTGCACCGTGATGTCCTGAAAATCGCTGCTGACTTCGCGGAACATGAACGGCACGTCCATGCTTTCCAGCGGCACCGAAACGAGCGATGTGTTCGGCGCGAAGTAGTAAAAGGCGACTCCCGCGCCTTCCTTGACCGCGTGGCCGTTGCGGTATTTGAGTACGTAACTGCTCGGATTGGCTTTGAAGTAACGGATGCCTAACATAGTGTTCTCCTCGGAAGTTCCTTCCAGTGATTTCAGTGCCGGTCTATCCGGCGCTGGCGCGAACGGGCGGTCGCGCAACGCGTAGTGCTCACGCCGAACCGATGAAGTGTTCGACGATGTAGAAATGATCCTCGTACATGTGCTCTTCGAGCTGACGTACCTCGGCCAGCGTAAACCAGCGCGCCTTAGCCGCATCGTCACCACCCTTGACGGCGGGCAATGCGCCGGTCGGAAATTCGAAATGGAAAGCGTGCGTGATCGTCCGCCCGCGCAACGAACGATTGGGATGATCGAAGACCTCGCACGCTTTGATGGAGCCGCGCAACACCGGCGCAGGAATCTTGAGACGGGTTTCTTCGCGCAGTTCGCGCAGCACGGCATTGGGAATTGATTCGTTGTGACGCACAAAGCCGCCAGGGAGCGCCCAGAGTCCCAAGCCCGGCTGGGCTCCGCGTTTGACTAGCAGCACGTGGCCGGAATGCACGACGACCGCATCGACCGTCACGAAAGTCGGTGGATACGGTGCCGATTCCCAACCCTTGCGGTACTGCTGTACGAAGCGGAATTCTTCGACCAGCCCTGCATAGGCGGGTGATCCGGTTCGGAACGCTTCGATCATTTCAAACACTGCGGGCGGTGCGTTGGCCTCGAGCAGGTGCCGACCGCCAGCGTCGCCGGAAAAGTAGTGTTGTCGCAGTTCGGTCGAAGACAGCGTGTCCGTGTGGGGGACTTCGACGCGCGGCCATTGTGGAAAAGCCTGGAGATACTCGGCGCTCGCTTCGTCATCGCCGCTGATCAAGCCAATGCGCGCATCGCCAGGGAAGCCGTCCTCGGCGATGAGCCGAGCGACGGTCGATTGCACGACGCCAACCCACGCATTCTCGTTGTAGAGATGATCGCGTAACGGCGCAAATCTGACGCGTTCCGAGGCTGCACTCAGCGCCGATCGCAGCATTACGGTGCGTTCGGCAGCGGTCCAGGGATTGCGGATATTTCGCGGGCGATTGGCCGAGCCAATCAAGACGATGACGTTGCGCGATTCTTCCAGCGCACGTCGAAGGATTGAAAGTTGTCCGCGATGGACTGGCTGGAAACGCCCGATGAAGACGAGATAGTCGAAGCGCATGAGAATCCCTCAGTGCGATGATTGAAAATCGGCGGGTCTATCCCGTCGACGAATACATGCTACGACTGCAGAGAGTGCAATTCAAGAGATATGCCCGCTCAGGGCATGGAGTCGACAGGCAGTAGTCGGACCAGAAGCGGACATTCCTAGTTAAGCCGCGCGGCGAATGGGCTCCGAGCAGAAAGCGTCAACGTCAAGCAAGGAGCGCCCCGACGCGAAAGTGCGAGTACTCGCACATCCTGCACGTAATCGAGCAGGTATGTGATACTTCTCCCAGTCGTTAGGATTGTCACGGCATCTGAAAGGACTACTCATGGCCCCCCAGAAGAAGTCAGCAAAAAAGCCTTCAGCTAGAGCAAAGAAAGCAGCCGGCGTGGGCCGAGCCAAATTTCCCCGCCATTCCGTTACAGCAGCGCTTCGAATTCCGCGCGCGATCCTGGAACAAAACGCTGGTAAGGCTTGTACACCAGATGAGGCTGCCGCGTTCCTCGGTTTGGCTACGGCTAAGGGGCCATTCGCAGTTGAAGTTAGCTCATCCATCAAATATGGATTTTTAGAGCGCCCACAGTCTGGTCAAATACAGCCAACCGCTTTAGCCAAGAAGATCTTACGCCCTCAAGCAGCCTCAGATGAGATTGATGGCTATCGAGAGGCAGTGCTTAAGGCGCCGGATTTGTCTGAGGTTTATCGGCACTATCGCGGCGAGAACTTGCCTGACGATCAGTTTCTGATGAACACGGTTGTTGAGACATACCACGTGCCACCAGAAAGCTTTCCAGAGTTCAAGCAGGTGCTGCTTGAGTCTCTTGAGTCGGCACAGCTGACTGCAAAGCATGGCGACAAGATTCGAGTGTTGGACTCTGCGTCCGAAGATAAGCTGGCACAGGGTCAATCAGATCGTCTAAAAAGACTAGGTAAGACAACTAGCATCAGCGCGACGGATACGTGTTTCGTGATGCAACCGTTTGCGGCTCCACTTGGCGACTACTACGACAAGATTTACAGGCCGGCGATTGAAAAGGCCGGCTTGCGGCCGGTCCGGGCAGATGCCGACATTTTCGGTACGGGCAAAATAATGGACCAAGTGTGGTCCGGAATTAATGCTGCTCGGGTATTGGTCGCTGAGCTCACCAGCAGGAATCCAAATGTGTTCTACGAACTAGGCCTTGCTCACGCGCTTCGCAAACCCGTGGTACTTGTGTCGGCGCGCGAGGAAGATGTCCCTTTTGATCTCCAGCATATTCGTGTCATTTACTACGACGTTAGTGATCCGTTTTGGGGAACAAAGTTAATAGAAAAAGTCGCCGAGAATGTGCTGTCTGCGCTTCAAAACCCTGAGGAAGCGGTCTTTCAGGGGAGTTCACGAACCACATAAATGACGAGTCGTTTCCGCCCCATCATCGGCGGGCGCCTCGGAGGCGACTAGCACGAGGTATCTAAGACCCTAAGATCCAGCGGCGGTATTGTCAGCCAATGGCCTTAGAGAAGATGCCCGATAAACGGCTCGCCATCGATCGCCTGAGATGGACGCAGGACTTCTATTTCCGCGATCCGACCCCGGCCTACGCCTACTACGACGACGCCGTCATCGCGTACCTTGCCGATTGCCCGAAGGGCCGGGCTCTGCGCATGTACAGCATTCCGTCTGGCGAGCCCGGCGCGACACAAATCTTCGAGACGCATGCCGAGGCGATGAAGGCCGTCGAGGACTGGGTTCGAGGACCCGACATTGACCCCGGCCCGGACGTCACGTTTGAATGATCAGCTGGTGCGGCGCGCGGCGCTCCATCTGCGCATCCAAATAGTTGAGATGCTGAGGTAGATTTCTTCCCCATGAAATCAAGGGATCCTACTTCTTTCCCCAAGTATCGAACGGTGGCGGAAGAAGATTGTCTCGGATCCATTCGATCAAGTCCTTGAGCCGCTCTCCAGGCCAACTATCGAATCCGGCCAATTTCAGAGCCCAGAATGGCCCATACAGAATCAAGAGAGCTAGTTCAGCGGGGCCAGAAATCACGAACAGAAGCCACTTCCACCACGAACTCGGCTCGCCGTCTTCATCCGGTGTATCAAGCGGGGGATCTGGTCGGAGCGGTGGAGGGTCGACGAAGTATTGGCCCTGATCAGAACCGACGTCTTGTCGATCCGGTTTCCAGGACCAGTCGATTCTCAATCCAAAAGTGCCGCTCTGGTTCCCGGCAGGGTGGCTCAGTGGTACGCCGGACCTAGGATCGACACCCGAGGGAATGTCGAATCCGGAAGAAGGGGTCCAACTACCGCTCCCCTCACGTACGAAAATGTGAATGTCGTTCGGCTGCGGATCGCTACCCGTGTACTTGACGAGTACGTCGATGTGTTTGCCGGTGACAACGTGCTGGCCCGCGGGGAATTGAATTTCTGCAGTTGGCATTTGTTCCCTCCGACCGGACAAGCAAAGCTCACAAATAGTCGTCTAGAGATCTTTCTTGCGCGCACGCAGCGCGTCTTTCTCTACTGCGCTTCAGGTACCACAGATTTGAGGCGTTCCGGCATAACCGCAGCACAGCGTGCCGTTGTTGTTCGACAGATTGCGGCCGTCAATGGGAGCATCATAGCAATTGGGGAACTGGCTCATATCGAAGGTGGTATTACGCCATGTTTGACTTGCCGTCTGGCAGCTGGCCTGCAAGGTGCAGCCATTCAACGTCACGTTCTTGCAGCTTTGCCAGAAGGTGAACACGGTTGTCTTGGGAGGCAACTTGCAGGCATCGGCGGTGGGTTTCGGCGGCGCGCTCGTCGCAGCCCCCGCGGGCTTGGCGGGCGGTTCGGCAGCAAAGCACGAGAAAGCGGCGATCGATAGAACGACGATCATGAGACGTTTCATGGCGTTTCCTTTTGGTTGAAGGCGGCAAGCAGAACCTGATAACGAGAGGCGGCCGCGCGCGCGCGCCACGCGAACGGCGCGTACACAAAGTCTCGAGGGTGTTTTTCCGCTACGAAAAAATCGACGGCACGATGGCAGTCAGCCCCTGTTCCTCGGCGCGACCCGCGCGCCCTCTGACGCAATAGCTATATCAGAAAGATCGCGACGGCGAACCTGTAAACATTCACAGGTGTTTTAGCAACGCGTTCCACCGATAGTCGAACGGCACTTCGCGCGCTCAGCGATCGCTTCACCTTCTCAGTCGAAGATCGTCGAGTTGCGACATTCGCCGACCCACTCACTAGAGGGAGAGATATGTCAATCAAGAGATCCGTTTGCGCGCTCACCGTTACCTTGCTCGCCGCATCCTGCTGTTCGTCCGCATGGGCAGCCGACGCGGACCAATCCGGCAAGGTATCGGTCACGTTGAACTACGTGAGAGCCGTACAGTCCAATGGAGCGCCGGACCCGGGGCACGACAAGGACTGCACAGAACAGCTCAAGCAGCCATCCTCCCGCTACATCGGGATGCCGGTTTCGACGAGCTATTCGATCGACCCCAAGACCTTGATCGAGTCGGCCACGTCCACTTTTCCATCGCCAGTTTCCACCAAGCCGATTCAGCTTTCCGCCAAGCTGGGGCCGTTGGGAATAGCCGGGGTTTACGCGTTCGGCGCGTTCCGCCCGGCCGCACTTCCGGATGCGTATGTGCTCTTTCAGATCGGCCTGGATTTCAAGAACCCGGTGAGCACGTTCCTCGTTCTGAACCCGCCCAACGTCGGATACAACTGCTCGATATCGAGTTCCAAGCGCGCGCCCGCCTTAAGCGATTTTGCGAGCCCGGTGAGCAAGTAGAACTGGTAAGGGCCGTCTAATCCGAGACGGGTCCGGCATCAAAGCGCCAATAGGTCGCCGAGAGAGCCTCGGCGACCGAACCCATGCCAGGTGAGCAGCAGCCTCACGCCATGCAGCGTCGACCCTCAGTCCCGGTTGCTTCCGCGATGCGTTAGATGCCGTGAAGGGTCGAAAATTTTGCTCAAAAAAAACTCCATTATTACGGCGGTGGATGAGCCCCGGATGACGAGCGGCAGTCATGGGCCAAGAAGATGTGGTTTCACGACACGTGACCATCGCTTTTGTGCTCGGATCTCAAAAAAATTTGACCCCTTCTAGATCAGACGAGTGAAATATGGCGCGAAATGTCTCCAAACCCAGGGGAAAAAAGAACGAAGAAAAATGGACTGGTTGGTTTGACGAAATCAGCCGATGCCTCAAATGGGCGCAGGATCGTTCTGTGCCGCTTGCGTTTTTTGGCCTGACGATATCAGGGCTTCTCTCGCTTGAGTTGGTCGCAGAGTTCCGTCTCTCGATCGGCATGTCTGCGGGGCTGTTGTCGGCACTGCCTCTGCTTTTCGCTTTGGTTGCGGTCATTGTCTTGGTGTTGGCCCTGGCACTCGTATCACCCGCAGGCGCATTGTTCGTCCGTTTCGCCGCACACGGAGACCGTCGTCTCATCGACCTGCAATCTGAGCGGTTTCGCCCTGCGCTGCGTTGGTTCGTATGGTCCCTCGCAAATGCTCTGATCTGGATCGCTCTTGTGTTTACTGCCTACCTCAATGAGCACGAAATCAATTTTTCGGATGTCTGTGCAGGGTTATTGGCGTCGACGTTGTTGGGCGTCCTAATACTAGGCCCTTGGCGTGTCGAATTGGGTCAAACGCATGATTGGGCGCCTGCACCTGCAATGAAAGTGGGGTTGACGCTAGGCGTCTTGAAGTCCGAATGGGGGGCTATCATTGACCTATCTGTGTGGCTGTTCTTGCAGACCGCCGCTTTGCTGTGCGCACTGCAAATCAGTTTGCCGCTCATCCCGGAACCATTCCGCCGGGGTAGCGGGGTTGAGGATTGGCTGGTCATTGGCGCAACGCTTTTTTATAGCGTCGTGATTCCCATCATCGCGCAGGTCGCGGTAGTTAGGTGGATCAAATCTGGGTCAGTTCCCGGCATCCTCGAACGCGTCGTGATGGTAGCCTGTGGCATGGTTTCCCTTGTGCTTCTATGCCCGCCCCTTGCGGGAAGATTAGCGGCTTACCCATTTATGGAATCTGCGACCGGCGGACAGCAATGCGTGATCTACGCTTTCCAAGCGAAGCAAGTCGATCGTGTCGATGTAGCAGCGATTGATCCAGGCGCGCAAGCCCGTACGAAGATGATGCATGTGGCGGTGCTGTTGGACGGGATCTATTTTTTGAAGACGAGTCGGGACGACAGCGCGATGTATCGCATTCCGGCGGAGATCGTGACTTCCGCGCTGCGATGTCCTGTTTCAGATGCCCTTGGCGACCCTCGGGCTTCACGACAAATGGACGTTAGCAAGAAGCGCTGAGTATACGATCGCTGCTCATGACTGGGCCCGACATTGTTACGATGCGCGTGAGCGTGCGTCATTGGCCCGTACGTGTGCTTGTGCCCGCGGCGTTCGGTCAGAGTCTGCGGCAGCAGCTTTCCGCGGCTCCGGTAACCTTGGCAGCAGTATGTGCTAGAAACAGTGTTTCCTAGCCCGGCGCATCAATGCTGCAGCTCGTTGTCCGCGTAGGGCACGTACGCCGCATCAGTCAAGGTTTCTAAAAACGACACGATCGCGCTTCTCTCCGATTGCGTCAGATTGACGGGGTGCCCGCTACTGAGTCCGCGATAGTAGATTTCGTGATCGACTGCTTCGCTTAGCGAGGCAATGCTGCCGTCGTGCATGTAGGGCGCGGTGACTGCGACATTGCGCAGCGAGGGGGTGTGAAACGCGCCGATATCGACCGGGCGATGGCTAACGACGTAGCGCCCTAAGGATGACCAATTGGCGTCGCTGAGGATCTTGGGACCCAACTGACCAGCGTCGAGATTGTCCCTGCGCACTTGTTCTGCAAGTTCGGGCAGATGCGGTGACTGCGATGCGTGGCCGATCCCGGAATGATGGTATTGCCCATCCGAAAACCTTGCCACGCTCCCCGACGTGCTGTGACAGGTGCTACAACCCGCAATCCCATTGAAGAGGCGCCGACCTAAATCCACGTCGCCCTTCGCGGGCTGTTTTGTAGGTTGATCGTCGTGGGAGGCGGTGCTTGTCTGGAGCGAACGCACAAAACGCGAAAGTGCCGCGCGCACGTGCAACAGAGTCGGCACGTCCTTCGCGTCGGGAAAGGCCGCGCGGAACTGCGTAACCT
>VBNZ01000160.1:9672-10940 GCA_005877675.1 Gammaproteobacteria bacterium
TTCCTACTTGGCCATTCGTGCCAACGCTGCGGGGTCGTGGATCGGCATAGGCGTGCAGGGGGTCGTGGCAACTCTGACAACTTGTACGGCCATCGCGGCTCAACGATGTGTCATTGAACAGGCTGCGCCCGAGCTCGGCAATGGGGTCGTTCGCTGCGTATACGCCAGAACTACCCCACACCATGAGCACTACAACCAACGCCCTGAATCGCATGCGGCGGATGATGTGCAGTGACCCATTGACAAAATCCGTGACTGTTTTCATGCTCTGGCGAGTGACGCAGCTGCGGCGTGGTTTCACTTTAACGCCTAGGGGCGGCAAACGTCATCAGAAGTGGCGTCAGCCACTTTTTTGCAATACCGACAATGTACTTTTTTGCGACCGCATTGATGCGGGGCCAGACCTGGAGTGCGTCATGGCAAGAGGAAGTCGGTGGGCGAGTCTGGTGCAGCGTCGCCTTTTTCGTAGCGCGATCCTCGTCGGTTTGATGATGTGTGCCGCACTGGCACACGCCGCCTCCTACGTTTACGACGCGAATGGCCGGCTGCGCGCGGTGACGAGCAGCACAGGGGCGTCGAGCGAATACATCTACGATGCGCTGGGCAATTTGTTTGCGATCAACGCGGTTTCCGCATCGCAACTATCGATTTTCGCCTTCACGCCCAATCACGGACAGGCCGGCACGTCGAGCGTGACGATTATGGGGCAGGGATTCAGCACGAAGTCGAACGGCAACGTCGTCAAATTCAATGGCATCCAGGCCTCGCAGATCACGTCATTTACCGCGACGCAGCTCGTCGTGACCGTGCCGACCGGTGCGACGACGGGACCCATTTCGGTCACCGTCGGCAGGAGCACCACGTCCAGCATCGACAACTTCTACGTGACGAGCGACTCCGGCGGCCAAGCGCCAGTCATCACCTCGTTTACGCCGAGCATCGCTACAGCGGGCACCTCGATTACGACACAGGGTAGTCATTTTGTGGCGACGAGCGGGCCAACCCTCGCAGGCGTCGGCAACTACGAGGTCACCGTCACGCCAACGAGCGACACCCAGCTGGCCTTTGCCGTACCGGCACAGAGCGGATCGGGACTGGTCACCGTCATCACGCCTTATGGCGCTGCGCAAAGCGCACAGCCATTGATCGTGGTACCGAGTTCGATCGGTGCAGGCAATGTGGTATCCACCGCCAACCTCGCGATCAACGGCGCAGCACAGCCGATCAATATTGCAACCGCTGGGAAATACGCAGCGGCCGTATTCCCA
>VBNZ01000160.1:11037-11295 GCA_005877675.1 Gammaproteobacteria bacterium
CCGTCGAACAATACCGTCCTGAGTTCTTCGTTCGCGAGCGGCAGCATGTCTGTCCACCTGCCGCCGCTACCGACCACCGGTACCTACACGATCGTGTTGAGCCCTGGTTCGGCGACGGCACAATTCTCGATGAGCGTCGAGTCGAATCCTGCCATCGGCACCGCCACGTCTTTGGCCATCTCGACGCCATCTGCGGGACAGTCGAAACGCTTCACCTTCAATGCCACTGTGGGTGACAAACTGGGTTTGGGCATGACC
>VBNZ01000161.1:0-6486 GCA_005877675.1 Gammaproteobacteria bacterium
GCAGGTGCTGACGTTGTATCTCACGCCGGTTATATATCTGTACTTCGACCGGCTGCAGCGCTGGCTGCAGACGCGCGGGCGTATGGCGGGCGCGGATTTACCCGCCGAAGCGGCGGGCGAGAAGGGATAACGAATTAAAGCGCCAGCGTCACTCGCATCACGCCCGGGTCGTGCAGCATGAAGTTGCGCGTAAAACCGAGCCGTTCGCACAGGTCGAGCATCGGCTGATTGTCGAGCAGTACATCGCCCCACAGTTCAGTCGCGCCGAGCTTGCGCGCGGAGTCGATCACGCGATGCATCAGCAAGGTGCCGAAACCCTGGCGCGCATAGCGGCCCTCGACCACGATCGCGAATTCCGCCTGATCGAGCACGGGGTCGACGTAGGCTCGCGCGACCGCGTGGATTTCGGGCACACGCGGTGCGGCGTCCGGATCGGCCAGCACCCACGCGACCGCGCGCGCGGGATCGAGCTCGCACAGCTCGCGTGCGAACGGCTCGGGCAGCATATTGAGTGGATGCAGGAAGCGCATACGCACTTCTTCCGGCGTCAGGCGATCGAAGCCGCGCTGCAGCGCCTGGACATCGCTTGCGCGGATCAGGCGTAGCACGAGCGGCGTGCCGTCGCGCGCGAGCAGGCGCTCACCTGGCGCGAAGTCCTGCGGCGTCGTCGATACGTAAGTACGCCGCGGTGGCGGACGCGTGCCATAGCTGCTGGCGCGTCGATGCTCGGCGAGGCGGTACGGATTTGTTACAGTGTCCATGCCGCACAGCATGCGCGGCTCGGCTGGAGCAGGCCACCTAAATCGGCCCAGCTGGGTTCAGCCGAGGTTAGGCGACAGTTCTGCAAATAACTGATTTGTAGAGAAAAACCGATGAAATCGAACGAACTCGAAACGCTCTGTGCCGACTGGCCTGGCGTCAGCAACAACGTCAAATGGGACGACGATCTCGTGTTCTCGGTCGCCGGCAAGATGTTCGCGGTCTACTGCCTGCGCGGCCCACATCGCGAGCGCATCTCGTTCAAGGTCGATCGCGAGCGCTTTCTCGAACTGACCGATCAACCCGGCATCACGCCCGCCGCCTACATGGCGCGCGCATTCTGGGTCACGATTTCCGAACCCGACCGCTTCTCACGCGCAAAGATCGGCGAGTTCCTGCAGCATTCCTACGAGCTCGTGCGGGCGGGCCTGTCAAAAAAGCAGCAGATGGCGTTGGGCGTTGCGTTCGCCGAGAGCCAGCCTGTCGAAGCGGCCGCGCAGCCTGTCGTCGCGAAGAATGCCAGCGCGAAGAACACGGTCGCGAAGCGGGGCGTGGCGCAAAAGAAAGCGCCGGCCAAGAAAGCTCTACCGAAGAAAGCTCCGCCGAAGTTGAAGGCGCCAGCGAAAGCGGCCGCAAAGGCGAAAAAAGTATAAATGTCAGCAAAAGGCGATTCGCTCAAAACCATCCTCTACGCTCTCGGCGCGAACTTCGCGATTTTCGTTTCCAAGTCGGTCGCGGCATTCCTGACCGGCTCCGGCGCGATGACCGCCGAAGCGGTGCATTCGCTCGCGGACTGCGGCAATCAGTTGCTGCTGTTGTTCGGTATGCGCGGCGCAAAGGCGCCGCCGTCGCCCGACTATCCACTTGGGCGCGGCAAGGAAATCTATTTCTGGTCGTTCCTCGTCGCGCTGCTGCTGTTCAGCGTCGGCGGCGCGTTCTCGATCTATGAAGGCATCCACAAACTGCACAATCCCGAGCCGCTGAAGTGGCCGTGGATCGCGGTCGGCGTACTCGCCTTCGGACTGGTCGCCGAAAGTTTTTCGATGTGGGGCTGCCTTGCCGAAGTGAACAAGGCGCGCGGTAAGCACTCGTTATGGTACTGGTTTCGCGAAAGCCGCCAGAGCGAACTGATCGTGATTTTCGGCGAGGATCTGGCCGCGCTGCTCGGCCTTGCGATCGCACTTGCCGCCGTGCTCGCGACGTTTGCAACCGGCAATCCTATCTTCGACGCGCTCGGCACGCTGGCAATCGGCGTGTTGCTGGTCGTGGTTGCCGTGTTCGTCGCGATCGAAGTGAAGGCGCTCTTGATCGGGCAGAGCGTCGAGCCGGAAACGCGTGCCGCGATCATCGCGTTTCTCAACGCGCGCCCGGAAATCGCGCGCGTATTCAACCTGATCACCCTGCAGCTCGGCAGCGAGGTGATGCGATCAACGCGGTCGAAGCCGCGATGAAGGCGCAGTTTCCGGAAATTCGCTGGTCGTTTTTCGAGCCTGACGTGGCTGATTGAGGCTCGTCATTCCGGCGCAGGCCGGACAAGCGCGAAGCGCGCAGAACGTCCGAAGGACGGCCCGAAGGGCCGAGCGACGCGAGTAATCCATCTTGATTGCTTGCAATAAAATCAAAGCAAAAATGGAGCCCGCATTCTTCGCGGGATGACGCCCGGAAAAATTCAGTCCGTCAGCGCAGCAGCTTGAATGCATGCGTCCAGCTGTTCTCGCGGAAACCCGGAATACACCACAGCATGCACAGTGGCTCGATCGCGCGCGCGGCTTCCACGGCGCCCATGTCCACGGTCTCCCAGCCGAACCGATCGAGGATCGCGCCGACGGTTTTCTTCGCTGCGTCATCGTTGCCGCAGATAAACATCGTCGGCTTGCCGCCGGCGAATTTCGGATCGACCATGCGCGCGTTGCCGACCGAGTTGAACGCTTTGACGAAATGCGCGCCAGGAAATTCGCATTGCAGTTGTTCCATCAGCGAATCGTCGAGGCTCGTGCTGAACTTGAGCACGCCGTTGACCGGCGGCGATGGGATTGGTCGCATCGATCACGGTCTTGCCGGCGAGGTTCGCGCTGCCTGCGGCATGTAGAACATCCATCGCGGCTGAACCCTTGACCGCCAGCACGACCAGATCGCCGAAAGCCGCAGTCGCCTCGAATCCGCCGACGTTCGCACCGGGATGCCGCTTCGCCCACTCGGCCAGCTTCGCGTTGTCGCGCGTGCCGAGCATCACCTCGTAATCGTATTTGAGAATCCCTCCCGCCAGCACCTTGGCGACGTCGCCCGAGCCCAGAATGCCGATCCCCTTGCCGGTTGCTGATGCCAGACTGCAAACAGTTTCGTACTGGGGCGACCCTGTGCGATATTCAAGAAGCGTGCATCAGCGCCGTCATCTGATATGGAGTACATTTTGCCGGTTCATCGTTGTACCACGTTGCCTTCGGGGGCGCTTCCCGCCGACGCAATCGAGGCCTTCCATCGCGACGGCGTCCTGATCATCGAGAATTTCAAGACACGCGGCGAATGCGAAGCCCTGCGCGCACGCGCGAACGCGCTCGTGCTCGAATACGGGCCGCGTGCGGCCGGGACGATCTTCTCGACCAAGAATCCGCAGCACACAGACAGCGACTACTTCATGCGCTCGGCCTGCGGCATCGGCGTGTTTTTCGAAGAAGAGGCCTTCGACGCCGACGGCAGGCTTGCGTACCCGCTGCCGCTTGCGGTGAACAAGCTCGGGCATGCGATGCACGATCTCGATCCGGTGTTCTCGGCGTTTTCCAAGAGCGCGGCGCTGCAGGCAGTGAGCGCGAGTCTGGGCGTCGCCGATCCGCGCGTGATGCAGTCGATGTACATCTTCAAGCAGCCCGGCATCGGCGGCGAAGTCGTCTGCCATCAGGATTCCACCTATTTGTATACCGAGCCGATGTCGGTGATTGGCTACTGGTTCGCGATCGACGATGCGCACACCGGCAATGGCTGCCTCGGCGGCCTGTCGGGCGAGCATTGCAAGGGATTGAAATCGCTATTCCGTCGTCAGTGCGATGGCCAACTAGCTACCGAAACGTCAGATGCGCGCGTCGAATGGGATATGAGCAAACTCGAATGGCTGGAGGTGCCCGCCGGCACGCTGATCGTATTCAGCGGCTGCTTTCCGCATCTGTCGCACGCGAACCGCTCGACGCAGGCGCGGCATGCGTACACGCTGCATGCGGTCGATGGGGCCTGCGCGTATCCGGCGGACAATTGGCTGCAACGATCTGCGGACAAACCAGCGACGGGGTTTATGTAGAATATCGTCCTCCTTTTGCGGAACCTGCCATGGACCAGAAACTAATTGTCCCCATCCTGATGGGCGCACTGGTCGCTTTCGCGATCTACCGTCGCGTGCGCCGCAATATTGGGCGGCAGGCATTGCGGCCGGGACGCATGCAGTTTCGTATCGTGTTTCTGTCGATTGTGGCGGCGCTGATCGCATTCGGCGCAACGCGCGACATGAATTTGCTCGGTGCGTTGCTGGCGGGTGTTGCGGGAGGCGCGGCGCTCGGCTGGTTCGGCTTGCAGCACACCAAGTTCGAGGCAACGGCGCAGGGCAAATTCTATACGCCGCACACCTACATTGGCATAGCGGTGTCGGCACTGCTGCTCGGGCGCATCGCGTATCGTTTTTTGACCGTTTACCCGTCGATGCACGCGGCGGCGCAGGCGGATCAGAATCCGTTTGCGGCGTATCAAAAAAGTCCGCTCACGCTGGCGATTTTGGGCGTGGTGATCGGTTATTACATCTACTATTACGTCGGCGTGCTACTGCGCAGCCGCAATCTCACGCCAGCGCTTGCCGCGGCGGAGGACACACCGTAATCCCGGATCGAACCGCGTCAGCGACGCAATCCGGGCGGTTGATTGATCAGCGACGCCCGCGGCGCTGATGCTTTTCGTCGTGCAGGCCCACGCGGATCGGCTTGCCGTCCTGCGTCGAACCATCGAGTGCGCTGATGGCGGCACGCGCCTCGTGGCCTTCCATTTTGAGCTGAGCGAAGCCCTTGCACTGACCGCTGAACAAGTCCTTCGACAGCGTCAGACCGAACACGCGGCCATGCGTTGCGAACAATTTTTCCAGCGACGACTCGGTCATCGATGACGGGAGACCCCGCACCATTAGTGTCAACATGCGTTTCTCCTTCGGAACAAGCTCGCGCTCGAGTCCGTCTCTGATTAGATCAGGCGCGCCACCGGCGCTCGCGGTGCTCGCATGCTGCAAGCACGCTCTGCCTCCTGCGCTCCGGCATTACGCCTGATCCCAATCGGGATCAGGTCATAGCTCGCGACGCTTATTCGCAAATATGCGGCGCGGAGCACATCGCTCGCGCGCCGATGCCGCTGCGGCGCTCAGGCTGCGCTGACGTTCTCGGCCTGCAGGCCCTTCTGGCCCTGAGTCACTTCGAAGCTGACGCGCTGGCCTTCCTGCAAAGTGCGGAAGCCCGAACCCGTGATAGCGCGGAAATGTACGAACACATCCGGGCCATTTTCGCGGCTGATGAATCCGAAACCCTTGGCATCGTTGAACCATTTAACGGTGCCGATTTGACGATCTGACATGTGAAAAACTCCAAAAACAATGAAATGCAGGCCATCCTAGGGATGCCCGCGATGTGACTGATATGCAAGGAAAAATGCGGAGGGATCGATGATGGCCGGATCTTGCGATCGGGCGACAAAGGGTCACTTCGGCAGTGACAGCATAACAGATTTTGCGGCGCTGTGCGCTATTTGCGCCGCGGCCGCCGACGGAGCGCCTTCAGCCCGGTGCTTTGCCCACGCGCTGACCTTCGATCTTGCCGAGCAGCCACTGCAGCCCCGCAAGATGCTGCTGGTCGTGGCTGCACAGATAGTGCACCAGACCACGCAGCGTGGAGGGGCCGTAATCCTCGAATACCGCAGGGCGGGCGAGCTGCGTATCGCTCAATCCGCTCAGCAGTTGCACAGTCTTGGTGCGGGCGCTGTGGAATGCGACGAACACCTCGGCTGCATCGGCCGTCGCGTACGCGCGCTCGCGCGCGAGCGCGAAGCCATCCACGCCGGGCAGAGTCGGATTGTCTTCGTCGAGAGTGCGCTGGAAGCGGGCGTGGTAGCCGTCGATCTCGATATCGCGCACATGGCAGATCTGTTCGATCGCGGTGAACGGCTCGCTCGGCACCGTATCCCAGGTCTGCGGCGTCCAGTGCTTGAAGCGCGCGGGAATTGCCACGTAATGCGCTTCGAGCTGGCGCGGGAAATCGGCGAGAGCGTTAAGCGTTGCGGTATTGATCATGCCGGCATGATCGAATGCGCGCTGCGCAGGGTCAAAGACCGCTCGCGCCACACCGCGCGGTGCCACTCGCGCAGCACTATGCCCGTGCTGCTTCCCGTCCAAAGCGTTTTGCCGCGTCCGCTCGCGCCTTGGCGCGCTCTTCCTCGCGGCTTTTCGGCGGCGCCAGCGTGATCAGCGACGCGATCAGCGTGCGCGCGGCATCGTTGACCTGTTCCACCGCGAGATTGAACGCCGCCTCGTTGATCTTCGACGGCGCATTGAAGCCGCTGAGCTTGCGCACGAACTGCAGCGACGAGGCGTGGATTTCCTCCTCGGTCGCAGGTGGGTCGAAATTGAACAGCGTCTTGATGTTTCTGCACATGATGTCGCACCTCGCTTATTCGATATGCTCGACCGGAAACGGTCCGTCTTCGAACACT
>VBNZ01000161.1:6510-14230 GCA_005877675.1 Gammaproteobacteria bacterium
AGCGGGCTGCGGAAGTCGCGGCCGGCGCGCAGACTCGCGATGACGTGCGCGAAATCGTGTTGCGGCCGCCAGTTCAACTCGCGTCGTGCGCGCGCATTGTCGTAGACGCGATCGATCGACGGCAGCATTTTCCAGTCAGCGCTGGCGTAGGCATCGGCGTAGCCGGGGACGCGGCGCGCGACGACGGCCGGCGCGTCGCGCCGTAACTCGGCGAGATCCTCTCGCGTGAACGGCGTGGTCGCCGAGATGATGTATTTGCGAAAACCGAGCGCGTCCGCTTTGTCGATTGCGAGTAGATGCGCATCGACGATGTCCGCAACATCGACGCGGCGATAGAGAAACTCATTCGCCTTGAGATTCGCGTCGGCGTAACTGTCGCGGCGTTGCTTGTGATCGTCCTCCTCCGGAAAGAAACGCGACGTGCGCAGCACGAGACAAGGCAGTTTCCAGTTGCGTGCAAACAATTCGCACAGGTCTTCCGCTGCGGTCTTGGTTGCGCCATAGATATTCTTCGGCACGGGCGCCACGTCCTCGGTGATCCATGCAGCGGGTTCGCCCGGCGCGGGCACGAGCGCGCGGCCGAACGCGCTCGTGGTGCTCGTGAACACGAACGCGCGCACGTTCGCGACCTTCGCCTCCTCGAGCAGATTGAGCGTGCCGGTGATGTTCGTGTCGACGAACTCCTGCCTGCTGTGCGTGCCGACGTGCGGCTTGTGCAATGTTGCGGTGTGCAGGACCGCATCGACGCCGCGCATGCAGTGTGCGGCGGTCGCGCGATCGACGATCGTGCCGACCACATCGGTGTAGGGCGACGCGGCGATGTCGATGCCGATCGCTTCATGTTTGGATGCGCGCAGCGTACGCATCAGGGCTTCGCCGAGATGACCGCTGGAGCCGGTAACAAGTATTCGCATAGTTGAAATATCGTACCCGTTCGTGGTGAGGTATCGAACCGCGAATGTCTGAGAACGCCCTTCGACACCTCTGGGCGAACGGAAGTTCTACTCCGGAACGAGCCACTCCACGTGCCACTCCGCGCGCGACTCGCGCGCGAGAACCTGCGCGAGGTCGGGCATGAGCTTTTCCAGCCAGCGATCGAACTGCCACGGCGCATTGACGATCACCATGCCGCAGCCATTGAGACGCAGCGGCGAATCGTCGGGTTGCAGCATCAGTTCCGCCATCAGCGTTTTCTTCACGCCGTGGCGTGCGAACCAGCGCTGGAACGGCAGCACATGCTGATGCTGCTTAATGGGATACCAGACCGCAAAGACGCCGGTCGGCCAGCGCGCGTATGCGCTCTTGATCGTAGCCTCGATCGAGCGGAATTCGTCGCGCTGTGCCTCGAACGGCGGATCGATCAGCACTAGGCCGCGGCGTTCCTTCGGCGGCAGCAGCGCGGCGAGCGCGGCATAGCCGTCGCGTTGATGCACGCCGATGCGCGTATCGGCGGCGAACAGCTTTTTGAGCGAAGCGACTTCGTCGTCCTGCAACTCGCACAGCACGGCGCGGTCTGTATCACGCAGCAGGCTGCGTGCGAGGAGCGGCGAGCCGGGATAACGGTGCAGGTGGCCGTTCGCATCGTCCGCGTTGAGCGCGCGCACGAGGTCGAAGTACGGGCGCAGGCTCGCCGGCAACGAATCGGCGATCAGCAAGCGCTGCACGCCGTCGACGAACTCGCCGGTTTTGTTCGGTTCGAGGCCGCGCAGGTCATATTCGCCGGCGCCGGCGTGCGTGTCGATGTAGCAGAACGGCGTCGATTTGGTTTTCAGCGCCTCGATCAGACCGATCAGGATCGCGTGTTTGAACACGTCGGCAAAATTTCCGGCGTGGAAGGCGTGGCGGTAGTTCATTCGGCTATCCTACCAATTGTCTTTGCTCATCATTCCGGTGAAAGCGGGAATTCAGAGCCTTTTGATGAAATCGTTCATTCGACCGCCGTTACTATCCGAGCGACTCGCCTTGCCCTCGCGCCGCCGCTTCGTTGAAGGCCTTGCACTAGGCAGCGTCGCCGCGAGCACCGGGTTGCTACGGCCGTCGCTGGCGTTTGCAGCGATAGGGCAGAGCGGTGCTGCGCCCCAGGTGCCGGTCCTCGCCGGGACGGAATTCGACCTGAGCATCGGCGCAAGCCGCGTCAACTTTACCGGGGCAGCACGTATGGCAACCGTCGTCAATGGCAGCCTGCCCGCACCGACGCTGCACTGGCGCGAGGGCGACACGGTCACGCTGCGCGTGCGCAACACCTTGCCGACGACCAGTTCGATCCATTGGCACGGTGTCGTGCTGCCCGCGGATATGGACGGCGTACCGGGGTTGAGCTTCACCGGCATTCCGCCGGGCGGCAGCTACACCTATCGTTTTAAGGTCAACCAGTCCGGTTTCAGGAGCAGACCGGCTTGTACGGCGCGATCGTGATCGAGCCGCACCAGCCGCGCTTCAAGGCCGATCGCGAACACGTCGTGCTGCTCAGCGACTGGAGCGATTCCGATCCCGAGCGCATCTACGCCAATCTCAAGAAGCGCAGCGACTATTATAATTTTGGTAAGAATACACTCGGGGATTTCGCGCGCGACGCGCGCCAGCGAGGGCTCGGCGCTACGCTCGACGAACGCCGTATGTGGAACCAGATGCGCATGGATGCGACCGATCTCGCCGATGTGTCGGGCTATGCGTATACTTATCTTATGAATGGCGCGACGCCCGTCTCCAACTGGACCGGGCTGTTCAGTCGCGGCGAAATGCTGCGCCTGCGCTTTATCAACGGCAGCGCGATGACGTTTTTCGATGTGCGCATTCCGGGCCTGAAGCTCGGCGTCGTTGCGATCGACGGTCAGGATGTCGAGCCAATTGGCGTCGACGAGTTTCGCCTTGGTCCGGCCGAAGTCTGCGATGTGCTCGTCGCGCCGTCGGACGACCGCGCCTATACGATCTTCGCGCAGGCGATGGATCGCTCGGGCTACGCGCGCGGCACGCTCGCGCCACGGGCGGGGATGAGCGCCGAGATCCCGCCACTCGATCCGCGTCCGCGCCTGACTATGCGCGATATGATGGGTGAGATGAAGATGGACATGCCGATGCAACACTCCACGCACGGCATGGATCACGGCGCGATGCCGATGAAGGGCAGCGAGGGCAGTTGCGGCGCCAGCATGCACATGCCGCCACCGCTGCAGACCGGCCCAGGCGTCGATATGACGGTCGCGACTCCGCGAACGAATCTCGATGATCCCGGCATCGGCCTGCGCGACAATGGCCGGCGCGTGTTGAGCTATGCCGATATGAAGACGCTCGATGCGCCGATCAGCATCGACACGCAACGCGAGATCACGCTGCATCTGAGCGGGCACATGCAGCGCTATGTGTGGTCTTTCGACGGGCTGAAGCATTCGCAAAGCGAGCCGATCCGGTTGCACCACGGCGAGCGCGTGCGTTTCACATTGGTCAACGACACGATGATGACGCATCCGATCCACTTGCATGGCATGTGGAGCGAACTCGAAACGCCGCAGGGCGACTTTCTCTCGCGCAAGCACACCGTGGTGGTACAGCCCGCACAGCAGCTCAGCTATCGCGTCAATGCCGATGCGCTTGGACGCTGGGCGTTCCATTGCCATCTGCTCTATCACATGGAAGCGGGAATGTTCCGCGAGGTGGTCGTGGCGTGACACCAAAAAATATACTTTCGCTATTGTTGTGTTTCGCGGCGGCGCCCGCGCTGGCGCAACCGGCGAACGAGCATGTGCCGCCGGCACCGCCGCAGCATGAAATGCCGGCGATGTCCGACGCCGAAATGGCGCATGTAATGCAGATGGACGACGACGCAAAGTTCGCGATGTTCAAGCTCGATGATTTTGAACACAGCTACGGCAACGATATGAACGCCACAGCGTGGAACGCCGAAGCCTCGTATGGCGGCGATTTCGACAAACTCTGGCTGCGTAGCGAGGGCGAACGTGAGTCGCGGCGCACTGACGCGCGCATTGAAGCGTTTTGGGATCACGCGTTCGCGAGTTTCTGGGACTGGCAGCTCGGCGTGCGCCACGATTTCGGCAGCGGGCCACAAAGAAACGTCCCTGATAGGAGCTGGGCTGCGTTCGGCGTGCAGGGTCTTGCGCCGTATTGGTTCGAGATCGAAGCGACCGCTTATGTCGGCGACGGCGGCCGCACCGCGGCGCGGTTTCGCGCCGAGTACGAGCTGTTGCTCACGCAGCGTTTGATCCTGCAACCCGAAATTGAATTGAACTGGTATGGTCACCGCGACCGTGCGCGCGCAATCTCGACAGGACTATCCGATGCGGAATTCGGCCTGCGCCTGCGTTACGAAATTCGCCGAGAGATCGCACCGTATGTCGGTGTGGCGTGGAAGCATCGCAGCGATGGTGGCGAGAGCGGGATGCGCGCGAACGGCGCGCAGCTGGTTACCGGCTTACGATTATGGTTTTAGCTGGCTCTAGCTTGTCATCCCCAGCGGCGTGATTATGGTTTGTGGCTGGCTTTTTAGCTCGTCATTCCGCGCAGCGGCGTCACTGTGGTTCGTAGCTGGCTTTTAGCCCGTCATTCCGCGCAGCGGCGTGACTGTGGTTTGTAGCTGGCTTTTAGCTCGTCATTCCGCGCAGCGGTGTGACTGTGGTTTGTAGCTGGCTTTTAGCTCGTCATTCCCGCGCAGCGGCGTGACTGTGGTTCGTAGCTGGCTTTTTAGCTCGTCATTCCGCGCAGCGGCGTGACTGTGGTTCGTAGCTGGCTTTTAGCCCGTCATTCCGCGCAGCGGCGTGACTGTGGTTCGTAGCTGGCTTTTAGCTCGTCATTCCCGCGCAGGCGGGAATCCAGCGACTTTGCTTTTCGGGCCCAAGGCACTGGATTACATGCGAATCCCGTCGCGTGCCATTTGCGCCAATGTCGGCTTCGGAATTCCGCCGCCGTGCTCGAGCCTGCGCGGGAACGACAGAAAAATCAGCCCACGCGCACCGACGTCATCGAAATCGTGCTGAAGTATTCCTCATTGAACAGGCCGACGCGATCTTCCTCGCGCTGTGCACCGAGCACGTAGAGCAGCGGCAGGTAGTGTTCGACAGTCGGCACCGCGAGCGAGACATCGCGGTCGAGGTTGTGCCAGTCGATCAGGACATCATGACGATGTTCAGTAATCGCGTGGCGTACCGCCGTATCGATGCGCGGCACCCACGGCGGCGGCGCCGGATTGCGAAAGTCGAGTGTGCGCAGGTTGTGCACGATGTTGCCGCTGCCGAGCAGCAGTACACCTTCGTCGCGCAACGCACCGAGTTCACGGCCTAGCGCATAGTGAAATGCGCCGGGTTGCGAGGTGTCGATGCTCAGCTGCAGCGTCGGAATATCGGCCTCGGGATACATCACTCGCAGCACGCTCCACGCGCCGTGGTCCAGACCCCATTCTTCGGTTTCATGTACTTGTATACTTTTGGCGATCTCGCCTATGCGGCGCGCTAGTGCGGGCGCGCCGGGCGCCGGATACCGCACGTCGAACAGCGCCTGCGGGAAGCCGTAGAAATCGTGGATCGTCTTAGGCTTCGCCGCGGCGCAGGCGAATACACCGCGCGATTCCCAATGCGCCGATACGCACAGGATCGCCTGCGGCCGCGGTATGCGCGCGGCCGCCTCGCGCCAGGCGCGCGTGACCATGTTGTCCTCGATCGCGTTCATCGGCGAACCATGGCCGATGAACAGGGCAGGCATGCGTCGTGAGCTCATTTACGTATCAATATGCGACCGTAATGCGCTGGCGCGGCTTGTCGTTTTTCTCGATGCGATCGAGCAGCGCGGCGGCATAATCCGCGACCGTGATTCGGCTCTTGCCGTTCGCATCGACGAGCAGCTGCTCGCCGCCGATGCGGAATTTGCCGCTGCGATCGCCGTCCTCGATCATCGCAGCCGGGCTGATGTAGACCCAGTCGATATCGGCTTTCGATGCGCGGAACACCGCAAGCGCATCGCCTTGCGCTTGCGCTTCGGGTTTCCAAGCAGCGGGAAAATTGGGATCGTCGATCACGCGCACGCCCGGCGCGGTTTCGAGCGTGCCGGCGCCACCGACCCAGGCAAAGCGCTTCACGCCAGCCTTGACCAAGGTATCGAGCAGGATGCCCGCATTGCGCGCGACGCTGCTCGTGTCCTTGTCCTTGCGCGCAGACAGGCTCGCGATCGCTGCATCGGCGCCTTGCAGTGCGGCGGCATAGCTCGCCGGATCGCTCACATCGCCGATGACAACGTTGAGTTTCGGATTCTGCGCGGTCACGCGTGCAGGATCGCGCACTACCGCCGTTACGGCATGGTCGCGCTGCAGTGCCTCAGTGAGTATGCTTTGGCCGATATGGCCGGTTGCGCCGAACAAAACGATCTTCATGGAATTCTCCTGATGTCCTGCGGCGATATGCGAGTATCCGCCCAGTTCACAATGACGGACAAGACAACATGGATGGAACGCAGCGTTGCGTCGCGATTATCGGCGGCGGCCCGGCAGGGCTGATGGCCGCTGAAACGGCGCGCGCCGCAGGCGTCGCGGTGCAGCTGTTCGATCGCATGGGTTCGGTCGGACGCAAATTTCTGATCGCGGGCAAGGGCGGACTGAACTTGACGCATTCCGATGCGTTCGACGCATTCGTTGCGCGCTACGGCGCGCGTGCAAACGCGGTGCGCGCGTGGCTCGAAGATTTCGACGCCGAGGCGTTGCGCATATGGGCGCGCGGACTGGGTGTGGAAACGTTCGTCGGCTCCTCGGGCCGCGTGTTTCCGCAAGACCTCAAAGCGGCGCCGCTGCTGCGCGGTTGGGTACGCCGGCTGCGCGCGAGCGGCGTGCAGTTTCATGTGCATCACGAGTGGCGCGGCTGGAACTCTGACGGCACGCTGCGCTTTGCGCGCGACGGTGGCGAGAAAAGTGTCCACGCCGACGCAGTCGTACTCGCGCTCGGCGGCGGCAGCTGGCCCGTACTCGGATCGGATGGTAGCTGGGTCGATATCCTCGCCGCGCGCGGCGTCGAACTCGCGCCGCTGCAGCCGTCGAATTGCGGTTTCGATATTGCGGGTCCGGGTCCGGGCGGCGGCTGGAGCGAACACTTCGCAAAGCGTCACGCGGGCGATCCGGTCAAGCCGGTAATGATCGAGTGGGACGATCCCGCGCGCGGCAGCGTGCGCAAACAGGGGGAGTTCGTGATTACACAAACCGGCGTCGAGGGCAGCCTGATTTATGCGTTGAGCGCTGCCTTGCGCGATGCGATCACAGCGCGCGGCTCCGTCGAAATCCGCCTCGACCTTGCGCCCGCGCGAGATGCACAGCGGCTCGCACGCGACCTGGCGATTCCGCACGGTAAGCGCTCGCTCAGCGAGCATCTGCGCCGGCATGCGGGCATCGATGGGGTCAAGGCCGGTCTGCTTTATGAGGCGCTCGGAAAGGACGGCATGCACGATCCCGCGCGCGTTGCTGCCGCGATCAAAGCGCTGCCGCTGCGTCTCGCGCGTGCGCGCCCGCTCGACGAGGCGATCAGCACGGCGGGCGGCGTGCGCTTCGCCGCACTCGACGCGGGTCTGATGCTGAAAACGATGCCCGGCACGTTCTGCGCCGGCGAGATGGTCGACTGGGAAGCGCCGACCGGCGGCTATCTGCTCACTGCGTGCTTTGCGAGCGGACGTCTCGCCGGGGAAGCCGCGGCGCGCTGGGCGCAGCAGCAAGGCTGATCAGACAAAATCGATCTTG
>VBNZ01000161.1:14566-15148 GCA_005877675.1 Gammaproteobacteria bacterium
CGCCGAATGGGTGCTGACGCAATTCGCTAGCGCGAAGGCCGGGCTGATCCTGGTCAACATCAATCCCGCCTACCGCCGCAGCGAGCTCGAGTACGCACTCAACAAGGTCGGCTGCAAGGCGCTCGTGCTCGCGTCGAGTTTCAAGACCAGCGACTACCTCGAAATGCTCAACGATCTCGCCCCGGAACTTGCGCACGCCGCACCGGGCGCGCTCGCTGCGGCAAAACTGCCGGCGCTGCAGCACGTGATCCGACTCGGTGTGGAGACGACGCCGGGTATGCACAACTTCGATGCGCTGTTGGTCCCGGCGCCGGCACGAGAACTCGATGAAATCGGCGCGCTTGGTGCGCAGCTGCAGTTCGACGATCCGATCAATATCCAGTTCACTTCGGGCACCACCGGGCTGCCGAAGGGCGCGACGTTGAGTCATCACAATATCCTCAACAACGCTTTTTTTGTCGCCAACGCGATCAAGCTCACGTCTGACGACCGCATGTGCATTCCCGTGCCGTTGTACCACTGCTTCGGCATGGTGATGGGCAATCTGGGCTGCATGACGCAAGGCGCGACGATGGTGTATTC
>VBNZ01000161.1:15182-18331 GCA_005877675.1 Gammaproteobacteria bacterium
CTCAGCGTGTACTCGAAACGGTGTCGGCTGAGCGTTGCACAGTGTTGTACGGCGTGCCGACGATGTTTATCGCCGAGCTGGGGCATGCGGACTTCGAAAAGTACGATTTATCTAGCCTGCGCACCGGCATCATGGCCGGATCGCCGTGCCCGATCGAAGTGATGCGCAAGGTGATCGAGCGCATGCATATGCGCGATGTGACCATCGCCTACGGCATGACCGAAACCTCGCCCGTGAGTTTCCAAAGCGCGATCAGCGACTCCATCGAGCGGCGCGTGTCGACGGTCGGACGCGTGCATCCGCATCTCGAAGTGAAGATCGTCGATGCCGAAGGTCGCATCGTGCCGCACGGCGAAGCGGGAGAACTGTGCACGCGCGGCTACTCGGTGATGCTTGGTTACTGGGATGACGCCGCGAAGACCGCTGAAGCGGTGGATGCTGCTGGCTGGATGCACACCGGCGATCTCGCCACGCTCGACGATGAGGGCTACTGCAATATCGTCGGGCGCTCGAAGGACATGGTGATTCGCGGCGGCGAGAACGTGTATCCGCGCGAGGTCGAGGAGTTCCTCTACCGCCACCCGAAAATCCAGGATGTGCAATGCGTCGGCGTGCCCGATGCGAAATACGGCGAGGAGCTGTGCGCCTGCGTAATCCTCAAACCCGGCACGAGCACCGACGATGCCGAATTGCGCGCGTTCTGTCAGGGCCAGATCGCGCACTACAAGGTGCCGCGTTACTTCCGCTTCGTCGATGCGTTTCCGATGACCGTGACGGGAAAAATACAGAAGTATATTTTGCGCCAGAACATGGCCGACCAGCTCGGCCTCAAGGCCGAGAAAACCGCTTAATTTAACTGCCGAACGGTAACGTTTTGGCTCGTCATTCCCGCGTGCTCTTAGCGGGAATCCAGTGTATTGCTAAAGCGGAATGCGCAAAGGCACTGGTTTCCCGCTTTCGCGGGAATGACGAGTTGAATGGAACGGTCAGTCGGGAATTTCGCTCAACTCACTTCACGTGCACCGTGATCTTCTTCGACACCAGCGGCGGATTGAACTGCATATGCGCCGCATCGGCGCAATCGAGCTGCAGGGTGTGGTCGCCGGGCGCGAGATGTATCGTGTCCTCGGTCTGACCCTTGCCGTAGTGTTTATGCGTCGCGTCGTTTGGAATCGGCGCGTTGCCCGGCGGCAGATCGGCGACGTCGATCAACAAATGATGGTGGCAGGAGTTCGGCGCGTTTTCGGCGGAAGGTTTGATCGCGATGCCTTTGGCGCCGAACTTGACGGTCAGATCCTGACCGACGGTGGCG
Source organism: Gammaproteobacteria bacterium (assembly GCA_005877675.1). Classification (GTDB taxonomy): domain Bacteria; phylum Pseudomonadota; class Gammaproteobacteria; order Xanthomonadales; family Rhodanobacteraceae; genus Rudaea. The sequence continues at coordinate 16,495 of VBNZ01000161.1, forward strand.
CCGCTCTTGAGCCCGTCAAAAAACACTTTTGCGCCGTGCGGCGCTTTCGTAGGCGCAGGCGCAGCGGCCGGTTTCGCGGGGTCGTCGGCAAATGCGGTGCCGGCAACGAGCGCGGCGGAGAGAGCGAGCAGGGTGAAGTAGCGCATGGCATAGTCTCCAAGTGAAGGGACAGTCGGCACTTCCGCGAACATAATACGCTGATCTCCCAGCGACTTGTTTAATATATCGCAAGCCCCCAATTCTTCTCGATGAAACCCGCCGAGCTGCAACCCCGCGCCACGCTGATCGGCGCCTTTTCTCGCTTGATGCCCACCGTGTGGCGTTTTCGCGGCCGCGTGCTCATCGCGCTCGCCTTCCTGATTGCCGGCAAGTTCGCGAATATCGGCGTGCCGTTGGTATTGAAACACCTGGTCGACGGGCTCGACGTGAGACCTTCGCCACTGGTCATTCCGCTGCTGCTGCTGATGGCTTACGGCGCGCTGCGTCTATCAACTTCGCTGTTCCAGGAATTGCGCACGGTCGTGTTTGCGCGCGTGCTCGCGCGCACCTCGCGCGAGATCACGCTGCGTGTGTTCTCGCATCTGCATGCGCTGAGCCTGCGCTTTCACCTCGATCGGCGCACCGGCGGCGTCGCGCGCGATCTCGAGCGCGGCATGACTTCGGTGTCGGATCTGCTCGATTGGACCATCTATACGATCCTGCCGACGCTGCTCGAAATTGCGCTTATCTGCGGCATATTGATTGTGCGCTACGACTGGGGTTTCGCCGTCATCACGCTGGCGACGCTGGCGGTATACATCACGTTCACGTTTTCGATCACCGAGTGGCGCCTGCGCTTCTACCGCGCCAAGAACGAAGCCGACACCGAGGCGAACGCGCGCAATGTCGATGCGTTGCTCAACTATGAGACGGTCAAGTATTTCGGCAACGAACGGCACGAGCTCGCGCGTTTCGACGCGAGCCTTAAAGATCTCGAAGAAGCGACGGTGCGTAGCCAGAAGTCACTCGCCGTGCTCAATACCGGTCAGACCGCGATCGTTGCGATCGGATTAACTTTGCTGCTGTGGCGTGCCTCGGACGGCGTCGTTGCCGGACGCATGACGCTCGGCGATCTGGTGCTCGTCAACGCCTTTCTGATCCAGCTGTCGATGCCGCTGAACTATCTCGGCATGGTGTATCGCGAAGTGAAACAGGCGCTGACCAATATCGAGCGCATGTTCGGTCTCCTGGCCGAGCCGCAGGAGGTGCGCGATGCGCCCGGTGCCAAGCCTATGGCCGTCGCTGGCGGCGCGGTGCGTTTCGATGAGGTTTCGTTCGGCTATGGTCCACAACGCGGCATTTTGTACAACGTGGATTTTTCCATCCCAGCCGGGAAAACCGTCGCCGTGGTCGGCACCACCGGTGCGGGCAAGTCGACGCTGTCGCGTCTGCTGTACCGCTTCTACGATGTCAATGCGGGGCGCATCGCGATCGACGGACAGGACATCCGCGAAGTCACGCAGGAATCGCTGCGCGCGGCGATCGGCATCGTGCCGCAGGACACGGTGCTGTTCAACGACTCGATTTACTACAACATCGCCTACGGCAAACCGCAGGCAACGCGCGAGGAGGTGATCGCCGCGGCGCGCGCAGCGCATATCCATGATTTCATCGAGAGTCTGCCGCAAGGCTACGACACCGGCGTAGGCGAGCGCGGTCTGAAACTCTCTGGTGGCGAAAAGCAACGCGTGGCGATCGCACGCACGCTGCTCAAGAATCCGGCGATTCTGGTGTTTGACGAAGCCACCAGCGCACTCGACACACGCACCGAGAAAGTGATCCAGGCCGAGCTCGCCGA
>VBNZ01000001.1:0-2912 GCA_005877675.1 Gammaproteobacteria bacterium
TAGCCTGCATGCGCGCGCAATCAGCAAGGACGATCGTTATCGTCTGCGCGCACTGGTATCGGCTTGGATTGCGGAAAGCGGCGTGCACGGAATCCTGATTACCGGCGGCACCGGTTTCACCGGTCGCGATTCGACGCCAGAGGCAATCCGTCCGCTGCTCGACAAAGAGATGCCGGGATTCGGCGAGATGTTCCGCGCGCTGTCGTACGAGGAGATCGGTACTTCGACCTTGCAATCGCGCGCGTTCGCCGGTCTCGCCAACGACAAATTCGTATTCTGCCTGCCAGGCTCGACCTCGGCCTGCCGCACTGCGTGGGAGAAACTGATCGGTGCGCAGCTCGATTCGCGCACCAAGCCGTGCAACCTCGCCAACCTGCGGCCGCGCCTGCTCGAACACTGAAAGTGCGGCCACGGATGGCGCTTTTGACTGTCGCGACCGCGGATGGGCGCAAAGGTGAGTTCATGAAAAAGCACAAGTACGAAAAGCAGCTGAAGGAACTCGCGATCGAGCTGGTCGAGTTTCAGCGTTGGCTCGTGCATACGGGCAAGCGCGTGGTCGTGTTGTTCGAGGGACGCGATGCTGCAGGCAAGGGTGGCGTGATCAAAGCGATCAGCGCCTACCTCGACACGCGCCACTATCGCATCGTTGCGCTGTCCAAGCCGGACGAGCGCGAGCGCACGCAGTGGTATTTCCAGCGCTATATCGACCATCTGCCTTCGTCCGGTGAAATCGTGCTGTTCGATCGCAGCTGGTACAACCGTGCCGGCGTTGAACACGTGATGGATTTCTGCAGCGACGTCGAATATCAGCGCTTTCTCGCTGACTGCCCGGTATTCGAAAAGCAACTCGCCGACGACGGTATACTTCTGTACAAGTACTGGCTCGCCGTAGATCAGGCCGAACAGGAACAGCGCTTCGACGAGCGCGCGACGGATCCACTTAAACGCTGGAAGATTTCGCCGGTCGATCTCGCTGCGCGCGACAAGTACCGCGAATATGGTCACGCGCGCGACGTGATGTTCACGCGCACGAACACCGACTACGCGCCCTGGCATGTGGTCGACTTCAACGACCAGCAGCGCGGCCGTCTCAATCTGATCCGCGATCTGCTCGATCGCCTGCCCGCCCGCAAACTCGTGCCGAAGCCGCTCAAGCTGCTCAAGCTCAAGAACAAACCGGGCATCGAGCGGTTGTCGGACAAATCGCTGTGGGTGAAGTCGGTCTACTGAGCTGATCTGCCCCGGTGCTGCCGCCCTCGAGTTGGCGCGGCACATGCGTTTGCATCATGTGCGCCAACACGGCCGCGCGACGCTCCGCCGGACGATATGCCTGCGACGGCTGGCATCGCAAGGGGCATTGGTCATAGGCGATGGGGCGCAACCTTTTTGGCAGTTGCAGCGTCTGGATGGAAGCGGGACGAAATCCCATCCCGCCGAGGAGGCCCATATGCAATGCCATCTCATTATCACCCTCGCGCTTGCTGGCGCAATCGGCACCAATGCGACCGCTCAGGAATTGCAGCCGATCACCGTGCACGAAATGCACATAACCGACTGCACGCCGCCCGCGAGCTTTGCGGTCTGCGACACCTGGCATGCACAGATCCGCCGCAGCTTCAGTCCGCGCGAAATCGGCATGCTGTTCGGCGCGCGCAGCGCCTAAGCCGAATACCGCACATCGTTTGCGAGTGTCGAGGATCGCTACAACCATCTGCTCGCGACCTTCGCAGCGAACAACGACGTGCCGGCGGAAGCGCTCGCCGGACGTTAAACGGCAAGGCTTGAAGCGGCGCGTGCCGGCACTGCGCGCGGTGACATACAGGCCCTTCATGCGCGTGTGCGTGCGCGCATGGCGCGCGCGACACCTGTAATTCACTGCGTTCGCTCATGAATCTAGACAGTGATGGCGGCGGCATCCGGCACTTCGACCAACAGGGAGGTTGGATCGCCAAGGGGGCGATAAATGGATCGGTCGCATGACACGGATGCCGCCCGCCATCAGGGCCGGCAAATCACGTGACTTTTTGCAAATTTTTTACATCTCCGGTAAAACAACCGACGGCCCATCATCCGGAGATCTGCCATGTCTGCCGCTTCCGTTCGCGCCGCACGCGGTGCCTTGAGTCCCCTTCTACTTTCACTGGCAATCGCCGCGGTTTTGCACACTGGCGTCGCGCGCGCGGCAGATTCCGCCGCGGATGAGCCGAATGCGCCCAAGACGCTCGGCGAGATCACGGTGACGGCGGAAAAGCGCGTCGAGAACGTGCAGAAAGTGCCCGAGTCGATCACCACGATCGATCCGGAAAAACTCGACATCATCAAATCCGGCGGCGACGACGTGCGCTTCCTTTCTGGCCGCGTGCCGAGCCTGCTGGTCGAATCCTCGTTCGGCCGCACCTTCCCACGCTTCTATATCCGCGGCCTCGGCAATACCGATTTCGACGTGAACGCCTCGCAGCCGGTATCGCTCGTGTACGACGACATCGTGCTCGAGAATCCGATCCTCAAAGGCTTTCCGGTATTCGACATCGATCAGGTCGAAGTACTGCGCGGCCCGCAGGGCACGCTGTTCGGCCGCAACACGCCGGCGGGCGTGGTCAAGTTCGATTCGAAGAAGCCGACGCAGGACCCGGAAGGCTACGTCGACCTCAGCACCGGCACCTACGGCAATACCAGTGTCGAAGCCGCGCTCGGCGGCGCGCTGAATCAGGACTGGTCGGGCCGCATCTCGTTCCTCGATCAGTATCGCGACGACTGGGTCAAGAACACCGCGCCGGGCCGCCACGACAGCTTCGGCGGCTACAACGAGACCGCACTGCGCCTGCAGTTCCTGTACAAGCCGTCGGACAATTTCAACGCGTTGTTCAATTTCCATGCGATGAACTACAACGGCTCGGCGATCCTGTTCCGCG
>VBNZ01000001.1:2969-3540 GCA_005877675.1 Gammaproteobacteria bacterium
CTCGATCGACGGCCAGAACCACCAGGACATCCACGAGGCCGGCGGCAATATGCATCTGACCTGGGATTTCGAGGACATGGAACTCGTCTCGATCACCGGCTTCGATGCCGTGCGCACGCTCAGTCACGGCGACATCGACGGCGGCTATGGCGCGGTGTTCGCCCCGCCGTCAGGTCCGGGCTTCATTCCGTTCCCGTCGGAAACGGCGGATGGCCTGCCTTTCCATCATCAGATCACGCAGGAAGTGCATCTTGCGTCGAAGAACACCAGCCCGCTCGACTGGATCATCGGCGCTTACTATTTCAACGAGAACATCACGATCGACAGCTTCGACTTCAACACGCTCGCCGGCGGCAAGCAGGACGGCTATGCGCAACAGAAGCAGAAGGACGTCAGCACCGCGCTGTTCGCATCGCTCGGCTATCAGATCAATGACCAGTGGAAGATCAAGGGCGGCCTGCGCGTCTCGCACGACGACAAGAACTGGACCGGCATCCGCACGCAGTCCCCGTTCGGCGCACCGAATGTCGGACCGCTGTACCTCAATCCCAGCGCAACCAAACCGACCGGT
>VBNZ01000001.1:3576-4744 GCA_005877675.1 Gammaproteobacteria bacterium
GACGCGCCGTCGGTGGCTAAGGCCGAGACCGTTACGTCGGGCGAAATCGGCGTGAAGAGCCGCCTCTTCGAGAATCGTGCCACCGTCAGCTTCGATGTGTTCGACTACGAAATGCGCCATCAGCAGCTCACGGCGGTGGGTGGCAATGCGAATTTCGCCACACTCGTCAATGCCAAGAAGACCGAGGGGCGCGGTTTCGAACTCGATGCGCAAGCCTACGTCACCGACAATCTGATGGTGACCGCAGGCACCAGCTACAACTACACCAAGATCAAGGACCCGAACCTCTACATCACGCCGTGCGGCGCATCGTGCACCGTGCTCGATCCGGAAATAACCCGCAACGGCACGACGTTGGCCTTGATCGACGGCAATCCGCTGCCGCAGGCGCCGAAGTGGATCGCCAATATCACCGCGCGTTACGTCATACCGTTCCGCGACGGCGAGTTCTTCGCGTATACCGACTGGGCGTATCGCAGCAGGGTGTCGTTCTTCCTGTATCAATCGGCCGAGTTCCAGGGCAAGCCCTGGGTCGAAGGTGGTCTGCGCGCCGGTTACGACTGGGATGCGGGCAAACGCGAAGTCGCCCTGTTCGGCCGCAACATCACCAACAAGAAAGCGATCACTGGCGGCATCGACTTCGACAATCTGACCGGCTACGTCAATGAGCCGCGCATCTGGGGCGTGCAGTTCCGCGCGGAGCTTTGAGCGAATCCGCGCAGCCGCAGGCCCGATTCTTACGCAGAGCCGATCGAATCGATCGGCTCTTCCGCGGCTCCCCGAAAGACCCCTGCCATCAAGCGGAACTCACGCGCCACTGACCATTTTCGCGCTTGAGTTTCACCAACGATTGGGAGGCTGTGCGGGTCGCCTTCTTGTTGCCACTAGACTCCCGGACAAAAACTCCACTCACGACGATGCGCGCGTCATCGTCTTTGCTGTTGCCGCCGACGAATTTCACGTCATGCAGCGTCTGCATCTGCAAACCGCGAATCTTCCTCTCGATGGCATGCGGATCGTTGTAGCGTTTGTTCATGCCGAGCAAATCCTCCGCATCCGATTGCGTCATGGTCTTGGCAGTCGCCTCGGCCTTCCCCGACTGAATCGCGGCGACATAGGCTTGATACGATTTGAAAGGCACGCCGCCGTCCGCGGGCAGCGCAGGGCC
>VBNZ01000001.1:4959-11760 GCA_005877675.1 Gammaproteobacteria bacterium
CCATCGCCGAGCATCTCCTCGGCCAGGCCCTCGCGGCGATCGTCGTATTGCCGATCCTCCATTTGATTGGACGCCTTGAGCGGTTTCTCGCTCAGCACTATCACCGTGAACTGCTCGGTGCCGTCGCCGCCCGGGCGCACGAACGCATAGGCATCGCTCATGGTCGCCGTCTTGCCCTGCCAACTCAGTTTGCCGTAGTCCGCCGCAAACGCGCTGCTGCTGTGTGCGACCAACGCGCTGCTCACCAACAAAATTTCGAATCTCATTGCATGCTCCCTTCATTGAATAACGCTAGGTAATTCACGACGTTCCGAGAGGCAGATAGGTCATTCTTCAGGGTGCGGATGTATCAATAACGCGGCGGCAACAGGCCTTCATTGCGCGCCACGACCAGGCGGTCGTTCAGCCAGCGCAATTTCTCTTCCGCAGCAAATTTTTTGTCGGAGAAATCCTTACCGTGCTCCGTGCGCAACGCTGACATGAGCATCGCCCAGCCTTCCTGGCGAAGATGCAGGTAATCGTGGATCGCCACCATGCCGTCTTGATATCGCGACGGAACCGGCGGCAGGCTGTCCGCGTCCGCAAGCATGCTGCTCCACGCAGGCAGCAGATCTCGTTCGATCAGATCAGCGAGTGCCTGATATTTGCGATCCAATGCAGCCCTTTCGGCGTTCCACTCGGCAAGCGTTGCATTCTTCTCCTCGCTGCGTCGAGCATCGTCGTACGCATCCTTGTACGCTTTGTTGGACTTGCGATCGAGCGCCACGAAGCGATCGAGAAACTGCTGCATTTCGGCCAGATGCGGATAGCGCGTCTGCGCGCCCACTATGCCGCAGCCTAATAGAATCAGGGCGAAGCCCGCGGTGACGATGTTGCGCAGCGGCCGACGGCTGGCCAAGCACGAGTCCGCAGACGAAGCCAGTCGCAAGTCCACCTAGATGCACGGACATGCCGACACCCGGCTTGAAGCTGTACAGCAGGTTGTAGCCGACGAAGATCAGTGCGAAATTGCGCAGGCCCGACGCCATAGACGGCGGTATCGTGCCGTGCTGGCGCAACAGCAGACCGAGCAGGCCCGCGTAAACACCGAAGATCGCACCAGATGCGCCGGCATGCACGAGCAGCGGGTTCCAATACAGGCCCAACACGCCTCCGCCAATCCCCGACGCGAGATACAGCAGTAGAAATCCGAAATTGCCAATCATGCGCTCGACGATCGGCCCGATATAGGCCAACACGATCATGTTCATGACGAGGTGCATGGAGCCGATGTGCACGAACATCGCACTGAGCAACCGCCACGGTTCGTCCGCGGTCGTCTTCGGACCGTACTCCGCGCCCCAGCGCAGCAGGTCGGCGACATTTGGATCGGTAAAGCTCGCGCCCGACATGAGCATCACCACAAAGACAAGCACATTGAGGCCCATCAATGCATAGGTGATGTAGACATTAGGCGTGAGTTGTTCCAGTTCCCGCTTGAACCCCTCCGTTTCGGCATCGAGTGTTGGTGACGCCGGCGCTGCGGCCATCTCGCTCGGGCTTAAATTCACAACGCCGGCGCCGACTCGTTCGCTCGATGCTAGCGCCGCGGCGCGCTCATCCGCGCGACAGCGTACGACATCGGTCACTTCGATGCCGAGCGCTTCGCCATCGCGGCGCGCCTGCGCCTCCGTCGGCGCCGCGCTGAAGAAGCGTTTGACGACCTCGCCGGTTTTCGCATCGCGTCCGTATACGAAAAAAGACATGCCTGCTCCTGCGCCGTCGATATGTCTACGAACGAAATCTAGCTCGAAAGCAGATCATCCGACGAACCGCACTGCGCCAGCACGGCCGCGCGCACGCGATTCACGGCTGCGGCTTCCATGTCGACGCGCGCTGCTCCAACGACGCGATGTCACCCGAGCCGAGCTTGGAACGTAAACCATCGCGTTCTTTGCGCACCTGTTCGTCGCTCGAATTGGCGACGAGGTACCAGAAGTAGGCTTCGGTTTCGATCTTTTGAATCGGACCGCGCCCCGTCGACAGCATGCGCGCCCAATCGATCTGCGCGGATTTATCGCCGCGCTCGGCGCCCTTCTTGAGCCATAGCGCAGCATCTTTTTCGCTCTTGTCGACGCCTTTGCCGTCGAGATATGCCTCTCCGAGCTTGCCTTGCGCCTTGGCATTGCCCTTGTCCGCGGATTTGCGAATCCAGCGCGTGCCTTCGGCCTGATCCTTCGTGTCGGCGCTCAGCCATAGCTGTGCGCCAAGATGCAGTTGCGCTTCGTCGTCGCCCAGCGCAGCCGCACGGCGCAACCAGCGCATTGCCTCGACGCGATCCTGCGCAACGCCCTGACCGAGCGCGTACGACATGCCGAGATTGTCCTGCGCCAGCGTGTAGCCGTGCTCGGCGGATTTGCGATACCAGCGCGCCGCCTCTGCATCGTCGCGCGGCACGCCGTCGCCGGCCGCATACATGGCGCCGAGTGTGTTCTGTGCACCGGAATGCCCCTGCTCGGCTGCCTTGCGCGTCCACTGCAGGCCTTCGGCGACATCCTTCACCGCGCCGCTGCCATTCGCAAGCATGTAGCCAAGATGCGTCTGCGCATCGGCATGCCCCTGCTCGGCTGCCTTGCGGAACCAGCTCACCGCCTCGGCGCGATTCTGCGCGACGTCCTTGCCCTGTGCGAGCGCGAGGCCGTACGTGTTCTGCGCTTCAGCGTTGCCGCACTCGGCGCGCGCGCGCGTATAGCGGATCTCGCCGCTACTGTTACTGCCCGAGGTCTCATGCAACGCGTCGATCTTCCACGTGCCCGATTCCCTCACGAAGGTGACTTCCAGCGACACTGAATTGCCGCCGTCGCCGACCACGCTGCCATCGAGCGCGGCTCTGCCGCCGTTGGAAAACGCGGAACTCGCAAGCTCCCAGTTCGCGCTGCGGATCTTGAGTATGCCGAGCCCGGTCGAAATATTTTTCAGCACGCACTCATCGACCATCGATTGCGCCTGGCGCGACAGCAATCCGCGCGCCTGTGCAATGTCGCCTTTGCCTGTCGCCTGAAAGAACTGCGCTGCGGTGCTCTGCAAGTGCGAGCTAAAGTAGCTGCTCCATGCACACGACACCGGCTCGAATAGAAAAACGCCAAAAAAACCGAGCATGAATACTATGCCGACGATGCGCGACACCAACGAATCCTTATTCCGCTCGCGTTTGCGCGCCGACTGCGCGGCGCTTCCCTTCGAGCGCCCGCGCTTCGGCTGCGGAGCCTGGAATTCGGGTGAGGAGAAATCTTTGCCGGCCATCCGCAATCCCCTATAGAACGCACGCGCAACCTTGCACCGATCCAAAACGCTACTCTTGATCGTATAGACGCAACTTTGCGCAAAAACAGCTCAGCTCGATGAGTATCGTACCGCGCTCCGCTTGCCCACTGTTCCGCCGATCCAAGCAGGACTAGCGGTTCGCCTCAGTGTCAGCACCTCATAACGTATGGAATTGTGCGCCGATTTCGACAGTGGCGGGATCGATTGCACTGCGCGAAACGCGCTCAACTTGAGCCTGGGCCGGACCGTGCTGCAGCCATTGTTCGAGTGCGTCGAGTGCTGCGGCTTCGCCGCCTGCGAGCACTTCAACGCAACCGTCCGGAAGATTGCGTGCGTATCCGGCGAGGCCAAGGTTTTGCGCCTGCGCGCGCGTGGAGGCGCGAAAGAACACGCCCTGTACCAATCCGCTGACGATGAACTTGGCGATCATCATCACCAGGCTGCGCTCATGGCTTGGCGGCGATTACCGCGTCTAAATCCTTCGCCGCAATCGGCCCGAGGAACGCCTTGGCCACGCTGCCATCGGGTGCGATCACATAGGTGTTCGGCAAACCCTTCGGCGTGTCGAAATCCTTCGGCGGTTCGATCACGTCGACCTGCGCGACCGGATACGACAGCGGATGCGTCTTCAGGAATTTCTCGATATCGGCCTTGTCGCTGTCCTCGAATGCAAGCCCGATCGCCGCGACTTTGTCTTTGTGTGCGGTGACGTAGGCGGAGATGTCGGGCAGTTCCTTCAGGCATGGCGTGCACCACGTCGCCCAGTAATTGACGATCACCCATTTACCGCGCTGGCTGGCGAGATCGAAGCTCGCACCGTCGAGCGTCTTGACCACGAGTTTGGGGTTTTTTGCGGTCGCCTGTGCATCAAGCGCCGACGCGAGCAGCAGGCAGCCGCACAACAGAGCGAGATTTGATTTTGACCAGAGTGATTTCAATGCCGTCTCCAGATGACCTTGCGCCGGTATCAGACCGGTGTGGGTGAATAAATCATACAACTTCGTTATCGCTCTTCGTGGTGCGCTGCATGGGCGCGAGATAATCGAAGGCATGAACCGTCGCAGCGAGCGATGCGCCCAGCAGCACGAGCAACCAAGATAGATAAACCCACAGGATGAAAATCGGAATGATCGCGAGCGCACCGTAAATCTGACTGTAGCTCGAACCATTCGAGACATAAGCGGCGAAGCCGCGCTTGACCGCCTCAAACAGCAGCGCCGCCACGAGTCCGCCGGTCGCCGCTTCGCGCAAGCGCACGCGGCAATTCGGAATCAGCCGGTAGCAGGTGGTCAGACCGAAGAATTCGATCAAAAACGGCAGCACGCCGAGCAGATGCGCCAGCCCGAGCGATTCGCCCGCACGCGCGACGAGCGGCATCGCAGCGATCCACGAGCTGAGCGCAAGCGCCGCGACCAGCAACAGTGGCCCGAGCGTCAGCACCATCCAGTGCACGACAAGGCGCAGCGCGACCGCGCGCGGTTTTGGCATGGGCACGCGCCAGATACGGTTGAACGCATCTTCAATGCTGAGCATCAGCGATATCGCGCTGACCAGCAGCACGGCAATGCCGATCAGCGTGGCCTTGCTCGCGCTTTCGACGAACTGCGCGAAATAACCCTGCACCGCCATACCCGCGGCCGGCATAAAATTGTCGAATACGAAACTCGTGATCTGCTCGCGCCATTCGTCGAATACCGGGAATGCCGTGAGCACCCCGAGCACCGCGGTCAGCACCGGCACGAGTGCAAACAATGTGGTGTATGCGAGCGCGCCCGCCACCTGGAGGCAGTTGTCGTCGACGAAGCGCCGCGCGAGGAAGCGAACGAAGCTGAGGACGCGCGCGCGGTCGATGGGCATTTGGAAATGATACGGGATTGGAGGTTGGGGAAATCATCGACGAACGTTTATCCTGTACCGTCTTCGTCTCCCGTTTGCGCCGATGCCCGAGATCCTGATCGTCTACTACAGCCGGACCGGCAGCGTCGCGCAATTGGCGCGGCTCGTCGCGCGTGGCGTCGAAGAAGTGCCCGGCATGCGCGCGCGCTTGCGCAGCGTACCGCCGGTCGCGCCGGTCACGGAGACTTCCTCACCACCGGTGCCCGATGAGGGCGCTCCGTACGTCACCCGCGAGGATCTGCGCGACTGCGCAGGCCTGATCCTCGGCAGTCCGACGCGCTTCGGCAATATGGCCGCGCCACTCAAGCATTTTCTGGATACGACCGGAGCGGAATGGGCCTCGGGCACGCTTTCCGGCAAGCCAGCGGCCGCGTTCACCTCGACCACGTCGATGCACGGCGGCCAGGAGACCACGCTCGTGTCGATGATGCTGCCGCTGCTGCATCACGGCGCGCTGATCGTCGGCCTGCCCTATACCGAACCTGCGCTGACGACAACGCGCGGCGGCGGCTCGCCCTATGGCGCGAGCCATGTCGCCGGCGCCGATGGCGAGCGCGAATTTGACGACGACGAGCGCGTGCTCGCGCGCGCGCTCGGACGACGCGTCGCGACGATTGCGGCAAAGCTCGGCGCATGAGCGGCGAGTCGACGACTCTGCGCTGGGGCATCGGCACGCTGATCGCGCTGCTGGCGCTGGAAATTCTCTGGCACGCCTGGATCGCGCCGGCGCGACCCGCGCTGTTCTGGCCGAGCCTTGCGCTTGCGAGCGCACCGCTGCTGCCAGGATTGTGGACGGCACGTTCGTCGCTGCGCCGCGGCGTGCTGATCGGCGGCATCGTCTGTCTGTTCTATTTCGCGCACGGCGTGACAACGCTGTGGAATGGCGATGCGCCACGCTGGCTCGCGTCCAGCGAAGTATTGCTTGCGCTCGCCGTGATCGGGGCCAGCGGCTGGGATGCGCGCCGTTATCGACGCGCGAAGACCACCGCGTCGACCTAGCCGGATTGCATTACGCGCGCACTCCGCAACTCGGCAACCAGTATCGCGAAGATCATGTACTGATCGCCCATCTGCATCGCATGCTTGCGCCGAAGGTACTCGCAGCGATCGAATCGGATCTGCTCGCGCTCGGCCACAACGCCGCCGAGGCATGGCACAGCACGCGCCAGCGGGCGGCCGAGGAACCCGTACTGACGCAATGGGACGCCTGGGGCAACCGCGTCGATCGCATCGAGCTCACGCGTGCCTGGCGCACTGCGCAACCGCTCGCCGCCCGTTTCGGCCTGGTCGCTGCCGGACATGAACCGACCTACGGCGCTGCCGCGCGCGTGCACCAATTTGCGCTGGTATACCTTTTCCACTGCGCCAGCGAGTTCTACACTTGCCCGCTTGCGATGAGCGACGGCGCGGCGAGCGCGATTCGCGCCGCAGGCGACGCGACGCTGAGCGAACATGTGCTGCCGCGCTTGTTGAGTCGCGATCCGGCGCAGCAATGGCTTTCCGGCCAATGGATGACGGAGACGACCGGTGGCTCCGATGTGTCTAACAGCGAAACCATCGCGCGCCTGGTCGACGGGCAATGGCGATTGTACGGACGCAAAT
>VBNZ01000001.1:11782-12225 GCA_005877675.1 Gammaproteobacteria bacterium
CGAAGACGGCGCCGTCGGTACGGATGGTCTTACGCTGTTCTGTGTCGAGCCACGCGATGCGAAAGGCGCCTGGCAAGGCATCAGCGTCGACAAGCTCAAACGCAAGCTCGGCACACGCGAGTTGCCGACGGCAGAGATTCATCTTGATGGCACAGCCGCACAAATGGTGGGCGAGATCGGTCACGGTGTACGCGCGATCGCGCCGATGCTCAATGTCACGCGCACCTGGAACGCGGTGTGCGCGCTCGCAACCATGCGCCGCGCGCTCGCGCTGGCGCTCGACTATGCGCGCCAGCGTCACGCGTTCGGCTCTGCGCTGATCGAGCGCCCCCTGCATCAGGCCACGCTGGCCGGCCTGCAGGCACGCTTCGAAGCGGCGTTCGCGCTGACATTTCATGTGGTGGAACTGCTGGGCAGGGCGCAGTCCGACACGGCGAGTGCAA
>VBNZ01000002.1 GCA_005877675.1 Gammaproteobacteria bacterium
AGTTGCCGATGTAGTCGTAGTATTCGTCGATATTGTCGAAAACGAGTATGACGTGTGGGCCGTGACCCCACGTCGACGCAACGCCGTCCAGCGAGCGCAGGATGCGCGCACGTGAACGTTCGCAGAATTCAAGCATGAGCTTTAGGCGCTGTGGATCCAGCGTTGACAGCACCGTAAAGGATTTCGAGCGCTCAATCGTGTACTGCTCATGTAAGTGTTTACGCAGGGCGTCGAGCCAGGTCAGCGCTGCGTCCCACCAGAATCGTTCCGACAACGACTCGTCTTTGCCATCCGGTGCTAGCTTCCATGCGGCTTTCCAATCTGGCACGGGCATCGTCGTGTCATCGCGCCACGGTAGATCAATGTAAGTCCGTTTCGTGCCGACCGACTCCGATCTCTCCCGTACGGTATTGCCGAAAAGACGGCTGAAAATATTCATTGAAGAAGTCCGAGCGAAGCCACCGAATACGTAACAACTTTCAGATTCACCATTGGAACCTCAATTGCAGCGCTCGGAACTATCGCGACCGCAGCCTCTGAGCAAGTGTGTTTCATCAATGATCTGCAACAGCCGTTCACGCGTAATTGCGACCGGCGGCTGATCACTCGAGCCCAATGGCGCCTCTGAGTCGGGCAAAGGAAGCTCTTGTCCAGCGAACTTGAAATGCGCTGCGGACCCCAACTGCAGCGATTCCTCAACGTTCGCCACGGCTTTTGCAAAACCTTCGGTACCCAGCACTCGCTGCACACGAGTCCTGACTTCATGCCAGACGTTTTCGTCAAAACAATGCCCGACAACTGACGGCCATTCCTGTGCAAGTTGCCACAACGCGGCGTCACGCTCGCCGTGGAACGCCATAATCAGGTCCACGTCCTCGACTCGCTCCAGTCCGCCGGTAATGTTGAAGAAGTCGCAGATGGGCCAGCCGCTGTTATAGCGCCATGGACGGGTGGTCGATGGCGGCCGATACTGCTGCAGTAGCCTCTTTGAGGGCAACAACGGCAGCGGGAGAAAGACGTTTGCTCATTTATGTTGACGGCCAACCGCTTGAGTTAAGCGGCCGCTGCCTCGGGGTGCATGAGGGTACGTTTGCATGAGTGAGTAGTTAGCTACCGAACGCGAGGAAGAAACGGACATTTCGGAGGTTGACCGACACAACCGCCGGCAACGTATTTCTTTGCTTTTGCGGCGTGCGTACCGACGTCGGAGACTGCCAGTACGACCAGTTTAATCTTCTTGTTTGCGCCGAGCGCGGACTTTGAAAAATGCTTTATGACAGCGCGGACATTTGCCATGCACCCTTCAGCGAAGGCGACGTCCTTTTTTTTTGGAACAACAAGATAGCCTTCTGCGGCGCCATTCTTTAGCGCAGTGAGTAAGCTAAAAATGGATTTGTAAACAGTATTGTTGGTTATCGTAACCTCGACTTCAAACACCCTCTTTCCGTTGCCTTTGTATGGCGTGGCCACTACATCTGGAAGGAACTTCTTGTCTCCGGGAGCCTTGGCGCCATCCTTCTTGCGGGTTGTGACGCGATAGCCATGCGCCTCAGCAATATGCTGGAGCGCATCAATTATTGCGGGCTGTGTTCGGGGGCCGGTCATGATTCGCCTCTGAGGTAGCTACGTCTGAAATGACGGGTTAGCTATTGGCGTCATGATGCCAGTTTCGTCACTCGTTCAACGCCCTGCCAGCGAGCATATTTCGCTGATGCACTTGAGCAACCCAAGTCTTACTTCCGTTCAAGTAATAGCTCATTTATGTCTGTTCCGAGCTCTCTGGCGAGCCTGCACAAGATCAGCAGAGACGGATTTCCCACTCCGCGCTCGATTTGCACGTTGTGGACCGACTTTGGTTTGCGCATTCATACATCGAAGGAAATGGTTTCGGATCCGCAGAGAGCGATGCAGGAGTGTCGGCGCAAGATGAGCGCAGCAATCTCTTTCCTATACGCGGCCGACGATCTGTGAAGGACAGCGGTGGCCTTCTTGATCTCGCGGCGGCTGATTCGTGCGATCTCATCCTTTAAAATTTGAGCAATATTCGGCATGGTGTTCTCAATCAAGAAGCGTTCAGACAGATCATAGCGGCGATGCGGTTGTGCTTGAAGCACATTCCCTTTGTCTTAGCGGAACTGGCTGGCTCAGGAGCCTCGCAGAGGATCCGGCGAGTCCACACGAGCGCCCCGAAATACGCAGGTCGATACAAACCAGCGTCGGCTTGATATGGAAGTCCCGGCACGCTGATACGAATGCCCCGTTACAGGCACAATGACCCTGTCATCGCCAGTAGCTTGCGTCGCGCCATCCAAAGATTTGATAGCGCGAACAACGTAACGATGTGCGCGGTGTTCTTCGCCAATCCGCGAAAGCGCACTTTCATTAGACCGAACTGGCGCTTGATCACACGGAACGGGTGTTCGACCTTCGCACGAATGCTCGCCTTGCGCTTCTCGGCTTTCTCCACAGTCCGCTTGGCGCGACCGTCTTTCATGGCCTGCACCTTGCCGCGCTTGGCGGCGATCTCCCAGCGCAGATTCTTCCGCACCACGCGTTTGTCCGCGCCGGTGTAGCCGGCATCGGCATACACGATCTCTTCTTTGCCGTGCAGCAGCTCATCCACCACGGCCACGTCCGCCTCGTTCGCGGGCGTCGTCGCCACCGTATGCACCAGCCCCGAATCCGCATCCACACCAATGTGCGCCTTCATCCCGAAGTGCCACTGATTGCCTTTCTTCGTCTGGTGCATCTCCGGATCCCGCTCGCCGTCGGCGTTCTTGGTTGAACTCGGCGCGGCGATGATCGTGGCGTCAACGATGCTGCCCTGTTTGAGCAGCAGCCCCTTCCGGCTCAGGTAGCGGTTCACGCGCGCCAGAATCTCCGGTGCCAGCTCGTTGTCTTCCAGTAGCCGCCGGAAGTTCAGGATCGTCGTCTCATCCGGAATCGGCTTGGTCAAGGTCAGACGCGCAAACTGACGCATCGAGGCAATCTCGTACAGTGCCTCTTCCATCGCTGGATCACTCAGACTGAACCAGTTCTGCATCAAGTGCACGCGTAGCATCGTCGCGATTGGGTATGGATGGCGGCCGCGGCCCGCGACCGGATAGAACGGCTCGATCAGCGCCAGCAATGAGTCCCAGGGCACCACTTGATCCATCTCCGCCAGAAACTTCTCGCGGCGCGTCTGCTTGCGTTTGCCGCGGTACTCCGCATCCCCGAAGCTCATCTGGCTCATGCACGCAAATCCCTGGTCGTCATGGTGCTCACAAGTATACTATCTGCGTACTGACTTGTTCAGACCTTCCCTAGTCGCGCATAGCGCCCGGGTGACGGTAGTCGCTCGCGGCGTGAACGCGCTCAAAGATGTCGCCGCGCGCCTTGGCGTCGCCACGATTTCCGCCGACGTCACGGACGAGGCCGCTGCCCATCGCATCGTTTGCGAGGTCCGCCCGGATATCCTGGTGCTCAACGCCGGCACGCCGCCGCCGATGGGGCGGATCGACCAGCTGAGCTGGACGAACTTCTCGGCGACCTGGGAGACCGACGTCAAGGCCGGACTCTATTGGCTGCAGGCGGCGCTCAAGCAACCACTCAAGCCTGGAAGCCGGATTTTGGTAACGTCGAGCGGCGCTGGCCACACGGGATCGCCGATGTCGGGCGGCTACGCGGGCGCCAAGCGCACGCTTTGGTTCATGGCCAAGTACGCCAATGGCGTTGCGGAGCAGAAGGGCCTCGGCATCCGAGTCCAGGCTATCCTGCCGATGCAGATGGTCGGCGGTACCGGGGTCGGCGACGCGGGCGCCAGAGGCTATGCGCGGGTGAGGGGCATCACGCCCGAAGAATTCCTGGCGCAGTTTCCTACGTCGATGCCGCCGCGGGAATTCGGCGAGAAGGTCGTCTCGGTGCTGGAGGATCCGAATTATGCCGAGGGTGTCGCCTTTGGGCTCAGGGGCGACACGGGTATCACCATCCTCGAGGGCGCGGCTGCCTGAGGTGCAGCGGACCGCTCCAGCAGCAGCGATGGCGCCTTGAGGTCGGTCTCACGCCAGGCCTCAACGCAATAGCTGTATACCGAAATAGAACGCAAAGCGCTGCCGATCGGGACTGTTGGAACCGAATTCGCGCCCGGCCGAAGCGAGCAGGATCGAGCGTTCGCTCAGCTTCCAATGCAGGCCGAAATTGAGCAGCGTGTGCGAGTCGCGCGGCGTCCAGGTCTGATGCACTTCGATCAGGCACTCCACTGCGTCGGCGCAGCCGTGCGCTGCGACCACGCCGGCTTCCCATTGATCGCTATCATGCTCGACGAAATTGCGCCCGACTTCGGCGACGAACTCATAACCGCCGATGGTCTTTGCAAATTCGACCGGCAGATAGAGCTGCGCGTTCGCCGAAGCGACACCACGGCGTTTCGCATCGGATGACCAGGCAGAGAGATACTGCGGATAGGTGGACAGATCGAAGCCGTTGTCGTCGGCATCGACGAAACGCCACTTCACGCCGAGATTTGCCGCGCCGAGTCCGGAACGCGAACCCTGCCCCGCGACATGCGCCACGGCCCAGGGCACGTCGGCCTTGAGCTGGATATGCTCGCCGAGTCCGTAGTTGATATCGGCATCGAACACGTCGACGTCCCAGCGCCGCAGCGTGTGGCCACCGAGCGTGGCGAGGTTGATTTCCCACTTGCCATCGCCGGGCGTCAGCGGCGGGCCGCCTTGAGCCAACGCGAGGGCCGGAACAATTGCGAAAACAACTAGTGCCAGCACGCGAGCGCAGCGCACGCGGGAAAAAGATACAGCCACGCGATTTCCTCTAGCGACTCCGCAGCACGTCCGCAGATAACGCAAAAGCTACTGACTTTTACTTAAGGGAAGTTTAAATGAGCCTGGCGCACGCCAAGCTCATTCCGATCCTAAACCTACTTCGCTCCCGCCTGCACCAGCTGTGCAAGGCGCCGCACCGCAACCGAGACGATCGGATAATCGGTCACGACCTGCGAGCGCATGTCGGCGAACATCACCTGGGTGAACCTGAGCGAGGGATCATCGCGATTGAGCCAGGCGTTGACGATTTCCGCACCTTTGCCCACGCCGCCGTACTCGAGTATCTGCGCAGTCAGCGCGCGATGCTGCGCATACAGCTCGTCGCGCAAGCCGCCGCGCGCCTGCGCGTGCCACTGCGACTCTACCGGCAGCTCCTCGATCTTCTGCATCAGCCAGTTGAGATTCAGCGCCTCGCCCAGGCCGAAGTAGACTTCCGCGGCCTCGGCAATCTTGAGCTTGTGTTCGGCCGCGGTGTGGATGATGTCGAGCCCGGAACCGGGCGTGCGCAGCCCGGCGAGATCATCGCCGAGCGCATCCGGGAATCCGGCTTCTTTCCAGCGTCGCCGCTCGTTGTCGTAGATCGTGCGCTCGCTCGGCGTGACGACCGCGTGGAGCTGCTTGCGCAGTTCCTGCATGCCCTTGTGATACTTGTCCACGGCGGCGGCGATGTCGAGCGAGCCATCGGCATGATTGAGCAGCCAGCGCGTCGAGCCGCGCAGGCACTGCCAGATCACCAGCAGCGCGTCGATCTGCGCGTTGCCGTTGATCTTGCCGTCGAGCGCCTCGATCTGCGCCCACATCTCACGCGCGTCGAACACCTCGCGCGCGATGTTGAAGGCCCGCGCCACCTGCGCCGGCGTCCTGCCGGTGTCCTCGCCCATGCGCAGGACGAAGGTCGCGCCCATGCGGTTGACCATCGAATTGGTCACCGCGGTGGCGATGATTTCGCGCTTCAGGCGATGGCGCTCCATGTGCTCCGCGTATTTCTCCTGCAGCGGCACGGGGAAGTAGCGACGCAGCTCCTTAGATAGATACGGATCCTCCGGCACATCGGAGTCGAGCAGTTGCTGGAACAGCACGATCTTTGAATACGACAACAGCACGGACAGTTCGGGACGCGTCAGGCCGATACCGCGCGCCTTGCGCTCGGCGAACTCGGCGTCGCTCGGCAGGAACTCGATCTGTCGATCCAACAGGCTATGCGACTCCAGGGTGCGGATGAAATGCAGCTTGGAACCGAGGCGCGAAACCGACATGCGTTCCATCAGGCTGATCGCCTGATTCTGGCGATAGTTGTCGCTGAGCACGAGGCGTTCGACTTCGTCGGTCATCGCCGCGAGCTGTTTGTTGCGCGCCTCCATGGTCAACTCGCCGCGCTGCACCGCGTCGTTGAGCAGAATCTTGATGTTGACCTCGTGATCGGAGGTGTCGACGCCGGCCGAATTGTCGATGAAGTCGGTATTGAGCAGAACGCCGGCCGACAGCACCGCCTCGATGCGCCCACGCTGGGTGCAACCGAGATTGCCGCCCTCGCCCACCAGCCTGCAGCGCAACTCTTTGCCATTGACGCGGATCGCGTTGTTGGCTCGGTCGCCGGCGTCGGCGTTGGTTTCGGTCTCGGCCTTGACATAGGTGCCGATGCCGCCGTTCCACAGCAGATCGACCGGCGCCTTCAGGATCGCGTTCATCAGCTCATTCGGCGACATCGACGTCACGCCTTCGGCAATGCCGAGCGCGACGCGTACTTCGTCCTGGATTGGAATCGACTTCGCCGTGCGCGCGAAGATGCCGCCACCCTTGCTGATCAGCGAGTGATCGTAGTCGGCCCAGGACGAACGCGGCAGCTTGAACATGCGCTCGCGTTCGACGAAGGTCTTGGCCGCATCTGGATTCGGATCGAGGAAGATGTGGCGATGATCGAACGCGGCGAGCAGGCGGATATGCTGGGACAGCAGCATGCCGTTGCCGAATACGTCGCCCGACATGTCGCCGACGCCGACGCAAGTGAAGTCTTCGCTCTGGCAGTCGCGGCCGAGTGCGCGGAAATGGCGCTTCACCGATTCCCACGCGCCCTTTGCTGTGATGCCCATGCCTTTGTGGTCGTAGCCGACCGAGCCGCCCGAGGCGAACGCATCGCCGAGCCAGAAGTCGTGCTCGCCCGAAATCGAGTTGGCGATGTCCGAAAAAGTCGCGGTGCCCTTGTCCGCGGCAACGACGAGATACGGATCGTCGGCGTCATGGCGCACGCAGTTCTGCGGATGCACGACCTTGCCGTCGACGAGGTTGAGACCGTTGATGAACAGGCGATAGCAGGCCACGCCCTCGGCAAACTGCGCATCGCGATCGCCGCCGACCGGCGGACGCTTCACGAAGAAGCCGCCCTTCGATCCGACCGGCACGATCACGGTGTTCTTGACCATCTGCGCCTTCACGAGGCCCAGTACCTCGGTGCGGAAATCCTCGCGCCGGTCCGACCAGCGCAGGCCGCCACGCGCGACCGGGCCGAAGCGCAGATGCACACCCTCGACGCGCGGCGCGTAGACGAAGATCTCGCGGAACGGCCGCGGCTTCGGCAAATCGGGCACCTTCGACGGATCGAACTTGAACGCAATGTATTCGCGCGGCTTGCCGCCCGGCGTCTGGAAGAAGCTCGTGCGCAGCATCGCGCCGATCAGGCCGAGGTAGGCGCGCAGGATACGATCCTCGTCGAGACTCGACACCTGGTCAAGCAGCAGCTTGATCGCCGTCGTGATGTCCTTGTATTGCACCTCGCGCGACGCAGCGCACGCATTGACCGGCGCGTCGACGATGGCTTCGTGATGCTTGTCGAGCGACTCGGGCAGCAACGTCTCGAGTTCCTTGCGCAGGCGCTTCTTCGCCATCTCGACCGCGGATTTGGCTTCGTTGTCGCGCGCCGGATCGAACTTCGCCTCGAACAACGCGATGAGCAGCGCCGCAATCAGCGGGTAGCGGTTGAGCGTTTCCTCCATGTAGCTCTGCGAGAACGGCACGCCGGTCTGCAGCAGGTATTTGCACAGGCCGCGCAGCATCGCGACCTGACGCCAGTCGAGATTGGCGCCAAGGATCAGGCGGTTGAAGCCGTCGCTCTCGGTCTGGCCGCGCCAGATGCGCTCGAAGCTCTGCTGGAACGTGTCGCGGATTACGTCGAGATCAAAATCGAAGCGCCCCGCCGGCTGCACTTCGAAATCCTGGATCACCACGGTCGAATCGCCCAGGTGCATTTCGTACGGATGCTCCGAAAGGATCCTCAGACCCATGTTCTCGAGCATCGGCAGCACTTCGGTCAACGTGATCGGCGTGCCGTAGCGGAACAGCTTGAAGCGCAGATTGCCCTCGGTGTCGCGCAGACGGTACAACGACATGCGGATGTCGTCGGCGTTCTTCAGGCTCGCCGCGGCCTCGACGTCGCTTGCGGCGACATGCGCCGTGACGTCTTCGATGTAACCGGTCGGCAGCGCCTTGCCGTAGCGCGCGGCGAGGCGTGTGCCTTTGTCCTCGCCGTGCTTCTTGACCAGGATTTCGCGCAGCTCATCGTGCCAGTTGCGCACGATCTGGCCGATCTTCGCTTCGAGTTCGGCCACGTCGTACGTCGGCTTGTCACCGGGCTTGGGCCGGATCACCAGATGCAGGCGTGCCAACGTCGATTCGCCGACCTGGATCGCGGAATCGAGGCGCTCACCATGGAATGCGCGCTTGAGCGTCGACTCGATGCGTTCGCGCACATCGCTGGTGAAACGGTCGCGTGGAATGAACACGAGGCAGGAAAAGAAGCGCCCGTATTTGTCCGTGCGCACGAACAGGCGCGAACGTGCGCGCCCCTGCAAATGCATGATGCCGTTGGCAGTGTCGAACAGTTCGTCCTCGCTCGACTGCAGCAGTTCGTCGCGCGGCAGCGTTTCGAGGATATTGCGCAGCGTCTTGCCCGAATGCGAATCGCGCTTGAGTCCGGAGCGCAGCATCACCGCTTCGTACTTTTGCCGCACCAGCGGAATTTCCCACGGCCGGCGCGAATACGCGCTCGACGTGAACAGACCGACAAAACGATGCTCGGCCAGGGGCTTGCCGTTCGTATCGAACTGCAGTACGCCGATGTAATCCATGTGCCCGGCGCGATGCACGGTCGAACGCGCATTGGTTTTAGTGAGGATGATCGTGTCGGCTTTGCCCGATTGGCGCAAGCTGTGCGCGACGAGCGATTTGAGCGAACGCGGCGGAGTCGCCGGATCGACCTTGCGCAGGATGCCGAGGCCCGATTCCGGCGAGGCTTCGAGTACTTCGTCATCGCCCTGCTTCGCCACGTGATATTCGCGATAGCCGAGGAAGGTGAAGTGATCGTCCGCGGCCCAGCGCAGAAATTCCTGCGCCTCGTTCAGACCTTCCGGCGCCAGCGGCAGGTGCCACTGCGGCAGCTGCTCGGCGAACTCGCGCAACTTCTGGCGCATCGCCGGCCAATCCTCGACGCAGCGCGCGACGTCGAGCAGCGCAGTCAGCACCGAGCGCTGCAAATGTTCCATTTCGGTCGGCTCGCTCAAGCGATCGACCTCGACATGCATCACCGATTCGGCCTTGCCCTTCTGCGACTCGTCGAGCGCGAGACTGAGCAGGTGTCCACCCGCGTCGCGCGCGATGAAGTACACCGGATGAACCAGGCTGTGCAACAGCAGGTTCGATTGCTGCGCGGCAATGCCGACGGAGTCGACCAGGAACGACATGTCCGCCGTTGCGATCTGCACGACGGTGTGGGTCGACTCCCAACCGTCGTTCTCCAGACTTGGATTGAACACGCGCACCGACGAGCCACCGGGTTTGCGCACGCTGACGAAGTCGATTAGGCCCCGAATCAGCGCCGCCCAGGTTTGCGCCGAGCGCTCGCCGACATCGTCCTCGGAAATACGCTTGAAAAACTGCGTGACGAACAGCCGCGCCTGCTGGTTCTGCGCCGCGGAAAGATGCGGTTTGAGTTCGGCGAGGATGGCGTCGACCGTGGTGTCCGAAGGGGCAAGTTTCGCGTTCATGGCGCTAAATATTTCCGTCTGTGCCGGCACGATCCGGGACGCGAATTATAGTGCGATTCGAGGACACCATGACTTC
This sequence comes from Gammaproteobacteria bacterium, assembly GCA_005877675.1. Taxonomy (GTDB): domain Bacteria; phylum Pseudomonadota; class Gammaproteobacteria; order Xanthomonadales; family Rhodanobacteraceae; genus Rudaea. The sequence continues at coordinate 9,933 of VBNZ01000002.1, forward strand.
GTTGCACAGGGTCAGTCAGGGTAAGGCGACGTGGCTTGTGCTAAAACCCGATCCACTACGTGAGTGGGCATGTCGATCTGGACGCGGCTTGCACTGCGGCGCAGCATCGCGCACCCACCTCAATACACTCCCGTCCGGTTACGGCGGCCGCACACTGCGTGCTACAGTGTGCGGGCTCCGATTCACTACACGACTCGTCCCGCCATCGCAGCGGCTTTACAGGGGGTTGTTGTTCCGCACTACGAGCTTTTGCATCGACGCGGTCTTCGATCAACTTCGAGGAGTCACTCATGAGGAGTTTCCGTAAGTCCCTTTCGTACTTTGTTCACGCTGCCCTGGTTGCGGCGACCATAGGCGCCTTCGCGGCAAGCGCAGCCGCGCAAGACAACGGCGCACCCGAGGTCAGCGCCGCCGTTCAGCACGACACGTTGCATTCGTTGCGCGGCACGATGCCGCGGCCGGACGACTTCTTCAAGGACGCAGGGCACGGCCATCCGGTACACCCGCTACCTTGGATCGACGGCGCGGGCTCACCGGAGGACGGTGCGCTGCAAGGCTTCGCGTTCGGCAGCCCCGGCGCACCGGTGCTGGGTTCGGGCGTGGACGGCGTGGGCACTGGGTTCTCTGGGCCACAGGGCAGCTTCACGGTGAACAGCGAGCCGCCCGACACAGTCGGCGCAGTTGGCGCGACGCAATATATGCAAGTCGTCAATACCGGTCTCGCCGTGTTCGACAAGGCGACCAAGGCGGTCGTCTACGGCCCGGTCCCGACCAGCACATTGTGGCAAGGGTTCGGCGGGCAATGCGAGACGAGCAATGACGGCGACGCGGTGGTCGTGTACGACAAGGCCGCGGGCCGCTGGATCGTGTCGCAATTCGCTGTGACCACGACACCGTACCTGCAATGCGTAGCGGTCTCGCAGACTTCCAATGCCACCGGTGCGTGGAACCGTTACGCGTTCTCTTACGGCACGGTGTTTCCGGACTATCCAAAGATGGGCGTTTGGCCGGACGGCTACTACGAGACGTTCAACATGTTCACCGGCACGTTCCAGGGCGCCAAGCTCTGCGTCTACGACCGCGCCAAGATGTTGGCCGGCGCGGCGGCGACACAGCAATGCTTCCAGTTGTCTTCGAGCTACGGCGGCGTGCTGCCGGCCGATCTCGATGGCGCGACCGCGCCGCCGGCAGGTTCGCCGAACTATCACCTGAACTTCACCGCCGGTCAGTTGAATCTATGGAAGTTCCACGTCGACTGGACAACGCCGTCGAACACTACGCTGACAGGCCCGACCGCGATTCCGGTGGCCTCGTTCTCGGCTGCGTGCTCGGGTGGCGCGTGCATTCCGCAGGCAGGCACCTCGCAGAAACTCGACTCGCTCGCCGACCGGCTGATGTTCCGCAACGCCTACCGTAATTTCGGCGATCACGAAGCACTGGTCGTGAACCACTCGGTCAGCGCCGGCGGCAGCGGCAGTCCGCGCAAGCGCCCGTCCGGCGTGCGTTGGTACGAGATCAGAAGCCCGGGTACGACGCCGTTGGTATTCCAGCAGTCGACCTTCGCACCGGATTCGAGTTTCCGTTGGATGGGTTCGATTGCACAGGACAAACAGGGCAACATGGCACTCGGCTACAGTGTCTCCTCGAGCGGCATAAATCCAGCGATCCGTTATACCGGACGCCTCGCGACAGATGCGGCAAACACGATGCAGGCGGAGAGTTCGATCATCGAGGGCACTGGCTCGCAAAGCGGACATACCCGCTGGGGCGACTATAGCGCGATGACCGTCGATCCGGCCGACGACTGCACGTTCTGGTTCACGAGCGAGTACCTGCAATCCAGCGGCGACTTTATCTGGTCGACGCGTATCGCCTCGTTCAAGTTCCCCACCTGCCAATAGTTTCTCGCGCTTAGGGCAACATGCGAACGGCCCGCGCAAGCGGGCCGTTTTGCATTCCGGCTACGCCTACGAAGCGGCGAGTTTGACCACCGCCGCGCGCGCCAGCTCGCTCAGCCCTTCGCCACCGTGTTGATTGAGGTGCGCGACGATCTTGCGGCGCATGCGCGGGTCCCAGAACTTCTGCAAGTGATTGACCACGCCTTCGACAGCCAGCAGGTGATCGGGCTCGGAGCGGAAGAAATTCGCGATGTCATTGGCCATCGCGATCAAATGTTCGACGCTGCTGCTCATGACGCGATGCCCCTGGCGCCCGGTTCGACACGGCGCAGCCGTTGCGCATGGGCATAAATGGCGTAGCCGTCCGCCCGCGCGAAACCGATGAGGGTCACATTGCTCTCGCGCGCGAGCGCGATCGCGAGCGCGGTCGGCGCGGAAATCGCAGCGAGAAAACCGATGCCGACCGTCGCAGCCTTCATCACCATTTCGAAACTCGCCCGGCTCGTGATGATCGCAAAACCGCCGCGCGCGACGTCCTCGCGCAGTAGAACGATCTCCCCATCACTGTTCGCCCATGCGGCCGCGTGCACGGCGCCGGTCGCGGCGCTGAGCGTTTGCCGCGCAGTGAGTGCGGCGAGCGCGCATTGCAGCGCGTCCTCGTTGATCGTCGCACTATCGGCCACCGGCGGCGGATGCCGCACGGCCGCATCGAGCGTCGGCGTGCCGCACAGGCCACAGCCGCTGCGGCCGGTCAGTTCGCGCGCGCGCTGCTCGATCAACGCGGCCTTCGATGCAGGAATGGCGAGATGCAGCTCGACGCCCGCAAGCGCCTCGACTTTTTCCACTTTTTCGCATTGCACAGGCTGGTCGATGATCGCCTCGCTCAGCGAAAAGCCGAGCGCGAAATCCTCATAATCCGCCGGCGTCGCCATCATCACCGCATGCGGGCGGCCGTTGTAGACGAGGGCAACCGGAATCTCCTCGGCCACCGCATCGCGCACGCGCGCGACCGCACCCGCGCGATGCCGCTCGACCTCGCGCGCGACGGCGCCGGCAGGGAGCAAGCCTTCTGCGCCAAGCGGCGCTAGGGAGAGAGAGTTGGGTGAGGGAGAATGTTTCATGCGAAGTGCGCCCCTCACCCTGCCCTGGAGGGTGAGGGTTCGAGACCCGCAACCTCGAGCAATTCCTGCTGCCGCTCGCTGAACGCACGATAGCGTTGCTGCCATTCCGACGGCTGCGATACGCGCGTGACCTGAACTGCGGTGACCTTGTACTCGGGACAGTTCGTGGCCCAGTCGGAGTTCTCGGTCGTGATCACGTTCGCGCCAGAAAAAGGAAAATGAAACGTGGTGTAGACGATTCCGGGCTGCATGCGCCCGCTCAATGTCGCGCGCAGCACGGTCTCGCCGGCGCGGCTCGCGATGCCGACCCAATCGCCCTGCGCGATGCCGCGATCCTCGGCGTCCTGCGGATGGATCTCGAGCACGTCCTCGGCGTGCCAGCGATTGTTCTGCGTGCGCCGCGTCTGCGCGCCGACGTTGTACTGCGAGAGGATGCGTCCGGTGGTGAGGATCAGCGGGAATTTCGCATTGACCTTTTCGCTCGTCGGCACATATTCGGTCAGCATGAACCTGCCCTTGCCACGCACGAATTGGCCGACATGCATCGTCGGCGTGCCCTCTGGGTGCTCGTCGTTGCATGGCCACTGCACGCTGCCGAGTTCGTCGAGCTTGGCGTAGCTGATGCCGCGGAACGTCGGCGTGAGTCGCGCGATCTCGTCCATGATTTCGGTCGGATGCGCGTAATGCATCGGATAGCCCATCGCATTCGCAAGCATCTGCGTGATTTCCCAGTCCGCGTAGCCCCGCTCTCCATCGGAATTTTTCGGTGCCATCACCTTGCGCACGCGCGATACGCGGCGCTCGGCGTTGACGAACGTGCCGTCCTTTTCGAGAAAGGTCGAACCCGGCAGGAAGACGTGCGCGAATTTCGCGGTCTCGTTGAGGAACAGATCCTGCACGACGACGCATTCCATCGCCGTCAGCGCCGCGGTGACGTGCTGCGTGTTCGGATCGCTCTGGCCGATGTCCTCACCTTCAATGTAAAGGCCCTTGAACTCGCCATCGAGCGCGGCCTCGAACATGCGTCGCCTCATCGGAGATGTGGCGGTAGCCGCTGAGCTCATGCGGGAACGAGCCCATGTCGCACGAACCCTGCACATTGTTCTGGCCGCGCAGCGGATTCACGCCGACGCCTTCGCGCCCGAGGTTGCCGGTAGCCATCGCAAGATTGGCGATGCCCATGACCATGGTCGAGCCTTGCGAATGCTCGGTCACACCGAGGCCGTAGTAAATCGCCCCGTTGCCGCCGGTCGCGTACAGACGCGCGGCCGCGCGCACGTCGGCCGCGGGTACACCGGTAATCGCTTGCATCGCCTCGGGCGAATTGCGCTCCTCGCCGACGAAAGTCTTCCATTTCGCGAAGGAGCCCGCCTCGCAACGCTCACGCACGAAACCTTGCTTGACCAACCCTTCGCTCACGACCACATGCGCGAGCGAATTGATCAGCGCGACATTGGTACCGGGCCTGAGCGCGAGGTGATAGTCGGCTTCGACGTGCGGCGTGCGCACGAGATCGATGCGGCGCGGATCGGCGACGATCAGTTTGGCACCTTGACGCAGGCGGCGTTTCATCTGCGACGCGAACACCGGGTGCGCATCGGTTGGATTCGCCCCGATCACCAGGATCACGTCGGCCTGCATCACCGAATCGAAATTCTGCGTGCCGGCGGATTCGCCCAGCGTCTGCTTCAAGCCATAGCCGGTAGGCGAGTGGCAGACGCGCGCGCAGGTGTCGACATTGTTGTTGCCGAACGCAGCGCGCACGAGTTTCTGCACGAGATAAGTTTCCTCGTTCGTACAGCGCGAGGAGGTGATGCCGCCGATCGCATCGCGGCCATACTTGGCCTGGATGCGCTTGAATTCGCGTGCGGTGTGCGCGATCGCCTCGTTCCACGACACTTCGCGCCAGGGATCGGAAATCTTTGCGCGGATCATTGGTTTTACGATGCGATCCTTGTGCGTCGCGTAGCCGATCGCAAAGCGGCCCTTCACACACGAATGTCCGTGATTGGCGTGGCCGTCCTTGTTCGGCACCATGCGCACGACTTCTTCGCCTTTCATCTCGGCACGGAACGAGCATCCGACGCCGCAGTACGCGCAAGTCGTCACAACACTACGCTCGGGCGCGCCAAGCGCGAGCAGCGATTTCTCCGTCAGCGCCATGGTCGGGCACGCCTGCACGCAGGCGCCACACGACACGCATTCGGATTGCATGAACGCTTCGTTCTGGCTCGCGACCATTGCTGAATCGAAACCGCGGCCCTGGATCGTCAAGGCAAGCGTACCCTGCTGCTCGTCGCAGGCACGCACACAGCGCGAGCACACGATGCACTTCGATGCATCGAACGTGAAATAGGGATTGGATTCGTCCCGTTCACGGAACAGGGGATTGGTTCTTTGTTGAGTAGCGCCGCCCTGAATCGCCGCCTCCTGACCTTCGCGTTCAAACACGAACGCATGAACGTGATTAGCGCCGGCGAAGCCGTAGCGCACTTCGCCCACACCCACGGCAGCCGCCGCCTTCATCAATTCGGTCTGCGCTGCGACATCGCCATGTGCTTCATCGAGCGGATAGTCCGACAGATACAGTTCCATCACGCCGCGGCGAATCTCGCCAAGCTTGGCATTCTGTGTCGTGACCTTCATGCCCGCCGCCACCGGCGTCGTGCATGATGCGGGATAGCCTTTCATGCCTTCGATTTGCACGAGACACAGGCGGCACGAACCGAACGCGTCGAGCAACTCGGTGGCGCAGAGTTTCGGAATCTCGATGCCCGCTTCGCTCGCCGCTCGCAGCACCGAGGTGCCCGCGGGCGCGCTGACCTCGCGACCGTCGATGCTCAAGGTCACCGACTGTTTTGCCGCCGACTTGGGCGTGCCGAAATCAAGTTCGACGATGGACAACATAGTCAAAACCTCTCGCCGGATGGCCGCTTGACTCCCTCTCCTCCGACGCAGTCGGGGGAGAGGGTTGGGGTGAGGGGGAATCTTTGCTCTCGCATGAAAAAGCGCCCCCTCACCCAACCTTCTCCCCCTGCGCACGCGCAGGGGGAGAGGGCCTCAATGAAAAATCCTCAGGAAAA
>VBNZ01000003.1:0-5854 GCA_005877675.1 Gammaproteobacteria bacterium
CACGCGCGCAAGGCGAAACCCACGCCGGCAAGCCAGAAGATAAACCCGATCGTACCGGTCTCGCTCAGCACTTCGAGCACGATCTGGTGCGCATGCAAGGCGCCTTCGTCGCCGTCGGGATGCACGAACCAATCATTCTTCCCCGCGTATTGCGGATAGGCGTAGCGAAACGCGCGCACGCCGACACCGTTTACCGGATGCACTGCGATCATGCGCGCTGCCGTGCTCCAGATGCGCACGCGCCCCGCGCTTGCTTCGTCGACCGCCTGCTCGGAGCCGTGCAACGCGAGCAACGAGCGCTCGACGCGTGCTTCGAACGCCGGCGAGAGATGCAGCGTTGCCAGCATGGCAACCGACACCAGCAGCACCAGCGCGACGCCCCCAAGCGCCAGACGCCGCGGGGTGCGCGCTTCACGCCAGAGCATCGCGATCGTGACCAGTCCATACATCAGCCATGCCGCACGCTCGCCTGAAAGCAACACCGGCACCAGCATGAACACGAACGCAACGACGAGTCCGCGCAAACCGAATGCGTCGCGCGCCGCGACGAGCAGGAATGGCGCAAGCACCGCGAGCACCGGGCCGAGCTTCAGGTTGCCCGCGCACGCCTGCACCCAGGCATCGAGCAGCCACAGCACCAGCACCGCCGCGACCGCCTGCACGATCCGTGGCCACACACGCGCATCACGCAATGCCAACACCGCAAATGCGGCAAAAGGTAAAAAGCGCAAAAGTGTAGCGACCGTGCTCCACGACTTGCTGGATGCAACCGAATCCGGCGCAGAAATCAGCGCGGGCAGCCAATAGCAGGCAAACAGCAGCGCGGCGAGGCGCAAGCCCGCGTTCGCTGCGAGCGTATCGCGCGATCGCCATGTCAGCACTAGGCCCGCCAGGGCGCCGAGCGCGAGCGGCGCTTCGGCGCTCCGGCCGACCGGGAGCAGCACAAGAACCGCAACCACGAGCAGCGCCCATAAGCCCTCTCCTCCGGCGGCGGCCGGGGGAGAGGGTTGGGTGAGGGGGTGCTCTGCTCCGCTCACGAGCCCCCCTCACCCCGGCCCTCTCCCCCAACGATAAATCTGTTGGAGGAGAAGGTGTTTTGCGCAACAACTTCCGCGTATAGCGCCAGCGTCGCCGCCTGCATATGCGCAAGTCGATACTTCTCGAATGGCGGCACCTGCGGCGCGACGCGCAATAGATCCATCGCGCGTTCGAGCAGGCCCCGGACATCGCCGGGCAAGACCGCGCCGGCCGGATACAGCTCGGCCAGCAGTTCGCCAACGCCGCCGTGCGCATAACCGAGCACGGGACGCCCAAGCGCGAGCGCCTCGACCACAGTGCGGCCGAACGACTCGGCCTTCTGCGACAACTGCAGCACCAGATCGGCACTGGCGTAGATCGCGCGCACGTCGGCGCGCGGCGGCGTGATTGCGAGCTGCGCCGCAACGCCGCGATGATAGGCCAGTGTCTCCAGCTCGCCGATATAGGCTTCGCGCCCGACTTCGCGCGCGCCGAGCAGCAGCAGGCGCGCATCGACACCACGCTGGCGCAGGCCCGCGAGCAATTCGATTGCAGCGCGATGACCCTTGAGCCGCGTGCCGCGCCCGGGCAACACGAGCAAGCGCCCGTCCTGCAACTGCGGAAATTCGTGCGCGAAGCGCGCACGCCAGGCCGCGTCCGGTTGATGCCCGCGCGGAAATTCGCTGATGTCGATACCGCGCGGGATCACGCGAATCCGTTGCGGATCGAGTCGCGGATAGTGCTTCAGCACAAAGGCGCGCAGCGACTCGGAAACACAGATCACGCGCTCGCCGCGCGTCAGGATCGCACTGTAGCGGCTGGGCGAATTGCGCCCATGTACGGTCGTGACAAAATGCGGCCGCCTTGCGCGCAGCCCCTGCAGCGCGCGCCAGCCGATCCACGCGGGCAGGCGCGAACGCGCGTGCACGATGTCCGGCTGCAGATTGCGCAACAGCCGTCTAAGCGTCCAAACATGGCGCAGCGTGACGATCGATTTGCGCCCGATGTCGATGCGGATATGCTCGCTGCCCTGGGCTTCGAGCCGCTCAACCATGCGTCCGCCGGCCGACACGACGATTGAACGATGTCCGGCCGCGGCGAGCGCCGCACCGATTTCCAGCGTCGAACGCTCGACGCCGCCCGCCTCGAGCGCGGGTACGAGCTGCACGACGGTCAGCTTGCGCATCGCCATGCGGCGCATGCGCGCCGTTCAGCGCTGGAGAACGTACAAAGCCCCGCAATAAGGGCACTTGGCACTGCCCGTCGCCTCGACCGGCAGATAGACCCGCGGATGCGAGTTCCACAGCGCCATGCCGGGCATCGGGCACGACAACGGCAAGTCGGCGTGGGTGATCTCGTAGCGATTCTCGGCATTCGCCTCGATCGGCGTGACGGAAGCGGTGGCGGCGATTGCCATAGGTGTCTCGAACGCAGGCGCCGCGTGACGCGGCAGATAGCGGAAATTCTAGCAAATGCGCCACATGTACGCTGATACGCAGGCGCAGGGCCATTCTCGCAGAGCGCGAACCAGCTCGCACTCCTACCTTGTGCAGGGCCACATTTCAGCTACCCAAGGAATGAGTATCATGTCGCAATTCCCATCATCGCTGTGGAGATGCACCGTGGACTTCAACAAATTGATCGCCCGCGTCAAGAACATCCTGCTTACGCCCAAGACAGAATGGCCCGTCATCGCCGGCGAGACCGAAACGGTGCAGAGTCTTTATCTCAATTACATCCTGATCCTTGCTGCAATTCCCGCAGTCTGCGGTTTCATCAAAATGACGGTATTCGGCATCAGCATCCCGTTCATAGGCACGACACGCGTCGGCCTGTTCGCTGGACTGACCAACGCAATCCTGACCTATGGCGTCTCGCTCGCCATCGCCTTCCTCGTCGCGCTCATCATCGACTTCCTCGCGCCAACGTTTGGCGGCCAGAAGAATCAAGTGCAGGCACTCAAGACTGCCGCGTACGGCTACACCGCCAGCTGGGTTGCGGGTGTGTTCTACCTGCTGCCCGGTCTTGGCTGGCTGATCATGCTCGCCGCATCGATCTATGGCATCTACGTGTTCTATCTTGGCTTGCCAAGCACGATGAAGTGTCCGCCGGAAAAAGCCGGTGGCTACACCGCCGTCTCGATCATCCTCGCAATCGTGTTGAGCTGGATCCTGATGGCCATCGTCGGCATCATCTCCGGCGTAGGCGCCATGACGAGCGGCGCGCTCAGCGGTGCAAACCTGCACAGCTCGAGCACTTTCACGCCGGACAAGTCGAGCCCGCTCGGCGCGCTCGCCGCAGCAGGCCAGCGCGCCGCGGAGGCGGGCAAGAAACTCGAAGCCGCGCAGAAATCCGGCGACGCGAATGCACAGGCGCAGGCCGCAGGCCAGATGATCGGGGCTGTGCTCGGTGGCGGCGCGCAGGTCGAGGCGCTCTCGCCCGATGCGCTCAAAGTGTTCGTGCCCGACACGCTCGCCGGCATGCCGCGCACAAGTTTCGAGTTGCAGAAACAGGCGCCGATTGGCGTGCAGGTGTCGCTCGCCGAAGCGCGCTACGGCAACAATGCCGAAGGCTCATCGAGCTACGAGCTCACGGTCACCGACCTCGGCGGTGCGAAAGGCATGATGGCCCTGGTCGGCTTCGCCAATATGGAGGAGGAAAAGCAGAGCGAGAGCGGCTGGGAAAAGACCTATCACCAGAGCGGGCGTCTCGTGCACGAAAAATGGAACAACGCCGGCAACGGCGAATACACGATCGTGGTCGGCGACCGCTTCGTCGTCGCAGTGAAGGGTTCGCACGTGGCGAACATCGATGTGGTCAAGGCCGCGCTTGGCGGCGTCAATCTCGCCGGCCTCGAAGCCCTCAAAACGCAAGGCGTAAAGAATGGGTGAGGACTCGCGCAAGCGCGATGCGTTGACCGTCCGCGCCGGGAGCGCGGGCGGAACAGCGTAGCTGGCCAGCAGGGCGAGGGCCGGGATGGTGCGAGTCACCGCATCGCGCGCGAGGTCGAACGAGGCACGCTCTGCGACATGCCTTGAATGGCATGTCGCACGCCTCGTGAGGGTGAGGCAGGATGCCGAACGGCGGCGCACCAGGGACGGTTGTCCCCGGCAACTAACTCCGCCACACCTTCACTTCACGTGCAAACCAGGCCAAGCGAAACAAGCTTCGCGATACGCCTTAGATGGTATGTCGCTCGCGCTGAGAGTAGACCGAATGCCTATCGGCACCCGGGGGCAATTACAGACTTTCCCTGGACCATAGCCGACAACCAGCCGCGTGAGCGTAGCGAGACTATCATCCTCGCTACGCAGCACGATCACTTCGCCAAATGCGAATCCAGCGTGATATGCACCGGAATCTCGTCGCTTACTGCCGGTACGTATTTGATCACGCCGAAATCCGAGCGCTTGAGCACTACGTCGGCATCGAAGCCCGCGCTCGGCACCTTCATCATCGGATTGTCTGCGATCTTGTTGACCTTGGCGTTGAGCACGATCGACTTGGTCACGCCATGCACGCTCAGATCGCCAGTGATCTTGAGGCCATCAGCACCGGCCTTCTCGACTTTGGTGCTCTTGAAGGTGATCGTCGGGTACTTCGTCGCGTCAAGGAATTCGTCGGTCTTCAAATGGGCGTCGAGCTTCTCGACACCGGTGTGCAGACCGTCGAGCGGCAACGTCACCGTCACCGAAGACTTGGTCAGATCGGCTGCGTCGAGCAGGATATTGCCGTCGATCTTTTCCAGCCGCGCGGTCGGGTTGGAGAAACCGAAGTGATTCCAGCCAAACGTGATCACGGTATGACCGTTGTCGATGGTGTATTTCTGCACGCCCGCTGCGGCAGGCGCAGCAGGCTTGTCCAGGGCGAAGGCAGGCAGGCTTGCGAGCAACAGCAGGGAAAGCGCAAGACGTTTCATGGATAGCTCCTTGGTGGGAATGATTTGTTCCGAGATGTGGTCAGTATATGACCTCGCAATTCCGAAATTGATTGCATGGATGGAACGATCCGTCGCGCAACCTCTACAATCGTGGCGTGAAGTCCCTGATTCAACCATTAATGCGCGCCGCCGGCGTGTGCGTGATCACCGATGGCGCCGCCGGTAACGAACGCCAGGCGCTGGCACTTGCGCAGGCCATGCGGCTCACGCCCACCGTGCAGCGCGTCGCGTTGCGCGCGCCGTGGCGCTGGATTGGTCCGGCGCAGACGCGTGGCGTACGTTTCGCTATGCCACGCGCGCAATGGCGCGCACTGAGCCGGCCATGGCCTGCGCTCGCGATCGGTTGCGGCCGCCATGCGGCGGTCGTCACGCGCGCGCTGCGCGAGTTGTCAAAAGGCGCGACCTACGCGGTACAGATACTCGACCCGCGCATCGATCCTGCACATTTCGATCTGGTGATCGCGCCGCGCCATGATGGACTCGCTGCGCCGAACGTGATCCAGACCATGGGCTCACTGCATCCGATCGACGATGCGCGACTTGCGGCGGCGCGCGCCGCATTTCCGTTGTTCGCAAAACTCGAGCAGCCACGCACGGTGCTGCTCGTCGGCGGACCGCGGCGCGGACTTGAACTCGATACGGCGTGGATGACGAGGTTGATCGAAACGATCGATCGCTGGCACGAACGCGATGGCGGCAGCGTGCTGATCTCCACCTCGCGGCGTACGCCGGCGGAATGGCGCGAGCGTCTTCGCGGTGCATTCCGCCACGGCTGCACCTGTTTCTGGGGCGGCGATGCCGACGGCGCCAATCCGTACGCCGGTTATCTCGCCTATGCCGACCGCATCATCGTCACACCCGACTCGGTGAATATGCTGAGTGAAGCTTGCGCCACCG
>VBNZ01000003.1:5925-6999 GCA_005877675.1 Gammaproteobacteria bacterium
GTCCACCTTGCATCAGGCGCCGCCGCTGCGCGAAATCGCCACGGTCGCAAGCAAGGTCTGGCACCAGATCGAGGCGACACGGCCGGACATAGGCGCGTCGCTGGAGCGCACATAGGCGCGCGAATCATCGCACCGATGAGCTAAAATTCCGTCCACGCTGCGTCAGCCGCCCGGCATTCCGCCGAGCCCTCAGCCGCGGCATGCGATCCTATTCAAGGCGTCGCGTGAGTACCACGCCTTTGGCCTACGCAAACTTCAAACCGAGTGCCGCGGCGACATCGAGCACCGCACGCGTATGGCGCAACAAGTCCTCGTCGCGCGACACCAGACGCGGTCGCGCATCGAGCGTGCAGCTGAGTGCGCGCGCGAGCAATGCGGCGTGCGCGTCGGCAAGCGCTCGCGCTTGCTTTGCATCGAGCAGCCCGGCCTGCCTTGCACGCGCGATCAGAGTCGCGCTGTTGCCACTGTCGGCGAGACGCGGATGTGTATGCGCATGCAACAGCACTAAAGTTTGCAGCAGGAATTCGATGTCGAGCAGCGTGCCCGTGCCCTGCTTGAGATCGAGCAACCGCGCTGTTGAACGATCGCGTTCGACGCGCCAGCGCGCGCGCATCGTGCCGACCTGTTCGACCACTTCGGCGGCGTTGCGCGACACGCACAGAGTCGCATCTCGCACCTGTACGAACTTGCCGAGCATCGCCTGCGCGCCCGCGATCGGGCGCGCGCGCACGAGCGCCTGCTGTTCCCATACCCAGGCGCGTTCGCGCTGATAGCCGGCAAATGCGGCGAGGCTGGTAACGAGCAAGCCTTTGCCGCCGTCGGGACGCAGGCGCACATCGACTTCGTACAGGCGACCCGCCTGCGTCGCCAGGCCGAGCCAGTTGACCATGCGCTGGGCGATGCGCGCGTAGTAGCGCATGCCATCGAGCGGGCGCGCACCGTCGCTCTCGCGTTGCGCATACGTCTCGTCGTAGACGAACACGAGATCGAGATCGGAACCGAAGCCCAGCTCGGTACCGCCGAGACTGCCGTAGCCGATCACTGCGAGGCCTTCGTCTTCTAACTCGGGCACGA
>VBNZ01000003.1:7024-7660 GCA_005877675.1 Gammaproteobacteria bacterium
TTCGGCTACAACGAAATCGGCGATCACCGACAGGCCGCGCGCGGTAGGGATCGCGCCAAGGCGCGCGTAGCGATATGCGAGGCCGACGCGGAACATCGCGCTGTTTTTTTCCTCCTGCAACACGACCAGGCGCGCCTCGGTATCGTCCACGGCGACGTTCGCGAGCCGCCGCCGCGTTTGCTCGAGCAACGCGGCGCGATCCGGCGCATCGGTTTCCAGACGCGCATCGAGCAGGTCGTCGAGCAACAGCGGATGCGCGATCACGCGCTCGGCGAGCAACGCACTATCGGAGAACAGCGCGACGAGGCGCACGCGTGCCGGCGGGTGTTCTTCGAGCAGTGCAAGATAGGCCGAGCGTCGCACGATGCTGTGCAGCAATCGCAACAAACGATCAAGACAGACATCGGGCGCACTGCTGCCCGCGGCCTCGTCTAGCAACACCGGCAAGATCGCATCGAGACGCGCGCGCCCCCGCGGCGACATCGTGCGCACGGCGCCGCTGTTCAGCAACGTGGCGACCTTCGCGTGCAAGTCCGCAGCATTCGTATAGCCAAGCTCGTGCAGCGCCTGCGCTTCGCCCGCGCCGGCGGCAATCGCTTGGCAGTAGGCTGCGGCAGCCGCAACATCACGCCGTTC
>VBNZ01000003.1:7708-8250 GCA_005877675.1 Gammaproteobacteria bacterium
TGCCCGAGCGCAAGCGCGATGCGCGTGTGCAGCGCGGGATCGTCGGGCAAATCGTGCGTCTGCTCGTCGCGCAGCATCTGCACGCGATTCTCGACGCGACGCAGCACGCGGTACGCCGCACGCAGCTGCTTCGCGCTCGCAATGCCGATCACGCCGAGCTGCTCGCATGCCGCGAGCGACGGCAGCAAGCCACGCTCGCGCAGCGCCGGTTCGCGTCCGCCGCGGATCAGCTGCATCAGCTGCACGATGAATTCGATTTCGCGGATGCCGCCGGGGCCGAGTTTGAGGTTGCCGGCGAGATCCTTGCGCGCGACTTCGGCATCGATCAGCGCCTTCATCTCACGCAATCCCGCGAACGCGGTGTAGTCGAGATAACGCCGGTATACAAATGGACGCAGCGCTTCGATCAGACGCTTGCCTGCGCTGAGGTCGCCGGCCACGGGGCGTGCTTTGATCCAGGCGTAGCGCTCCCAGTCGCGGCCTTCTTGCTGGTAGTACTGTTCCATCGCCGCAAACGACAGCGCCACGCGCCCGGCACTGCC
>VBNZ01000004.1:0-5191 GCA_005877675.1 Gammaproteobacteria bacterium
ACGAATATCGCGTCGGCAACCAACGGCAGCGCGATGTCGAACACCGATTCGCGCACCGTGCCGCTGTCGAGCTCCGCCGATGTATCGATGGTGAAGACGCTGATCACGGCTGGACCTTACACGGTCGGCCAATCGATCAGCTTCACACTGGTTGTCGCCAACGCGGGACCTTCCACCGCAACCAGCGTCCAGGTGACCGACACGCCGACGAATCTGACCATCACCAACGTCAGCGGCGGCGGTTGCGCGGCGTTGCCGTGCACGATTGCGAGCCTGGCGTCGGGGGCGAATGTCACGATCAACGTGACGGCGACGATCAATTCGGTCGGTGCATTCGACAACAGCGCCACCGCGACGGCCGCGCAACCCGATCCAAATCCGAGCAACAACACCGACAACACCGGCAACGGCGGTACCACAGGCGCATCGGCCGATGTCTCGGTGAACAAGACACTCGTGACCGCGGGGCCGTACACGATCGGTCAATCGCTCACTTACACGTTGTTCGTTGCCAATGCGGGACCTTCGACGGCGACCAATGTGCAGGTCACCGTGGTGCGGTCGTCGCTGACGGTAATCGGACCACCGAGCGTGGCCGAGCCCGTGTTGGTCACGAGATAGCTATAGTGCAGCACATCGCCGGGCAGCGTGTACGAAGATTCGGTGACGGACTTCGCGAGCGTCATTGCCGCGGTGGCGTAGGTCGCAGAATCGACGTCGCTGACGTTGTTGCCGCCAAACGTACCGGTTGCCGTTGCGGTATTGGTATGACTGCCGGCTACTGCAGCGGCGGGGCCGACAACGCAAGTGACGATGTGATTATTGTTCGCTGCGACAGCCACCGGCAAAGAGAGCGGCAACGTGCACGAAGCGGTGTTGATCTGCGGATCGTTAAGTACCACCGGACTGAGCGGCACGTCGCCAGTGTTCTCTATGGTGAACTGATAGAACACATTGGCGGGCAGATTGGTGGCGAGAAAACCCGTCCACGGACCGGTTGCACTGGGTCCGATTTGCTTGAGCAGCGCGATCGACGGATGCGGCGGATCCGCAACGAGGCTGCTGCTGGCCGTGTTGCCGTTGATCGTTTGTGCGTTGATCACGAACGATACCGGACCGCTCGTGTTGTTGTACGTACCCACCGCAGGCGCGGTGACATCTACGCCGACCGTGCAGACACCGCCGGCCGCGATCGTGCCCGCGGAGAAAGTCACCGAACCCGCCCCGGCCGATGGCGCAAACGTCGGCGCACCGCAGCCAGAGAAGGACGCATTCGGCGCTGCGGCGACGACCATTGCACCGGGTGCCACCGGCAAGATGTCGGCAAAAGCGACGCCGGCGATCGAATTGTTCGGATTCGGGTTGACGATCGTGAACGTCAGACGGCTGATCCCGCCTGCCAGGACCGGCGACGGTGAAAATAGTTTTGCGATCTGCGGCGGCGACAGTGCAGTGAGTGTATCGCTGCCCACGCTGCTGGTATTGGTGCCGGTTTGCGTGGTGGAGAGAAAACCGCTGACATTGCCGTGCGGTCCCGCCGTCGTCGCCGTGACGTTGACGCTTACGGTACAAGAGCCGCTCGCGGGGATCGTGCCGCCGCTGAACGTCAGCGACGTCGCGCCCGCCGTGGGTGCCCAGGTGCCGCTGCAGGTCGTGGCTGCCGAAGGTGTGGCTGCAACCTGCGTACCTGACGGCAACGCATCGGTGAAGGCAGCACCGGTCAGCGCGGTGGTGTTGGCATTGGTCAGGGTGAAGCTGAGCG
Source organism: Gammaproteobacteria bacterium (assembly GCA_005877675.1). Classification (GTDB taxonomy): domain Bacteria; phylum Pseudomonadota; class Gammaproteobacteria; order Xanthomonadales; family Rhodanobacteraceae; genus Rudaea. Next base: position 1,763 of record VBNZ01000004.1, read on the forward strand.
TCGATACGCCGTTGATGGCGATCGGATTCGGCGCGAATGCTTTGCCAATCGTCGCTTTCGCGCCTGCGCCGCAACCCGTGAACACCATATCGTCGATGACTGCATCGGAACCCGAATTGGTATTGCCGGAATTGAAGTAGTAGACACGGAAGAACGTTTTGCCCGAAGGGTTGAGACCTGAGCTCACAGTCAGCGGTCCCAATGCGACCGTCGTATTCTGCGTCGGCAGTGCGGTGGCGTTGCTGAATATCTGGGTGCCGGTTTCCGACGCAGGCGCGCTGCTGGTGCCGGAGAAGATTGCAACGCCTTGCGGTCCGTTCGCCGGGCGATGCTGCGCGTTGAACGCGAGGGTGACTTGCGTGAGACCCGTGGTGTCGACGCCAAACTCGAAGTAGTCGTTGTTGGCAGTCGTGAGTGTCGCGCCGGTCGCAATCGCGCCGTTGGAGCCCCATGCCGACGTGCCGTCCGCGGTCAGCGTTGTCTGCGTGTTTGGAGAGACACCGCTGCCGGCCAGCGCTGAGGCGGCGACGGTAGATGCCGACGCTGGCGGTGTGGTCAGGCTGAATCCGCTCGGGAAGTTCCACGACGCGAGCGGAAGACCACAGATGCCAGTGCCTGGCGGCGGTGCGCTGTTAACAGTGAGTGTCGCGGCTGCGTTGTGTCCGGTGTCGACCGTATCTATGAACAGGTCGGACGTCGTGTTGACGTAGCTGCCGGTCGCCGACGTGGTGACGTTGACTTTGATGATGCAGGTGCCGTTCGCAGCGACGGTACCGTTGGAAAAACTGATCGTGCCGCCGCCGGCGGGCGCCGAGAGCGTCGGCGTGCCGCAGCCGCTGGTAGTCGCGCCACTGGGCGTGGCGATAGCCATTCCCCCAGGCAGCGGATCGGTAAAGTTGTAGCCGCTGAGTACACCGGCATTGGGGTTGGTCAGCGTTATCGTCAGCGCGGAGATACCATTGACCGGCGCGGGGTTGGGACTGAACGCCTTGCTGATGTTGGCGCTGCTCGGATCGATGATGTTGCCGATGCGCGCACCGGTCGAGAAGTCGGCGTTGTAGTGGAAGCTGCTGCCGGAAAAATCGTAGAGCAGCGTGTTGAGCGCCTGCGCCGTGCCGCCGCCGCCGATGATCTTGATCGTGTAGGTGGTGACCACGTTGTTCCCGCCGGCCTTGCCGTCGACACCGACGCAGGAGCGGTAGTTCGGACTGTTCGGATCGTTCTCCCACAGACAGGCATTGGCGTAGAGCTTGTCGTTGGGGTTCGCCACATACGGCGAACTGTCTGCCGAGTACGTGGTGTTGACAGAAGTGATCTGGAAGATCGCATTCGAGAAGTTGATGAACGCCTCGAATTGTTCGTAGCCCTGCGTCGCCGTGCCCCCGGTCAGCTCGATGACGTACGTGTTGCCGACAATGAGATCGAGCGCGCCGCCCGGGCCGACGGCAACGAGATTGCCGGGATTGGTCCCATAGCGCACATTGGTGATCGAATTGCGCGACTGCGAAATCAGGTGTTCGACATAAAGCTCGCGCGGCGTCGGCGTGGAATAGGTGCCGGTCACGTCGCTCGCGGTAACGTGGTAACGCCGCGCCGTGTCGTAGGCGGCCGGAACCTGGGTGACCTCGACTTCATAGTACGCATCGACGCAGGCGCCTGCTCCGATCGAAGGAAAATTCAGGCTCGCCAGTGAGCCGGCGCGTAGATTGATGTTGGCGTTGGCAGTGTCGAAAACAAAATTCGCGCTGACGTTGGTGGTAGGCACGTCGGAGCAGATGCGCGAGGTCAGAGGTGTGACCGTAAGTGCACCGTAGGCAACCTGCGAAAGCGAGAGCGCAAGAAAAATAGCCCACGCGAAGCCGTACGGCAGCTGCCGTACGCAACCACAAAAACGCATCATCGTTTTTCCCCTGATTCAGAATGAGCGACTACCGAACGCGTGATATAAGCAATAAGTGTGCCGCTCGTCTCAATTGTAGCCGAATTAGAGATGATATGACACCGCTCATGACTGCCGTAAGCGCGTGGACATTGACAGCGCAGACGATCAGATGCAGCCCAGGGCCCAGCGTTTGCAGCGCACGAGTAAGCGGCGCAGTTGATGCCAGCAGTATTCCGCAGGAGTGTTTCCACCTCTTGACCGGTTTTACACGATGTTCGCAGGCACGGATCCCTCGATGGAGACCATCACGCTCGCGCAGCTACCCTATGCCAGACCTTGATTGCTTTCGCCAAGTTAGCTCTCGCGGCAATCGGTGCGGCAAACCGCCCATCAAGTCACGGAACCCGCTTCGTACTTTGGTCCAAAATCGCCGCGTCGATCAGATGTAAATATCTTGTAAAAGATCGTCAACGTTCGTTAGGATGTGGTTAGGGACCCACAGTCCTGACTCTCTGTCCGATTTTTTCCTAGGGGAAACAAAAAATGCAGAAAAACACGCTCGCGACCGTCATCCGCGTCGCACTCTATGGTGCCGCGTCGATCGGCGGCTTCAGCGCTGTTGCGGTAGCTCAAGAGGCGCCGGATGCAGCAGCCAAGAAAGAAAAGGCCTTGACGCTCGATGTCGTCACGGTTCTCGGCTCTCGCATCAAGCGCACCGAAACCGAAACTGCACTTCCGGTGCTCGTCATCGATCGCGCCGAGTTGGAGCGCACTGGTTTGACTCAGGTCGCGGACATCCTCAAGGAGCTGTCCATCAATGGACCTTCGCTCAGCCTTAACACCAACAACGGCAATACCAGTGGTGTTACGCGTGTCAACCTGCGTGGCTGCGGTTCGAACCGCACACTGGTGCTGGTCAACGGCCAGCGCTGGATCAGCGATGTCGGCCTGGGCGGTTCCGTCGACCTGAGCTCAATCCCGTTTGCCGCGGTGGAACGCGTCGAAGTGCTGAAGGAAGGTGCCTCGTCGCTGTACGGCACTGATGCGATCTGCGGCGTCATCAATATCACGACCAAATCGAATTTCTCGGGTGCGCAGTTCAAGGCGTACTACGGTCAGTACGACCAGGACGACGGCGCACGCAAGGCTTACGACTTCACGTTCGGTCACGCGACCGATCGCTGGTCGGCGCTGCTGAATGCCTCATACACCAAACAGGATGCGGTTTCAGCGGGTAATCGCGCGATTTCGGCGGTTCCTCTGTATGGCTTCGGCGCCAACACCTCGACGCCGGGTCGCGCCAGCACCACGACTCCTTATGGCCGCTACACGGTCGGGGGCACTGTTTATACGCTCGATCCGACCAAGCCGGGGTGCCAGTTGAATCAGCTGTGCACGTCCAAGAGTGACTTCAAGGTTTACGATTTCAACACCGACGGTTACAACTTCGCCCCGGTCAACTATCTGAACCAGCCGGAAGATACCAAGGCGTTGTTCGGCGAGGGCACCTACCGCATTCTCGACAATCTGCGTGTACGCGTGAACGG
>VBNZ01000004.1:5270-5821 GCA_005877675.1 Gammaproteobacteria bacterium
GCGACCAGGATCACCGGTGCGTCGTTCCGCCCGATCAACTTCCCGCGCCAGTACAATCAGAACCAGATTACGCGCCGCTTCAGCGCAGCGCTCGACGGCGCTTTCGAACTGTGGGGCAAGCCGTTCAACTGGGACGTCGGCGCGAGCTACGGGAAGAACAAGTTCGATCTTGTCAAGTCTGGGTTCGAGTTCACGACCAAGCTGCTGGAAGCTCTGGGTCCGTCGTTCATCCAGAACGGCAAGGCCGTTTGCGGTACCGCGGCCGCACCGATTACCTCTGACGGCTGCGTGCCGTGGAATGTGTTCGGCGGCCCTGCCGGCGTAACCAGAGACATGTTCGGCTTTGTTGCTGCCTCTCCGCGCAACGTGCAGTCGTATCGCACCGACAATTACACCGCGAACATCAGTGCGCCGATCTTCGCGCTGCCCGCTGGCGATCTCGCAGTTGCGGCAGGCTACGAATATCGCAAGGAAAAGGGCTCCGATACCCCCGATCCGCTTACCGCGGCGGGCCTGTTGCTCAACGACGTGCCGTATCTGCCGACCAAGGG
>VBNZ01000004.1:5896-14837 GCA_005877675.1 Gammaproteobacteria bacterium
ACTACTCATCGTTCGGCAATACGACAAACCCGAAGGTCAGCCTGCACTGGCAGCCGATCGACGACCTGCTCGTCCGCGGCAGCTGGGGCAAGGGCTTCCGTGCGCCGTCAATTTCCGAACTGTATTCGGGTATCGCGCAGGGCCGTCCGACCGCGGACGATCCTTGCTCGCTCGACAGCGTGGCCTATGCTTCCGCGCGCGCCGCGTGTACGGCTGCCGGTGTTCCGGTCAACTTCAAGAAACTCAACGCGCAGACCTTCCTGTCGACCGGTGGCAACGCCAATCTCAAGCCGGAAACCTCGACCAACAAGACGTTCGGCTTTGTCTATTCGCCGAGCTATCTGGAAGGTTTCGACGCCACCGTCGACTGGTACAACATCAAGATCGAAAACGCGATCGGCAGCAACTCCGCACAGACGATTCTCAACAACTGCTATCTGTACGGCGTGACTTCGTACTGTTCGCTGATCACACGTGACCTTGCAGGTACGCAGTTCGCCAACCCTGGAGAAGTCACCAACATCTTCGGCCTGAACCAGAACTTCGTCGGCGGCCTTGAAGTGGAAGGCTTTGACTTCGCGCTGAATTACAAGTTGAAGACCGATCACTACGGCGATTTCCGCTTCAACTGGGCCAATGCCTATATCTCCTACTATGGCGATATCAACAAGCCCAAGCGCGGGCAAGTCAACGGCGATGGTCAGATCTCGAGCGGCAATGGGGTCGGCAAGGAATCCACTGCTGGTTCGTCGACGGGCGCTCCGATCTTCCGCTTGCGTTCGACGTTGAACGCACAGTGGAACATCAGCGACTTCACCTTCGCCGGTACGGTCGAGTACTACAGCAAGATCGCGGAAACCTGCAACACAGCCACGAGCACTGCGAACTCGCTCGCTGCGCGCGGTATCACGAACTTCATCAACTACTGCACCGAGCCGCGTCGCGTGACTGATGTGTACAGCTACAAGAGCGGCACGAACATCGTCGTCGCCGCGCCGCTGGCACAGCCGCGCAACACATTCGGAACGCGCACGTATGTCGATATCCAGGGCAGCTGGCGCTCGCCATGGAAGGGCGTGATCACGGCCGGTATTCGCAATCTGTTCGACAAGAACCCGCCATTCAGCTCGGACGCGTTCGCGAACAGTTTCGACGCGCAGTACCGTATCCCGGGGCGTTTCTTCTACGCGAGCTATCAGCAGAACTTCGACCTGTTCAAGTAATTCGGGGCTCACAGGCAGCCGCAGGAGCGCGGCTGCCTGAACTTTTCTTGATTCAAGGGGTTTACAGAAGACTTGGCAAGCCGCTACAATTAGCGGCTTACTTTTTGCACAAACACCTGATTCACAACGGAAGTCGTCATGAAAGTCCTGTCTTCACTCAAATCCGCCAAGGCGCGTCATCGCGACTGCAAGGTCGTGCGTCGCCGGGGCAAAGTGTTCGTGATCTGCAAGAGCAACCCGCGTTTCAAGGCGCGTCAGCGCTGATCTGCAGTTTCGCGTAGATGTTGTGCATAAGGCCGCCTCGCGCGGCCTTTTTGCTTTTGCCGGCACATAACATCTAAGCGAAAATCCGACGTGGATCATCGACTTGGCCGCGGCAATTTGATACAACATCAACTTGCAGCAAGCATGAATCCCCCTCACCCCCGGAGGCAGCGATGCGTAGTCTGACCCTGATCTTCTTGTGCACGGCGACGTTGTCCCCGGTTTTCGCGACGATGGCGCATGCCGATACCCTGCTGATCGAACGCGTGCGGGCCGAACGCGGCATGGATTTGCCCCAACGCGGCATGAGCATGGCCCAGGTTGAAAGCCGTTACGGCGCGCCAACCAGCCGCTTGGTGCCTGCTGGTGGCGATTCTCGCTGGCATCCGACGATCAATCGTTGGGTCTACGCGAACTACACGGTCTATTTCGAGCGCGATCGCGTGATCGATGCCGTGGCCAATCACGCCACGCCGAGCGAACTCGGACCGAAGAACGCAGTTCAGCAGCAATGACCCACCCTGCTTTCCGTCTGCCTGCGGAGTGGGAACCGCAGGCGGGCGTGCTGCTCGCTTGGCCGCATGAGGAAACCGACTGGGCACCGCGTCTGTCTGAAGTCGAAGGTACCTGCGCGGCACTCGCCGCTGCGATTTCGCATTTCGAACGCGTCATCATCTGCGTCGCCAACGCCACGATAAGTGCACGTGCACAGGCTTGCGTGCGCGCAGCCGGCATCCGCGAGGAGCGCTGCCACCTCGTCGAAATCGAATACGACGATACCTGGCTGCGCGATTCGGGGCCGATCACGCTGTCCGATGGCTCGCGCTTCCGCCTGACCGATTTTCGCTTCACCGGCTGGGGTGGCAAATTCGAGGCGAGTCGCGACGATGTCCTGATCGGTGGCCTCGTCGTGCGTGGACTGTTTGGCGCGGCCGAGCATCGCCGCATCGACTGGGCACTCGAAGGTGGCGCGATCGAATCCGACGGCGCCGGTACGATCCTCACCACCTGGCGTTGCCTGCACCAACGCCATCCCGAACAAAGTCGCGCGGAAATGAGCGCCCTGCTCCAACGCGAACTCGGCGCCGAGCGCGTGTTATGGCTCGAATACGGCTATCTACAGGGCGACGACACCGATGCGCACGTCGATACGCTTGCGCGCTTCGCACCGGGCAATGCGATCGTGTTTCAAGCCTGCGACGACCCGACCGATGCGCACCACGACGAGCTTGCGCGCATGCGCGAGGAACTCGCGGCGCTGCGCACGCGCGACGATCGCCCATACACACTGCATCCCCTGCCTTGGGCGCAGTCGATTTTGGATGACGGCCGTCGTCTCGCGGCTTCATATGCCAATTACTTGATTGTCAATGCCGCCGTGTTGATTCCCGCCTATGGCGACGCTGCCGATGCGCAAGCTGCGCGCGTGATTGCCGCTGCGCATCCCGGCCGCGAAGTGATTGCGGTACCCTGTCGCCCCCTGATCTGGCAGAACGGCAGCCTGCATTGCATGACGATGCAGTTGCCGCAAGGTGTCCTTGCATGAGCAAACTCAAAGTCGCCCTGCTGCAGGAGCGCGATCATGGCAGCGCCGCGGCCAATCTCGATGCGATCGAGGCGGGCCTGCGCGAGGCCGCGCGCTCGGGACATGAGAGCGTCGCCGAATTCGATCGCGCCGAGCCGATACCAGGACCGAGCACCGCGCGCCTCGGCGCGCTCGCTGAGGAACTGAAACTCGTGATCGTCGCCTCCCTTTTCGAGCGACGCGCTGCCGGCCTGTATCACAACACCGCCGTGGTGTTCGACCGCAAAAAGGATATTTGTGGAAAATACCGCAAAATGCACATTCCCGACGACCCGACGTTCTATGAGAAGTTCTACTTCACGCCGGGCGATCTCGGTTTCGATCCGATTGAGACTTCGGTCGGAAAATTGGGTTTGCTGGTTTGCTGGGATCAGTGGTATCCAGAAGGCGCGCGCCTGATGGCGCTGGCCGGCGCGGATCTACTGCTCTATCCCACTGCGATCGGCTGGGATCCCGCTGACGATGCGTCTGAGAAGGCGCGCCAGCGCGATGCCTGGATCACGGTGCAGCGCGGTCATGCCGTTGCGAACGGCCTGCCCTTGCTCGCATGCAACCGCTACGGCTTCGAACCTGCGCCGGACAGCACACGCGGCATTGACAATCAAGTAATTGGCATATGAAGCCGCGAGACGACGGCCGTCATCCAACGCCGAGATCGACATGCAGCGCAGCGAAGCTGTGCGGCGTATTTGGCCATTCCTGCGCGACCGCCGTATCGATGCCTACGGCGATCTGCTCAAGCGCTACCGCGACTAGCCGCACATAACTCGAGTCAGACCATGAGCGATTCCACCGCGGCGGCAACTGCAGCCGAGCCCAACAATTCCCTCACCGACCAACCCTTCGCGCGCGTCACGCGCGATGGCGTCGAATATTCCCTGCTTGGTACGGCGCATGTCTCGCGTGCATCGGTCGCAGCGGTGCGCGACCTGATCGAGCGCGAAAATTTCGACGCAATTGCAGTCGAGCTGTGCGACACGCGTTACCGCGCAATGCGCGATCGCGAAGCCTGGCGTAATCTTGATTTGCTGCAGATCATCCGCGAAGGCAAGGCCGGCATGGTCGCAGCAAATCTTGCGCTGTCGGCGTATCAGAGACGTCTTGCCGAGCAGTTCGGCATCGAGCCGGGCGCGGAAATGAAGATCGCCGCGGAACTCGCCGAAGCGCAACACAAACCCGTCTGGCTGATCGACCGTGAAGTGAGCCTGACCTTGCGCCGCGCTTATCACAGCGTCGGTTTCTTTCAGCGCTTTGGCGTGCTCGCGGGGCTTGTCGCAAGCTTGTTCGAGCGCGGCGACGTCGCCGAGGCCGATATCGAAAAGCTCAAGCAAGGCGACATCCTGCAAGGCGCCTTCAACGAATTCGCCGAGCAGTCCGAGCCGCTTTTCCGCAGTCTGATCGGCGAGCGCGACAGCTTTATGGCCGCGCGCCTGCGCGAAGAGAGTGCCAAGGCGAGCTTGATGCCCAAGCGTGTGCTAGCGGTGATTGGTGCGGGGCATCTCGCCGGCATTTCGCGCGAGTTGGAAGCACAACGCGGTGCGCCTTCCGACGCACTGCTTGCGTTGAACGCAGCGCCGCCTGCGGCACGCTGGCCGAAGTGGCTCGGCTACGGCGTGCTGATCGCGATTCTGTGCGCCATCGTGTATACATTTACGCGCGGCGCGCATCTCGGCATCGATGCGCTCAAGGACTGGGTACTTTTCACTGGCGGCCTCGCGGCGCTCGGCGCATTGCTTGGCGGCGGTCATATCCTGAGTGTGCTTACCGCGGCCGTGGTCGGACCGCTCAAGCCGTTCCGTCCGTTCGTGCCGGTTGGCGCGGTCAGCGCGGCGGTCGAGATGTCACTGCGCCGCCCGCGCGTTGCCGACTTCGAATCGCTGCGCGACGATGTGATCGAATGGCGCGGCTGGTGGAAAAACCGCGTGTCGCGCACGCTGCTCGTGTTCCTTTTTTCAAACTTCGGCATGATTCTGGGCGAATACCTCGCAGGGATCCGCATCTTCCAACGCCTGCTCTGACGCGACCGCAATGAAAAATCTGGCCCGATTGCTGTTCAAGCCGCGTTGGCAGGACAAGAACCCGCAGGTGCGCCGCGCAGCGGTCGTGCAGGCACACGATGCCGAACTCACCGCGGCGTTGCCGCAGATCTCACGCGAAGACGCCGACGCCGGCGTGCGCCTCGCGGCACTCAAGCGCCTCGACGACTACGAAACCTGGCGAGAGCGCTCGACCGGCGACGCCGATGGTCAGGTGCGCATGACTGCACGCAACGCCTATGTCGCCCTGCTCTGCTCCGACGATGCGCGCGTGCCGTCACTTGCGCGGCGCATCGCCGAACTCGACACATTGAGCGCCGCTGAAATCGAAGATGTCGCCACGCGCGCGCGCGACCGCGATCTGCGCGCTGCCGCGCTCGAACGCGTGGCACGCCCGGCATTGCTGGCCGATCGCGCGTTGACCGATCCCGATGCGCGCCTGCGTGCAGCGGCGCTCGAACGCATTCACGATATCGCCGTGCTCGAACGCATCGCCGAGCGCGCGCGCAAAACCGACAAGGCCATCAACCGCCGCGCACGCGAACTGGCTGCAAGCATGCGCATCGGCACTGGGGATGTGCGAGCGATCGCAGAAAAAGCGCAGATGCTGTGCGCGCGCGCCGAGGCCTTGCTGCGTTCGGCGCAGGCGCAGGACACCGAAGCCCGTGCTGCAATCGAGCGCGAATGGGGGCAACTCGGCGGCGCTGAACCGGCCGAGTTGCAGGGGCGCTTTCGTGCCGCTCTCTCGCTGCTGCGGCAGATGCAGACCGACCTGCTCGCGCCGAAACCGCGCGTCGAGGTGGCAGCCGCAACGCCGCATGCAGAATCCGCGCAACCCGCCGAATCTCTTGCTGCGGCGGTCGCGAGTATCGATCTGCTCGCAGCGCAGGCACGCGTCCATGCATCGCTCGCGGCCGCCGCCGAGGCAGCGAAACGCGAACGCGAACAGCATCGTGTCCTTTTGCGCGACGCCGAGCAGCTCAGCGACCAATATGCGGCGCGCCTCGAAACCGGTGACGTCTACGCCGTACATGAATTGCACATCGCGCTCGACCGCAAACTCAAATTACTCGGCGACCTGCCTGCAGCGCTCGCAGCGCGGCTCGCTCCTTTGCACGCGCGCTATGCGGAACTCGCCCACTGGCAGCGCTGGTCGAACGATCAGCGACGCGTGGCACTTTGTGCCGAAATCGAAGCGCTGCCGGCAGCGGGTTTGCATCCGGACGCGCTTGCCACGCGCGTGCGCGAGGCGCGCTCGGAGTGGCAGCGGCTCGACGCATCACAAGGTGCAAGCGACGTCGAATCCGGACTGGCTCGACGCTTCAATGCGCTGTGCCATCGCGTACTCAAGCCGACCAGAACGTACTTTGAAAAGCGCGATGCCGTCCGCCGCAGCCACGCGGACGAGATTGAAGCGCTGCTGCAAGCGAACGTCGCGCTGCCGGACGAGATCGTCGACTGGAAAGCCGCATCGACTTTACGCAGACAACTCGGCGACGCGCTGCGCGAGCTCGATACAGTCGATCCGCGCGAGCGCACAGCGATGGCGAAGCGCCTGAAAGAAGCGATAGCGAAGCTCGCACCGCGCATCGATGCGCACCTTGCCGGTATCGAAAGCGCACGCGATAAATTGATCGAACGTGCCGCAGCACTTGTGCAACGCGCAGAGCCGGGTAGTGCGGCGCGCGACGTGCGTGAACTGCAACGCGAATGGACATCCCTGGGACAAGGCCGCCGCGCGGCCGATCAGCGCCAGTGGAACGCTTTTCGCCAACATTGCGACGCGGTGTTCGGCAAACTCGACACCGCGCGCAATGAGCGCACCGCCGCCGACGCTGCTGCTCGTGCTCAAGCTGAGGCGCTGCTTGCCGAGATCGATGCGCTGCACCGCGACGCATCGCAGCCGCTCGATGTGTCGCAAGCGGCGTTGCGCTCGCTAGCCGCGCGCTGGCAAGCACTCGCAAGTCCCGAGCGCGCGCTGGAACAACGCTACCGCAAAGCACACGAAGCTGCGTCGCTGCGCCTACAGGGTGCAGTACGCGCGCAACGCTTGTCGCGCTTCACGCTGACGATGGAGAAGTACGCCCTGCTGCGCAAGCTCGAGTCCGGCGCGGTGCCCGCCGCGGAAATTTCCGAACGATGGGCCGCGCAGACGTCCGTCACAGGCGTACTCGCCGGCGCATTGAACGCTCGTTACGCGCATGCGGGTGAGCAAAGCATCGTGCCGCCGGCGGAAGATGCAAACGCGCGCATGCGTTTGGTTGAACTCGAGTTTCTCGCCGGCGTGGACACGGCTGCGGAAGATCGCGATTTGCGCATGAACTACCAGTTGCAGCGCCTTGCTTCGCGCATGCGCGAACGCACGAACGCAACGCCCGAAGCAGAACTCGAACAGATTCTGGCCGCATGGTTTGCGCAATCGCCTCAGCCCGATGCGCTGGAGACGCGTTTCGCTCAGGCCGCGCTAGCGGCCGTCAACTCCTTGCCGTAGCTCTTTGCGCAAAGCCGCTGCCAGGCAGAGATCACCTCGTCCGCGGAGATCTCATCGACGCGCGTGCGTTGAGGTGGTCCGCCGAGATTGATCACCTCGCTGCCATGCGCGCTGCGCCGATCCCAGCGCGCGGGCGACTCGGCGCCATAAAGCACGATGAGCGGACAGCCAGCCGCGGCGGCCAGGTGTGCCGGACCGGTGTCGACCGCGATCATGCCGTGCGAACGCTCCGCCAGTGCGAGCAAGCGGCGCAGCGGCAGATCGCGCGTAGCGACATCGACGCGATCGATCGCACAGCGCTGGCGGATCTCGCCGAGCATGGCGGTTTCCGACGCGCCGCCGCACAAGATGAAACGCATCGCGGGATGTTGCGCGCGGATCGCATGTATCACCGCAATCCAGCGCTCGAGCGGCCATGCTTTGCTATCCGATTGCCGGCTGCCACGGCGGCGATTGGTGCGGTTGTTGCCGGGTTGAATCAATACCAATGGCGCGGCGTCGATTTCGCGACTGCGCAACCACGCATCGAGGTCGCGGTGATCCGCGGCATCGATCGGCAAGTGCGGCGCGCGCTGCAGATCCGCTTCGTGCCACGCATAGGCCGCGGCGTCGAACGCGGGCGGCGTCAGCATGCCGAACTCAAGCAGACGGTCGACCCAGTGCACATCGCTCGCAGCAGGATCGATAAACATGCAGCGCTCGCCGTCCACACCCGCCCGTGCGAGCAGCGCGCGTATGCGGCGACGTTGTTTTTCGACATCCTCGCTCACGTAGATCGGACCTGTATGCCGCCGCAGTGCGCGCGCAAGCAACCAGCGCTGTGGGCTCAATATGAAGGGTGTATGTCGGCCGCGCAGCTGCCAAATCGCGGCAACGTCCTCGCTGCCGGCGTAGAGTGCGCGCGACCAGGAACCGGCACTCAGCAGCGTGCATGGATGGCCATAACGTCGGTGCAGCAAATGCAGCAGCGGCGCCTGCAGTACCATGTCGCCCATGCGGCCGAAGCGCACGAGCAGTGGCGTCAGCGGCGTGATCATGTGCTTGTCAGGGTGGCTGCAGGCAGCTCCCCGATCAACCGCCGGGCAACCTCGGCCGCGCTGACGTCGGCGCCATCGATCACATGCGCGCCTTCGCCGTAAGGCCCCCACTGTGCTGCGTTGGTCACGGTAAACACTGCCGCGACACGAGTGCCGCTTGCGCGCGCCAGATGCATGATGCCGCAGTCGAGTGTGATCAACAGCGAGAGCTGCGACAGCACCTTGGCAATCTTGCGTACGCTGCTTGAATAGTATGCGGGGTAGCGTGCATCGAGCATCGACTTGCCGCTGGCCGGCACGATCTC
>VBNZ01000004.1:14858-17180 GCA_005877675.1 Gammaproteobacteria bacterium
ATAGTGCTGCTCGATCGTCGGCAAGAACTCGCGCCACCACGCCGTCGGCAGCAACTTGTGTCCGGTTGCGTTGGCAAAGATGCCGATCGTGTGCTTGCGCGCGGGAGCGCGCGCGAGTACCTGATCAAGCACCTGGGCACCTTCTGCGCGCTCGCTGCTGGAGAGACGCAGATCAAGCGGTGGATAGTCGTTTGCGGCAACGCGTCGCGCAGTGCGCAGCAAATCAACGGGAAACTGGCCGGCGTGTTTAGGCGCCCGTTGCGGATCGATCGCATGCGTCAATGCCTGCGCATCGCGCGCCCCCGCGTAGCCGAGCTTGTAACGCGCATGGCTCAGCGACAACAGCATGCGCCCGGAGCGCGAGCGCAAGTCGGGATCGATCACCAGATCGTAGCGCGTCTGGCGTATGCGGCGCAGGTCGCGCAGCAGGTGCAGCGGATGGCGCACGCCGTGACGTGGCAGGCGCACGATATGACGCACGCTCGCATAACCGCCAAAGATTTCATCGGCGATCTGATTGCGCGTGACGATATCGATTTCCGCACCAGGCCAGGTCGCCTCGATCTCGCGCAGGAGCGGCGTCACCAGCAAGGTGTTGCCGAGGCTGTGGCTCGTGCGACAGACGAGGATGCGGAAGATGCCGGTGTCGGGCAGCGCAGCGGCGCGTTCAGCAGCGTGGCCGGACGTTGCAGTGTCTGCGACAGGCATGGTGGGGGGCTGAGCGTCCTGATAGTTCATGCGCGCGATTGTGGCCGCGCGCGCGTGAAGGTTTCCTAAGCAGAGCCCGGAGGTTTTCCGGGCTCGGTGCGCTCTGCCAAGTCCGCTATGGACCTATTGGAGCTATCCTGCGGCCCAGCTTATCACGCCGTCTGGGGCCGCCAGCGCCGCGCCTTGGCGTCGCGCATGATGCGCTTGGCCCACAAGCTCGCATCGTCGAGCAGCGAATAGATCGTCGGCAATATGAGCAGACTCACAAGTGTCGAGAAGATCAAGCCGCCGGCGATCGCACGCGCCATCGGGTAATACGCGAGATTGCCGCCGCCGACGCCGGCATTGCTGATGCATAGCGGCACCATGCCGAGGATCGCGGTACCCATGGTCATCAGGATCGGGCGCAGGCGGTCCTTCGCACCCTGGATCAGTGCGGCACGGCGATCGAGGCCGGCGTGGCGCAGCTGGTTGATGTGCACGATCATGACGATGCCATTGTTGACGACGACGCCCATCAGAATCAGCACGCCGATCGAGGCCATGATCGTGAACGTGGTGCCGGTCACCCAGAACAGCCAGAACACGCCGAAGATCGAGAACAGGAATGTCGTGAGAATCGCTGCCGGATAAATCAGCGACTCGAACATCGCGCACATCACGACATAGACCAGCACGAGCGCGATGAGCGTATTGAACAGCATCGTGCTGCCGGCTTCATCGTCGTTGTTGAAACTCTGGCCGAAGCTGAAGGTATAGGCCGGCGGCAGCTGCACGGTCTTCATCATCGCCTCGATCGCCTTGCGCGCTTCAGGCTTGGTCGCACCGGGGGCGATGCTCGCCTTGATGCCCAGCGAGGTCTTGCGCGCCGAGCGCTCGATCACCGATGCCGCATTGCGTGTGCCGATATCGACGACCGACAGCAGTGGAATCGCGGTGCCGTCGGGACGGCGCAGCTTGTAATCGGACAGATCGTCGATGCTCTGCGCGTCGGTATTATTGAAGCGCAGCCACACCGGCACCGGCGTCTCGCCGCCATGGAAATCCTTCAGGCGCATGCCGCGCAACGCGATTGCGACGAACTGCGACACGTCGGTCGCAGAAAACCCGTACGTCTTGGCCTTGTCCCGATCGACGCGCACGGCCATCTCGCGATTGCCGTTGTCCTCGGTCGTGCGCACATCGCGCAGCTGCGGGATGCGTTGCAGCGCCGGAATCACACTGGTGGCGAGATCGCGCAACACCACGGCCGAGTCGCCGTTGAGCTGCAGCTGGATCGAATCGTCGCCACCTCCGCCACCGCCGTCGTTGAAGCCGAAGGTAATCTCGCCGACCGGGACCTTGGGCAGGCCCTTGCGGATTGCGTCAGTCAGCGCAACGGGATCCTTCACCGCCTTCTCTTCGAACAGGATGTTGGTCATCGCGTTACCCTGCTCGTTGAAATAGCTGTAGATGTTCTTGATGTGATATTCGGCGCGGTGCGCTTCGAGGTGGTTCTCGATGCCGGCGATCGCGCGATCCAGCTCGGGCAGCGTGTACAACGCATTGAGCTGATATTGCAGATGCAATTCCTTCGCCGCGTTGGACGGGAACATGTCCATCTTGGTCTTCATC
>VBNZ01000005.1 GCA_005877675.1 Gammaproteobacteria bacterium
TCCGCAAGCTGCTCGACGAAGGTCGTGCAGGCGACAACACCGGTATCCTGTTGCGCGGCACCAAGCGCGATGAAGTGGAGCGCGGCCAGGTGCTGTGCAAGCCGGGATCGATCACTCCGCACACGGACTTCGACGCTGAGGTGTATGTGCTGTCGAAGGACGAAGGCGGCCGTCATACGCCGTTCTTCAAGGGCTACCGTCCGCAGTTTTACTTCCGTACGACGGACGTGACGGGATCGGTGGAGCTGCCGGCGGGCGTGGAGATGGTCATGCCGGGCGACAACATCAAGATGGTAGTGAGCCTGATCCACCCGATCGCGATGGAAGAAGGTCTGCGCTTCGCGATTCGCGAAGGCGGCCGCACCGTCGGCGCGGGCGTGGTGGCGAAGATCGTCAAGTGACGTGTTGGCGCGCTCGCGCATAAAGCGCGAGCGCCTTTGCCAATACGTCATCCCCGCGAAAGCGGGGATCCAGCGACTCTCGCTGGCAAAGGCACTGGATTTCCGCTAGAAGCACGCGGGAATGACAAGCAAAAGGCAAGGTCGCCTTGAGGAACAAACGAACACACGCCAGTAGCTCAATTGGCAGAGCAGCGGTCTCCAAAACCGCAGGTTGGGGGTTCGAGTCCCTCCTGGCGTGCCAGATCGCTGTCGCTGGATGACTGCGGTAGAAATTGTTGAGAAGTCCGTACAGGATGTGCGGCTCTTGCGAGGGAATCGCGTCAAATCTATGAATACGAAAGCAGAACAGGTAGGCGGGAATTCCGCCGCCGACATCGCGAAACTCGTTGTTGCGGCCATCGTGCTCGCGGCGGGTGTGTTCGCGTACTACTGGTACAACGACTGGGCCACGTGGCAGCGTATTTTGGTGTTGCTCGGCGGGTTTATCGCGGCCGGTGCGATCGGGTTCTTCACGCGCACGGGTCATGCGCTGCGCGATTTTCTGCTCGAATCGAATTTCGAGCTGCGCAAGGTCGTATGGCCGACGCGACAGGAAACGATCCAGACCACGGCGGTAATTTTTGTCGTCGTGGTGGTGCTCAGTCTGATTCTTGGCCTGATCGATCTCACCCTGAAGTGGACGGTCCTGGATCATCTGCTCAAGGCGGGACGCTAAATGGCCAAGAGATGGTACGTGGTTCACGCCTACTCGGGCTTCGAGCACCAGGTCGTGCGCGCGCTCAAGGAGCGCATCGTACGCGCCGGCATGCAGGACAAGTTCGGCGAAGTGCTGGTGCCGACGGAAGAAGTGATCGAAATGCGCGGTGGGCAGAAGCGCAAGAGCGAGCGCAAGTTCTTCCCGGGTTACGTGCTCGTGCAGATAGAGACGAACGCGGAAGGCAAGGGCGCGAAGATCGATGATGAGTCCTGGCATCTGATCAAGGAAACGTCGAAGGTAATGGGCTTCATCGGCGGTACCGCGGACCGTCCGTTGCCGATCAAGGATTCGGAAGCCGACGCGATCCTGCAGCGTGTGCAGGAAGGCGTCGAGAAGCCGCGACCGAAGGTGTTGTTCGAGCCGGGCGAGATGGTGCGTGTCACCGATGGCCCGTTCAACGACTTCAACGGCGTGGTCGAGGAAGTGAATTACGAAAAGAGCCGTCTGCGTGTGGCGGTGCTGATTTTCGGGCGTTCGACGCCGGTCGAGTTGGAATTCGGCCAGGTGGAGAAGGCCTGAAGGGCCGGGACCCGGGACTCGGGACTCGGGACTCGGGAAGAGCAAAAGCGTGGTCGCTCTGCTTTTCCCGAGTCCCGAGTCCCGAGTCCCGGTTCCGAAGTAAAACGAAAGCGAGGAGCCGTACAACCGGCGTTTGAACTCGAGGAGATAAAACAATGGCAAAGAAAGTAGTTGGCTACATCAAGCTGCAGGTGAAGGCCGGTCAGGCCAACCCCTCGCCGCCGGTCGGTCCCGCGCTCGGTCAGCGCGGCCTCAACATCATGGAATTCTGCAAGGCGTTCAACGCCGCCACGCAGAAGATGGAACCTGGTCTGCCGATTCCGGTGATCATCACCGCGTATTCGGACCGCAGCTTCACCTTCATCATGAAGACGCCGCCGGCGTCGATTCTGCTGAAGAAGGCCGCGGGCATCACCTCGGGCAGCAAGCGTCCCAACACCGAAAAGGTGGGCAAGGTCACGCGCAAGCAGCTCGAAGAGATTGCGAAGACCAAGATGGCGGACCTCACGGCCGCCGATATGGATGCCGCAGTGCGCACCATCGCTGGTAGCGCGCGCAGCATGGGCCTGAACACGGAGATCTGACCATGGCGAAGATCAGCAAGCGTTACAAGGCGATGCAGGGTGCAGTCGCCGAAGGCAAGTCCTACTCGATCGACGAGGCCTTCAAGATTATCAAGGACAACTCCAAGACCAAGTTCGTCGAATCGGTCGACGTGGCGATTCGCCTCGGCATCGATGCGAAGAAGTCGGACCAGGGCGTGCGCGGCTCGACGCTGCTGCCGCACGGCACCGGCAAGACCGTGCGCGTGGCGGTGTTCTGCCCGGCCGGCGAGAAGGCGGAAGCGGCCAAGGCCGCCGGCGCCGATGCGGTCGGCATGGACGATCTCGCCGAGAAAATGCAGGGCGGCGACTTGAATTTCGGTCGCGTCATCGCCACTCCTGATGCGATGCGCGTCGTCGGCAAGCTGGGCCAGCTGCTTGGTCCGCACGGCCTGATGCCGAATCCGAAGGATGGCTCGGTCACCGCCGACGTCGTCACCGCGGTCAAGAACGCGAAGGCGGGTCAGGTCAAATTCCGCAACGACAAGGCCGGCATCGTGCACGCCTCGATCGGCAAGGTGAATTTCGAAGTCAACGCGCTCAAGGAAAACCTCGCCGCGTTGCTCGCCGATTTGAACCGCGCCAAGCCGTCGACCGCCAAGGGCATCTTCCTGCAGAAGGTATCGGTGTCGAGCACGATGGGTCTGGGTATCAATATCGATCAAGCCACATTGTCGGCTTGAGCGTCAATCCTTCACTGTAGCGGTGAGGGCAAACGAATTTGAGGGCGCCGGCCGCGAGGCCGGAGCCGTCAAAGACCGCAGGTGGTTGAAGTATCGCCGCACGGAAGTACTCGCAGGCGCACGAAGCGCAAGTTCACGCGAGCGGTATCAAACCTTAATCGACAGGGAAAATAACCTGCGCAGATGGTGATGCCCGTGAGAGTTAATCGAACGGCCACCAGAGTCGGTGTCGCAAGACGCCAGCGGATCGAAAGGGAATTGCGATCCGTGTGAATGTCGGGATGTGCGCTCCGCAGATGCGGTGAGTACATCCAAGTTCGGAAGGAAAAAGCAATGGCGCTCAATCTTGAGCAAAAGAAAGTCGTCGTTGCCGAACTGGCGAATGTGGCCGCCAAGGCTCACTCGTTGGTCGCCGCCGAGTATTCCGGTCTTACCGTGGGGCAGCTCACTGAGCTGCGCAAGAAGGCGCGTGAATCCAAGGTCTTCGTGAAAGTCGCGAAGAACACCCTGGTTTCGCGTGCGGTTGAGGGCACCGACTACGCGTGCGTCAAAGACGCGCTCGTCGGCCCGATGCTGTATGCCTTCTCCGAGGAAGATCCGGGTGCTGCCGGCCGGTTGGTCAAGGAGTTCTCCAAGGCGAATGAAAAGCTGGTCGCCAAGGTCGTCGCGATCGGTGGGCAGATGTACCCGGGCTCTCATGTCGAGAAGCTCGCGTCGCTGCCGACCCGTGAACAGGCCCTGTCGATCTTTGCCGGTCTGCTGCTGCAGCCTGCAACCATGCTCGCTCGCGTCATGGCCGAGCCCGCGTCGCAACTCGCGCGCGTGCTGGGCAAGGTCGGCGAGCAGAAATCGGCAGCTTGATTACCACATACCCAACGGCAACTTTTTAGCTGTTCGATAAAATTTTCAGGAGTAAATCAAATGTCCCTTAGCAACGATCAAATTCTCGAAGCAATTGCTGCCAAGCCCCTCATGGAAGTGATGGATCTGGTCAAGGCTTTCGAAGAAAAGTTTGGCGTGTCCGCTGCCGCTCCGGTGGCCGTGGCCGCTGCTGGCGGTGGCGCTGCCGCCGCCGCGCCGGTTGAAGAGAAGACCGAGTTCACGGTCGCTCTGAAATCCGCGGGCGAGAAGAAGGTCGAGGTGATCAAGGCTGTGCGCGCGATCACCGGCCTGGGTCTGAAGGAAGCCAAAGACCTGGTCGAGTCCGCTCCCGCCACCGTCAAGGAAGGCGTGAACAAGGACGACACCGCGAAGTTCAAGAAGGAACTCGAAGCCGCCGGCGCGACCGTAGAGGTCAAGTGACGGCAGGATGCCGTCATCCCGTGCAGGCCATGGATGGTCGATGACACGGGATCCAGAGTAGTTGATTTATTTGGAACACAAAGAAAGTCACTGGATTCCCGCTTTCGCGGGAATGACGGCAACGAGCCTGGGGGCGCAAGCTCCCGGGCTTTGTTCGTTGCTGCTGATTCAAGGCAGCTATGAGACGCCAGACCGAAGACGATGATGCTGAACTTACGGAGCCAGACTACCGTTTCTGACGGTTCCGATCCTCACGCATCGTCTTCTGCCTGACGCCTCGCCAGATTTAATCAAGAACTTCCTCCCCGCACCGGATTCCCTCAGTCCGGCGCATGACATCTAAGGTGGTGCCCAGCCATGACGACAACCTACTCCTTCACCGAAAAGAAGCGCATCCGCAAGGATTTCGGCAAGCGCCCAGTCGTACTCGGTGTTCCACCACTGCTCGCGATCCAGACCGATTCGTATCGCGAATTCCTGCAGGAAGGCAAGGAAGGCACGAAGCGTGACGAACACGGCTTGCATGCCGCGCTGAAGTCGGTATTCCCGATTGTCAGCTACTCCGGTAACGCCGCGCTCGAATACGTGAGCTATCGCCTCGGCGAGCCGGCGTTCGACGAGCGTGAGTGCCGTTCGCGCGGTATGAGCTACGGCGCGCCGCTGCGTGTGCTCGTGCGCCTGGTGATCTACGACAAGGAATCGCCGGCATCGAACAAGGCGATCAAATACGTCAAGGAGCAGGAAGTCTACATGGGCGAACTGCCGCTCATGACCGACACCGGCACCTTCATCATCAACGGCACCGAGCGTGTAATCGTCTCGCAGCTGCATCGTTCGCCCGGCGTGTTCTTCGATCACGATCGCGGCAAGACGCACTCGTCAGGCAAGCTGCTGTACTCCGCGCGCATC
>VBNZ01000320.1:0-1018 GCA_005877675.1 Gammaproteobacteria bacterium
GTGAAGTTCCGCCCCGGCGGATTTCGGCCGTTCATCGATGTGTCCGCTTCGACGCTGACTGACAAGACCGTGTCGCTCCAAACGCTGTTCGGCGCACGGCACACCGCTTTCATTGCTGGCGTTCTGACCGGGCCCGACGATCAAACCGCATTTGCCGCGATCGAGAATTTTCTGCGCGCGCTGGCGCCGCAAGCCGACGCGACCCTCGCGCTGATCAGCGAGATCGCGACGAAAATCGCGAACGATCGCACGATCACCCACGTCGACCAGATCGTCGCGCAATTCGGTATCGGCTTGCGCAAACTGCAGCGCCTGTGCGACGACTATGTCGGCATCGGTCCGAAATGGATGATCCAGCGCTATCGCCTGCACGAGGCGGCGGCGCGCATCGCGCAGGAGGCAGCCACGGACTGGGCCGATATCGCGATCGATCTTGGCTATGCCGACCAGGCGCATTTTATCCGTATAGCCCGCTCGCAAAAGGGCTGCAACGGCCGTTAGTGGCCGCTCTCCAACGCCCGGGCGCACGCCGCCGCGCTGGCCCAGGCCCACTGGAAGTTGTAGCCGCCGAGCCAGCCGGTCACGTCGAGCACTTCGCCGATGAAATACAGGCCGGGCACGCGCTTGGATTGAATCGTGGTCGAGGAAATCTCGTCGGTGTCGACGCCACCCAGCGTCACTTCGGCGGTGCGATAACCCTCGGTGCCGCTCGCGATCAACGGCCAGTCGGCAAGTTGCACCGCGATATCGCGCAACTCGGCCTCGCGATACTGGCGCAGCGGTTTGTTCGCCAGCCAGTGTTCGCACAGGCGCTGCGCGAAACGTTTCGGCAGGCGCTCGGCCAGCACCGTCTTGAATTCCGCCGCCGGACGTTCGAGCTGTTGCGCGCGCAACCATGCGCAGGCGTCCTCGCCCGGCAGTAGATCCACACGCAGATCATCGCCCGGATTCCAGTACGAGGAAATCTGCAGAATCGCCGGACCGCTGATGCCGCGATGCGTGATCAACATGAAATTGC
>VBNZ01000320.1:1026-2603 GCA_005877675.1 Gammaproteobacteria bacterium
GAAATTGCGAAAGCTCGCCCCATTGCAGCGCGCCTCGATCGGCAGGGCCACGCCGGCGAGGTCGGCGAGGCGTTCGGAATGCTTGCCGCTCAAGGTCAGCGGCACGAGTCCCGCGCGCGTCGGCAACACGCGATGGCCGAACTGCCGCGCAAGTTCGTAACCGAAACCGCTCGCGCCCATGCTCGGGATCGACAGCCCGCCGCTCGCGACGACCAACGCGGGTGCGCTGAATTCACCAAACGCAGTATCGAGATGAAACATCTCGCCGTGGCGCACGCGCTCGACTGCGCAATGCGTCTCGATGCGCACGCCGGCCGCCGCGCATTCGTCCAGCAGCATGCGCACGATCTGCTTCGACGAGTCGTCGCAGAACAGCTGACCGAGTTCCTTCTCGTGATACGCGATGCCGTGACGCTCGACCAGCGCGGCGAAATCGGCCGGCGTGTAGCGCGCCAGCGCCGATTTGCAGAAATGCGGATTCGCCGAGAGAAAATTCGCCGACGTCGTGCCGGTGTTGGTGAAGTTGCAGCGACCGCCGCCGGACATCAGGATTTTTTTGCCGACGCGGTTCGCATGCTCGATCACCAATACGCGTCGTCCGCGCTGGCCCGCTGCGATCGCGCACATCAAGCCGGCGGCACCGCCGCCGATAATCAGGGCGTCGAAGGTTTCCGCCACTAGAGGCCTACGACAGCGGAAGTGGATGGATCGCGCCGAAATGCCGGTGGCTGGCGCCGAGCTGCAGCAAAGCCAACCGCAATTGCTATTTGCGGAGTGAAAATCAAGCCGGACGTTGGCAGAGCAAGCAAGTCGCTATCTGTTCCGCTGTCATACGCCACGGCACTTAATACACCGGTTGCAACGGTGACATGCGCACGCTTGGATCGATGCTCACGGCGACATCGATGCCGAACACCTGCACCTGATGATCCTGAATCATGCATTGCAGACGCATCGTGCGCTCGGCCAGCGCACCGAGTTCGGCAACTGCCGCGGGTGCTATGTCGATCACTGTGAGATTCTTCGCGCGCGCGAGCGAGGCCTTGTTCTTGTCCCACCACGCGTCCGCACCACGCCCACCAGTCGGGCTGGCCCAGCCCGATCCATTCGAGGATCTCGCCGGTCAGGTCCTTGCGCCATAGATCGGGCTCATCGTCGCTGCTGATGCCTTTGCCGAACTGCAGGCGCTCGTCGGCATACATCGCGAACGCGAGCAGCCGCACCATCAGACGCTCATCGGTCTCGGATGGATGTCGAGCCAGCGTGAGCGCGTGGGTCGCGTAGTAGTGCCGATCCATGTTGCTGATAGCCAGCTCGGCCTTGTAGGTGGTCGCGTTGAGCGCCATGCACACGCCTATGATTGCGAATTCGCAATTGTAGGCGTTGTTGCGATCGTGCGCTGCGTTACGCCTACGCGTGGAGCGATTCAAAGTAATCTTTCGTGCTGAGCGTAGCTTGCGTAGCAGCGAAATCGAAGCGTAGTTTCGCAGCTGACCTTCGGCTTACGCACACGGCAAATGGAATTTCAAGCTATTTGCGAATTCGCCGCGTTGGACCCGGTCATTTCGACGCTTGAC
>VBNZ01000113.1:0-453 GCA_005877675.1 Gammaproteobacteria bacterium
TCCCGGATCGGGTTGCGCGGCTGAATGATAGAAATCGACCACACCGAGCGTGCCACCGGGCTTGAGCATCGCGAGCGCATTGTCGATCGCGACGCGCCAGTCCGGGATCATCGTGAGCGAGTAAGAAAAATAGACGCAATCGACCGGCCGCGCCGGGCGGAACATGGTCGCATCCCCCTCGATCACGCGCACCTGCGCGTGACGAGCAACGCGCGCGCGCGCGCGTGAGAGCAGGGCAGGGCAGAGGTCGACGAGATCGAACGCGGCGATATCGTCCAGCGCCGAATTGAAGAATTCGAGATTGCGTCCGGTGCCACCGCCGAGTTCGACCACATGCGCATCGCGCGGCAGCGTAAGACGCAGGCGCATGATCAGTTCGGCGCGGCCCTGCAGCAGGCGTTCGCGGAAGCGGTCGTACTCGCCAGCCTGCGCGCCGTAGAAACGCTGCAGGTT
>VBNZ01000113.1:564-1121 GCA_005877675.1 Gammaproteobacteria bacterium
CAGGGAATCGGCCAGATCGTCGGCAAAATGCAAGATCTCGCGCAGCCGGTTCTGGCCGGGGCCGACGCGGATGCTTTCGAGGAATGCGGGCTTGGACTGCGCGCTGCGCAAGAGTATACGCGCCCCCGGCGTGGCACGCGCGAGGATCGCGTTCCACTCCTCGACCAGCGCGTCGGGATAGTAGGAGCTCATCCAGTCCATGTGATCGAGCAGTACGAAGCGCGAGATCGGCGTTGGATTCGTGCCAAGGAATTCCGTCACCGTCGTCGTGTGCAGCCTGATGCGATCGACCAGGCCGGCCTTGAGCGCGTCAAAGCCCGCCTCTTTCAAATACTCCGGGCAGCAATCCCTGCGATATTGCCCGGTGATGTAGACGCGGTAGAAATAATTGTCGGCGAGCGGCAACTGGCGGAACACGTATTCGACCGCCTCGCGGATAAAGCGCGATACGCCGCCCGCATGCTGCGCCTCGACCAGCTTGCGCTGCGGATATGGCACGCCGAGCAGGCTCATCACAAACTGGCGTGAGATGATCCAGTTGACGGTCTTGTTCCATA
>VBNZ01000113.1:1479-4120 GCA_005877675.1 Gammaproteobacteria bacterium
AATCGAGCACATTGCAGCCGGCGCTCGAAATCACCAGCAGCGTATCGCTCGGCCCCAGCGCGAGCGCCTTGCGGTCGATCGCCGGGTCCTCCCAGCACGCGTTGTACACGAGATTGCGCGAATAGATCGCGTTGAACACAAACTGGTCGAGCTTGTCGGTGAGACTCGGCTTGGACATCGACGCGACTCGCGCTAAGGAGGCGAAGTCGCAAAACTAGCGTGGGAAGATGACGCGGCGGTTACGCCTGCACCTATGCCTTAATCGTCATTGCGGCTTTCGCCGGAATGACGCAGTGTGATTTCTACTGCGCTAGAAACCCCTGTGCGCGCAAATGCGCAAAAACCCTGTCCGCCGCTGCTTCGGCGCTGAGTAGTTCTGTCTCGATATGTAGCTCCGGCGACTCCGGCGCCTCGTATGGCGAATCGATACCCGTGAAGTTCTTCAGCTCGCCGCGCCGAGCTTTCTTGTACAGGCCCTTCGGGTCGCGTTGTTCGACGACGGCGAGCGGGGTGTCGATGAAGATTTCGATGAATTCGCCGGGTGCCACGAGATGAAGGAGGCCAGCACGATCAACCCGGCATCCACCATCAGACGCGCCACTTCGGCGACGCGGCGGACGTTCTCGACACGGTCGGCATCGGTGAAGCCGAGATCCTTGTTGAGCCCGTGGCGCACATTGTCGCCGTCGAGCAGATAGGTGCGCACGCCGGCCGCGTGCAACTTGCGCTCGACCAGATTGGCGATCGTGGATTTGCCCGACCCCGACAAGCCGGTAAGCCACAGCACGCAGGGCTTGTGTCCGTTGAGGCGCGCGCGAGCGGCCTTGTCGACTTCGACCGCCTGCCAATGGATGTTCTGCGAGCGGCGCAGCGCGAAATGCAGCACACCGGCGCCGACGGTCTGGTTGCTCAGCCGGTCGATGACGATGAAGCTGCCCATATCGCGGTTCTCCGCGTAGGGATCGAAAGCGACCGCGCGATCGAGCGTGAGCGTGCACACGCCGACTTCGTTGAGGCGCAGCGTCTTGGCGACGAGGTGATCGAGCGTATTCACCTCGACCACGTATTTCGGTTTGGCGATCGCCGCGCCGACCATGCTCGCGCCGATCTTGACGAGGTAGGCGCGCCCCGGCAGCAATTCTTCCTCGCTCATCCACGCGATCGTCGCCTCGAACTGATCGGCGAGTCCGGCGGGATCGCTCGCCGAGCAGATTACGTCGCCGCGGCTGATATCGATCTCGTCGGCGAGGGTCAGCGTCACGGACTGCCCGGCGACGGCCTCGGCGAGATCGCCGTCCTGGGTGACGATACGCGCCACCTGGCTTTCCTTGCCGGCGGGCAGGACGCGCAGGCGGTCGCCCGGCCGGATCGCGCCGCTCGACACCATGCCGGTGAAGCCGCGAAAATTCTGATCCGGTCTATTTACCCATTGCACCGGCATGCGCAGTGGCGCGTCAGTGCGCAATGTAGAAATTTCCACATTTTCCAAATGCTGCAACACAGTCGGACCCGAATACCATGGTGTATTCGCGCTGTGCGCGAGAATGTTGTCGCCGCGCAGCGCCGACAGCGGGATGCTGGTGACGCTCTCGATGCCGCCGAGGCGTTCGGCGAACGCGCGGTACTCGCTATCGATCAGCTCAAACACCTGTTGTGAATAATCGACCAGATCGAGCTTGTTGATCGCGAGCACGACATGCTTGATGCCGACGAGCGAGACGAGATAGCTGTGGCGCCGCGTCTGCGTCAGTACGCCCTTGCGCGCATCGACCAGGATCACCGCGACATCGGCGGTCGAGGCGCCGGTGATCATATTGCGCGTGTATTGTTCGTGCCCGGGCGTGTCGGCGACGATGAACTTGCGCTTGTCGGTCGCGAAGAAGCGATAAGGCTCGCGCTCGGCCGAGAGGCCGTCGACGAGCAGCGCGAAATCAAGTTCGTCGCCCTGCGTGCCGTGCTTCTTCGAGTCGCTGTCGAGCGCGTCGAGCTGGTCGTCGAGCAGCGCTTTGGCCTCGTACAGCAGGCGCCCGATCAGGGTCGACTTGCCGTCGTCGACGCTGCCGCAGGTGATGAAGCGCAGCAGCGACTTGTTCTGGTGCGTGACCAGATACTGCTCGATGTCCTTCTCGATCAGAGCGGTTTCGTCGCGCATTAGAGCGGGCCTCGCGCATCATTTAAATACCGCTCGCCATTCCCGCGTGCTCTTAGCGGGAATCCAGCGTCTTTGCTCTCGAAACGCAAAGTCAGTGGATTACGCGCGACTCCTGTCGCGCGCCCTTCGGGCCATTCGCTGCGCGAATGTTCGCTCCGGCATCCATGCCTACGCAGTCCCGCTGGGAGCGCGCGGGAATGACGTGCGAAAAAAATCGCGGCGACACGCATCAGAAATAGCCCTCGACTTTTTTCTTTTCCATCGACGCGCCGGCGTCATGGTCGATCAGGCGGCCCTGGCGCTCGGTCGTGGTCGCGAGCAGCATCTCGCGGATGATCGCGGGCAGCGTGTCGGCGCGCGATTCGATCGCGCCCGACAGCGGATAGCAGCCGAGCGTGCGAAAGCGCACATGACGCTGCTGCGAAGATTCGCCTTTGCGCAGTGGAAAACGCGCGTCGTCGACCATGATCAGCATGCCGTCGCGCTCGA